>JAPOXB010000021.1 GCA_026707335.1 Chloroflexota bacterium
GCCGCCGAGAAGGGCATGGACGTCGCGGAGGAGGTGGCGGGCGCGGCGCGCGAGGCCGCCGAGAAGGGTATGGACGTCGCCGAGGAGATGGCGGGCCGGGCCCGCGAGGCGGCCGAGAAGGGCATGGACGCCGCCGGCGAGATGGCGCACGCGGCGCGCGACGCCGCCGAGAAGGGCATGGACGTCGCCGGCGAGGCCGCGACCGCGGCGCGGCACGCGGCCGAGAAGGGCATGGACGCCGCCGGCGAGGCCGCCACGGCGGCGCGCGAGCGGGTGCGCGGCGACGAGGCGTCCGAAGCCGAGGCCGAGGCCGAGCCCGAAGCCGACTAGCGCGCCTCGGGCCTCCGGTGGAGGCCCCAAGCTACGAGATCGCCGCGATCCGCCGCCGCAGTTCCTCGACCGTGATCGCCCCGACGCTGAGGCCGTCGCGGACCATCGCATTGCCGGCCTGCTGCACGACGTAGTTGGCGGGCGTCGGTACGCCGTGCAGCCGCCCCAGCTGCACGATCTCGCCGTTCAGGTAGTCGGCCTCGATGTTGCCGGTGCCGCGCATCACGCTCTGCTGCGACGACCCGCCGTGCCGGTCGAAGCCGGGCACGTCGCCGTCGCGCACGGCCGTGCGGCGGCGCGCCCGCGTCTCCTCGACGCCCGCGCAGTCGATGCCGGCCGCCGCGTAGCAGGCCAGGGCCTCCTCGCGCAGGAGGCGCGCGAAGTCGGCGGGGGCCTCGCCCGCGGCGGCGTGCACCGCGTTGCTGAGGTTGCCCAGCAGCTTGGCGTACTTCTGACGCATGATCGCCGGGTCGGGCGCCGAGGTGAAGCCCGCGCGGGCGAGCGCCGCCGTGACCTCGGTGATCGTCGCGTCGACGCCGCCGGGGTAGCGGCCCGCGTCGAGCATGCCGCCCGGCCCCTCGGCGAACGTGACGACCTCCCCCGGCCGCAGGTGCTCGGCCGGCAGCCAGACGACCATGCCGTACACGTTCGGGAAGCGCCGCAGGGCGGCGCGCTCGTTGGCGACGCCGTTCTGGCAGCAGACGACCGGGATCGCCGGTCCCGGGTCGTCGCCGGCCGCCGCGGCCAGATCACGCAGCGCCGACTCGGTGTGCTGGCTCTTCATGCACAGCACGACGACGTCGCCCTCGCGCAGCCCCGCCTCGGCCGGGTGGCCGACCGCCGGGATCGGCAGCCTCTCGTCCACTGCCGGGGTGGCGAAGCGCAGCCCATCCGCCTGGATCGCGGCGAGGTGCGGACCGCGGGCGATCAGCAGGACGTCGTGGCCGCCACGGAACAGCCGCGCGCCGATGGTCCCGCCGATGCCGCCCGCGCCGTAGATGATGAATCGCACGAGGCCGAGGATAGCGGCGGCGCCGGCAGTAGGCCGGGAGCGCGGCGACGGCGTACCGTGAGAGCTCAGCGGGGCGGGAATCCCCGCCTGCACGGAGGCTCGTGTCGATGACCAGTTCCGCCCCGGCCCGACGGCCCGTGCTGCGCGGCGCGACGCCCAGCCCGCACGCCGCCGTGCGCTCCGCGCTGGCGCTGCTGGAGGGCGACGGCGGCGCCCTGCGCGACGTCGCGGCCGAGCTGGCCGCCGGCCTCAGCGGCGGCGTCGACGACGTGCGCGTCGAGCGGCCCGACCGCCTGCTCTACGCCACCGACGCCTCGATATACGAGATGGAGCCGGCCGCCGTCGTCTTCCCGCGCTCCGCGGCCGACGTGCGGCACGTCCTGCGCGTGGCCGGCCGGCGCGGCGTCGCGGTGCTGCCGCGCGGCGGCGGCACGAGCCTGGCGGGACAGGGCGTGAACCATGCCATCGTGCTCGACTTCACGCCCCACATGGGCCGCGTCCTCTCCATCGACCCCGCGGCGCGCACGGCCCGCGTGCAACCCGGCGTCGTGCTGACGCAACTCAGCGCCGCCGCCCGCGAGCACGGCCTGCGGTTCCCCGTCGACCCCTCCACGGCCAACCGCGCCACCATCGGCGGCGGCATCGGCAACAACTCCTGCGGGGCGCACTCGGGCCTCTACGGCAAGATGGCCGACAACGTGGTCGCGCTCGACGCCGTGCTCGCCGACGGCTCCCTCGTCACACTCGCGCCCCTCGACGCCCCCGCCCTGGCCGGCAAGCGCGCCCAGTCCGACCTCGAAGGCGCGGTCTACCGCGCCGCCGACGCGCTGGCGACGGCCCACGCCGAGGAGATCGGGCGGCGCTTCCCCGACATCCCCCGCCGCGTCTCCGGCTACAACCTCGACGCCGTGCTGCGGGAGCCCGGCAACCTCGTCCCGCTGCTCGTGGGCTCCGAGGGCACGCTCGCCGTCGCTACCGAGGCGACCGTGCGCCTGGTCCCCATCCCCGCCGCCACCGGGCTGGCCGCCGTCCACTTCGACTCCGTCGTCGCGGCGGCGGCAGCCGTCATGCCGGTGCTGGCGCACGACCCCTCGGCCGCGGAGCTGATCGGGTCGACGATCATCGACCGCTGCCGGGAGCATCCCGGGCTCGCGCCGCTGGCGGCGTTCGTCCGCGGCGACCCGGGCGCGCTGCTGCTGGTCGAGTTCCAGGGCGACGACGCCGGCGCCGTGCGGGAGCGGCTCGACGCGCTCACGGCCGACCTCGCCGCGCGGAGCATCTCCGCCACGGTCGTCACGACCACCGACGCCGCCGAGCAGGCCGCCATGTGGCGCCTTCGCACGGCCGGCCTGGGCCTGCTGATGAGCGTCAAGGGAGACGCCAAGCCGGTCGCCTTCGTGGAGGACACGGCCGTCGCGCCGCAGAAGCTGGCCGGTTTCGTGGCCCGCTTCGACGCCATCGTGGAGGCGCACGGGGCCCGCGCCGGCTACTACGGCCACGCCGGCGAGGGCTGCCTGCACATCCGACCGGAGGTGAACCTGAAGCAACGCGACGGCCTGGCGATGACGGCCGAGATCGCCTCGCAGATCGCCGACCTGGTCGTCGAGTTCGGCGGCAGCCTCAGCGGCGAGCACGGCGACGGCATCGTGCGCGGCGTCTTCATGGAGCGGCTCTTCGGCCCGGCGCTGATCGGGGCCTTCCGTGACCTGAAGCGCGCCTTCGACCCGCAGGGGCTGCTCAACCCCGGCAAGATCATCGACACGCCGCCCTTCGAGGACAACCTGCGCCTGGGGCCGGAGACCGTCAACGAGCGGCCGGCCACCGTGCTCGACTTCCGCGCCGACGGCGGCCTCGCCGGGGCGCTGGAGCAGTGCAACGGCCAGGGCGCCTGCCGCAAGTTCGACGGGGCGATGTGCCCCTCCTTCATGGTCACCCGCGACGAGGAGCACTCGACCCGCGGCCGGGCGAACCTGCTGCGGCAGGCGCTCAACGGCGGCCTTCCCGCCGCCGACCTGACCGGCGACCGGATCGCGGAGGCGCTCGACCTGTGCGTCGAGTGCAAGGCCTGCAAGGCCGAGTGCCCCTCCGGCGTCGACATGGCGAAGATCAAGTACGAGGTGCTCAGCCGGCGCTACGCCGCGCACGGCGTCCCCCTGCGCGATCGCGCCTTCGCGCGGGTCGGCGCGCTTGGCCGCTGGGGGAGCCGCACGGCGCCGCTGGCCAATCGCCTCGCGACGCTGCGGCCGGCGCGGGCGCTGCTGCATCGCTGGGGCGGCGTGCATCGCGACCGTCAACTGCCGCGCTTCACCCGCGAGCCGTTCCCGCGCTGGTTCGACGCCCGCACCCCGCCCGACGCCCCCGCCCCCCGCGGCGACGCGGTCCTCTTCCACGACACCTTCACCGACTACTTCCACCCCGAGGTCGGCGCCGCCGCGACGGCGGTGCTGGAGGCGCTGGGCTACCGGGTGCGGCGGGTCGCGGGGCGGGCCTGCTGCGGCCGGCCCGCGATCTCACGCGGCCAGTTGCCCCTGGCCCGCGAGTGGGCGCGCCGCAACGTCGAGGCGCTGCGACCGTTGGCGGCGCGCGGCCTGCCAATCGTGGGCACCGAGCCGTCCTGCCTGCTGACGCTGCGCGAGGAGTGGCTCGAGTTGGTTCCCGGCCCCGACGCGCGCGCCGTCGCCGAGCGAGCGGTGCTGCTCGACGAGCTCGTCGCCGCGCTGGCGGATGACCCAGAGGTCGCGGCGCGCTTCCGGCCCGGCGGGGGCGACCTGCTCGTGCACGGCCACTGCCACCAGAAGGCGGTCGCCGGCATGACGCCGACGCTGCGCGCGCTCGCGGTCGCCGGCTACCGGCCGCGGCTCATCGACGCCGCCTGCTGCGGCATGGCCGGCTCCTTCGGCTTCGAGGCCGAGCACTACGAGATCTCGCGCCGCATGGGGGCCGAGCGGCTGTTCCCCGCCCTCGACGCCGCGCCGCCGGAGACGGGCGTCGCGATCACGGGCGTCTCCTGCCGCCAGCAGATCGAGCAGTTCACCGACCGCCGGCCGCGCCACAGCGCCGAGTGGCTGGCCGACGCCCTGCGCCGGCCGCCGCCCGCCTAGTAGCGCGACTTGCGCGCCTCGTGGTCGGTGTGCACGTCGATGAGCACGGTCCGGCCGGCGGCGTTGAGGCGGCGCGCCTCCCGGACGGCGGGGCCCACCTGCGCGGGCTCGGTAACGGTGATGCCCACCGCGCCCATGCCCTCGGCGATGCGGGCGTAGTCGCCCGTCATGCTGGTGAAGCCGAAGCGCTCCCGCGCGATGGGGAACAGGCCGGGGTAGGTCGCCATGCCGCTGTTGTTCAGGATCACCGTCGTGATCGGCAGCCGCTCCCGCACCGACGTTTCGATGTCGGTGCCCGACATCCCGAAGGCGCCGTCGCCCATGACGTTGATGCAGAAGCGATCGGGCCGCGCCAGCTTGGCCCCGATCATCAGCGGGATGCCCATGCCCAGGTGCGTCGTCTTGCCCCAGCCGATGTAGCTGCGCGGCGTGGTGGCGGTGAAGAACGGCACCATCGAGTCGCGGATCGCGCCCGCGTCGTGCGTGACGACCGAGTTCTCGTGGTCGATGTTCTCGTCGATCTCGCGGATGGCGCGGTAGGTGTTGATCGGCGTCGCGTCCGACTCCAGCACGTCGGCCCACTCGGCCTGCCAGACCGCGCGCCGCTCGGCGATGGCAGCGGCCTGGCCGAGGTCGCGCGGGGCGTCGCCCGCCTGCGCCGCGATCTCCGCGATCAGCGCCTCGATGGTCAGGCGCGCGTCGCCCACCAGCGCGATGTCGCAGGGCGTGTCCTTGTTGACGTCCTCCGGCGTCACGGTGTTGTGGATCACCGTCTTCCCGCGCGGCACGCGCAGCGTGTAAGAGTTGATCGACAGGCTGCTGCCTAGCGCCAGCACCAGGTCCGACTCCTCGATGCGCGCGTACGCGGGCCCGGGCGCGGCGTTGCTGCCCGCGCCCAGCGATAGCGGGTGCCGCTCGTCGAAGCTCGACTTCCCCTCCATCGTCGTGAAGACCGGCACGCCGGTCTGCTCGGCCAGCCGGCGCAGGGCGTCGGTCGCGCCCGCCATCAGCACGCCGGCCCCGGCCCAGATCATCGGGCGCTCCGCCGCCAGCAGGGCGCGGGCCGCCTCGGCGATCTCCGCCGCCCCCGGCTGCGAGCGCGCGCGCTTCGGCGACGTGTAGCGCTGCGCCGCCTCGGGCACCTCCTGGGTGCAGACGTCCGCCGTCAGCTCCACGACCACCGGTCCGCCCCGCCCGTTGCGCAGGTTCTGGAAAGCGCGCCGCATGACGGCGCCGATCTGCCGCGGCGTGTCGATCGACTCGACCGACTTGGTGATGCCGCGGTAGTTCTCGGCCGCCGAGAAGTTGGGGCGCACCTGGCGCTCGGCCAGCGCGTAGCCGCCCGGCAGGTGCAGGATGGGGGAGTTGTCGGCGAAGGCCTGCGACAGCCCGCCCACCGAGTTCTCCGCTCCGGCCGCGTTCTGCGTCACGACGACGCCGAAGCGCTCCCCGTCGCTCATGCGGCTGTAGCCGTCGGCGGCCATCACCGCGCCGCGCTCGTGGCGGAACATGACGGGCCGGATACCCAGGTCGGCCGCCTCTTCGAGCAGCTGGCTGCTGGGGAAGCAGCAGATCTCGCGCACGCCCTCGTCTTGCAGGATGCGGGCGATGTACTGGTTGCCGTCCATGGGGATGAGCCTCTCGTCGGGGCGTGGGTCGCCGCGGGCAGTCCGATGGGGGGGGTGCGCCGTCACGGTATCCGGCCCGCCCGCTTCGCGACACAGCGCCGCGCACCGCCAGCGGACCGCAAGGGGAGGCGTTGCTATCCTCGGCATCGCGCCGCCATCCGCCGGGCAATCGAGTCGTCCACGCATCCCACCCGGTATCGGCGCGCGCGAAGGGGAGTGGCATGAGAGGCAACGACGCGATCGCGCGCATCCTGCAGGCGGAGGGCACCGAGTACCTCTTCTGCTACCCGGACAACCCGCTGATCGAGGCCACGGCGGCGATCGGCATCCGACCGATGATGTCGCGCACCGAGCGCGCGACGGTCAACATGGCCGACGGCTACACCCGCATGCTGAACGGCCGCCGCAACGGCGTCGTCGTCACGCAGGCCGGCCCCGGCATCGAGAACGCCTACGGCGGCATCGCGCACGCCTTCGCCGACTCGGTGCCGATCCTCGTCCTGCCCGGCGGCACGGCGCGCGGCGCGACCGGCTCGCACCCCGACTTCAGCGCCCCGCTTCACTACGGCGGCATCACCAAGTGGAGCGCGCAGATCAACCAGTCGGGGCGCATCCCCGAGTTCCTGCGCCGGGCCCACACCTTCCTGCGCACCGGCCGCGGCGCGCCCGTGCTGCTCGAGACCCCCGCCGACGTCGGGGCCGAAGAGACCGACGCCGCGGTCTCTGACTACCGCCCCGTCGCGCCGCATCGCAGCGCCGGCGACCCGGCCGACGTGCGCGACGCCGTCGCGGCGCTGCTCGCGGCCGAGCGCCCGATGATCTTCGCCGGCCAGGGCGTCCTCTGGGCCGAGGCCAGCGAGCAGCTCACGACCCTCGCCGAACTGCTCGACGCCCCCGTCGCCACGACCAACAGCGGCAAGAGCGCCTTCCCCGAGAACCACCCGCTCGCCCTGGGCGCGGCGGCCCACACGATGACCAAGATGGCGCGCCACTTCCTCGACGAGTCCGACGCCGTGTTCGGCATCGGCGCGAGCTTCACCAGCAACCTCGCCTCGCGGAAGATCCCCGGCGGCAAGCTGATGGTGCAGTCGACCGTCGACGCCGTCGACCTCAACAAGGACCACCACCTCGACCACGCGATCATCGGCGACGCCCAGCTGGTGCTCACGCAGATGATCGAGGAGGTCCAGCGTCAGGCCGGGGCCGAGGGCCACCGCGGCGGCGGGGCGGTGGACGAGGTGAAGCGGGTCAAGGACGAGTACACCGAGGAGTGGATGCCGCTGCGCGCCTCCGACGAGACGCCGCTCAACCCCTACCGCGTGATGTGGGATCTGATGCACACCGTCGATCTGGACAACACGACCATCACGCACGACTCCGGCCACCCGCGCGACCAACTCGTCCCCACCTGGGAGTCGACGGTGCCACGCGGCTACCTGGGCTGGGGCAACTCGACCCAACTCGGCTACTCGCTGGGCCTGATGCTGGGCGCGAAGGCCGCCGCCCCCGAGCGCACGATGATCCACTTCATGGGCGACGCCGCCATCGGCATGGCCGGGATGGACATCGAGACCGGCGTGCGGCTCAACCTGCCCGTGCTGACCATCGTGCTGAACAACCAGGTGCTGTCGGGCTACCCGGCGCGCTATCAGTCGGCCGTCGAGAGCTACGGCTTCACGGAGCTCTACGGCGACTACGCCACGCTCGCGGTCGCCCTGGGCGCCTACGGCGAGCGCGTGCACCAGCCGCAGGAGATCGTCCCCGCGATCCGCCGCGGCCTGGCTGAGGTCGAGGCGGGCCGCCCGGCACTGCTGGAGTTCATGACCAAGGAAGAGAACCGGCTGGCCTACTACCGCTGATCCCGCGCCGGCTCGCCGTCAGGACGTGCCGAACGACAGCAGGTTCTCGACCGGCTGGTACAGCTCCTCCAGGTAGGTCACGTCGTCGGGATCGAGCCGGATCTTCGTCGCCGCGACCAGCTGCTCGATCTGGGCGATCTTCGACACCCCCACCACGGGCGACGTGATCTCGGGCTTGTTCATCATCCAGGCCAGCGCGATCTGCGCCGGCGTCTTGCCGTACCGTTCCGCCACCTCCACCACGCGCTCCGCGATGTCGAACGTCGCCGCGCCCCGGTAGAGGCCCTCCGTGCGCACCCGGTCCCGCCCTTTTGAGCGCTCCGTCCCGCCCTTGTCGAAGCCGCCCCGGTACGACCCGGTGAGCACGCCCCGCGCCAGCGGCGACCAGGGCATCAGCGCGACGCCGCTGCGCGCGCAGTACGGGTTCATCTCCCGCTCCTCCTCGCGGTAGACGAGGTTGTAGTGGTTCTGCATCGAGACGAACGGCGTCCAGCCGTGCATCTTCGCGGTCAACTGCAGCTCGGCGAACTGCCAGGCGAACATCGACGAGGCGCCCAGGTACAGCACCTTGCCCGCCTTGACGACGTCGTGCAGCGCCTCCAGCGACTCCTCGATCGGCAGCTCGCCGTGGCCGCGCACGCCCTGCGGGTGCCGGTGGATCACCAGGTGGTCGATGTAGTCGAGCCCCAGCCGCTCCAGGCAGGCGTCGACGCCCTCCATCACGTGCTTGCGCGACAGCCCGCCCTGGTTCGGGCCCTCGCCCATCGGGTTCGAGATCTTCGTCGCGATGACGAACTCGTCGCGCGGCAGCAGTTCGCGCAGCAGCTGCCCCACCACCCGCTCGCAGGCGCCCAGGCCGTACACGTCGGCGCAGTCGAAGTAGAACAGCCCCTGCTCGATGGCGGCCTTGAAGATCGGCCGGGCGTCGTCGAGGCCCAGCGTCCAGTCGCCCTGGTGCCCGCGCCCCGGCTCGCCGAAGTTCATCGTGCCGAGGCACAACTCCGAGACGCGCAGGCCGCTGTTGCGGCCCAGCTGCACGGCGTCAAGCGTGTCTGCGGGCATCGTCGTCCCCTCCCGGCCTCAGGCCCGGCGGCCCGGCTCGCGTCCCCGCCACGGCTACTGCATCGCCGAGCGGGGGGTGGGCAACATGCGCGTGATCGTCATGTGCTCGCGGTCCATCATGTCGGGCAGCAGCGGCGCGACCTCGTTCTGCCACTTGTCGCTGTCGTAGACGGCGGCGTAGAGGCGCTCCCGCTCCTCCTCGCTCTGGAAGGCGCGGATCCAGATGAACTGGGTCTCGTCCTCCTCCGCCACCCAACTGCCGCGGATGTCCATGCCCACGGAGGTCTGGAAGGGGATGATCACCTCTTCCATCAGCTTCACGAAGTCGGCCTGCTTGCCGGGCCACAGCGTGTATTGGCGCAGTTCGAAGAACATGGCGGCCAGTCCTCACCCGACGCCGCGCCCGACGGCCGGAGTCGCCGCCGCTGCATGACGCCTCGACGAAAGATAGCGCCGCGAGCGGCTAGTAGTGAATCGCGCGGCCCACGCCGCCGCCGACGGCGATGGCGTCGCCGGAGATCGCGACCGACAGCGGCGAGGCGAGGAACGCCACCACGTTCGCGACGTCGCTCGCGTCGATCGGGCGGCGGACGGCGTTGCTCCCGAACATCTCGGCGCGGATCTCTTCGATGGGGCGGCCCGTGCTCTCCGCCCGCGCGGCCAGCACGCCCGGCGTGGCCTCGGTGACCGTCAGGCCGGGGTGCACGACGGTCACGTTGATGCCGTCGCGGCCCAGCGTGTCGGCCAGGTTCTTCGCCATCGCCGCGACGGCTACGTTGCGGATGCTGCCCACCACCGCGGCCGACTGCCGCGCCGCCAGGCCGCTGATGTTGATGATCCGCCCCCAGCCCCGCTCCCGCATGTGCGGCGCGACGGCCCGCGCGCAACGGATATAGCCCAGCACCTTGACGTTCATGTCCTCCCAGAAGACCTCGTCGAGCGTGTCGAGCGTGGGCGGCGCGGACTGGCCGGCAGCCTTGGCCGCGTTGTTGACCAGGATGTCGATCCGCCCCAGCTCCGCCGCCGCCTGGTCGACCATGCGCCGCACGGCCGCGTCGTCGCCCGTGTCGCAGACGATCGGGATCGCCCGCCGGCCGCTGGCCTGCGCGATCTCCTCGGCGGTGGCGACGAGCGGCGCCTCGGTGCGCGCCGCCAGGACCACGTCGACGCCCTCGGCCGCCAGCGCCGCCGCGATCGCCTTGCCGATGCCGCGGCTGCCGCCGGTGATGATGGCGCCCCGTCCCTCGAGTTGCAGATCCATCGTGTGCCTCGCGAATCCAGCGGCGGGCGTCGCCCGTCGTGTGCGTCGGTCTCAGGCGCCCCGGTGCGCCTGAGCCAGCGCGGGGCGCATCCGCGGGGCCAGGGCGGCGGCCTTGCGGTACCCGTCCCGGTGCGCCCGCCAGACCCGCGCCTCCCGGTCCGACAGGGTGCTGCGCGCCTCCGTGGGCACCTGCATGCCCACCAGCATCGACATGTAGCCGCCGTAGCCGAACATGCCGCCGCCCGGGAGCAGGTTGCCCAGCAGCCGCGACGGCCCGATCTGGCCGTACGCCTCCACCATGTCGGCGGCGCCGCCCAACGGCGTCTCCTCGCGGCAGTGCCGCCAGAACGGCGTGTCGGAGTGGTGGTTGAACTTGTAGTGCAGCGCCAGGAAGTCGCGCACGTCGTCCCAGACCAGCGCGAACCGATGGTTGAGCAGGTCGTGCAGGTCGGGCCCGGGCCGCGCGTCGGCGTCGCTCATCGCCCAGCAGAAGTTGTAGAGCTGCTCGATGATCAGGTGCAGCGACGTGGCCTCCAGCGGCTCGACGAAGCCCGACGCGTTGCCCACCGCCAGCACGTTGCGCACCCAGTTCCGCTGATAGCGCCCGCTCGGGAATCGCAGCACGCGCAGGTCCGGGTCGTCGCCGAACTCGGGATTCTTGCGCTTGAGCTCCTCCGCCGCGTCCTCGTCCGAGCAGAACGCCGACGAGAAGACGTAGCCCCGCGTCACGACGTCGGGGAAGTCGATCCGCCAGGCCCAGCCGTGGTCCATCGTCGACACCGTCGTGTAGGGGCGGATCAGGTCGTCGCGCTCCCAGGAGCCGATCACGGCGCGGTCGCAGTACAGCGTGTCCTGGTAGCTCAGCCAGGGCTCGTCCAGCGTCTTGCCCAGCAGCTGCGAGCCGAAGCCGGAGCAGTCGATGAACAGGTCGGCGCTCAGGTCGCGGCCGCTCTTCAGGCGCAGGCTGGCCACGTCGCCCGACTCCGCCTGCGTGACGCCGACGACCTCGTCGGCCAGCAGCGTCGCGCCGGCCGCTTGGGCCCTGCGCTGCAGGAAGTCGATGAAGCGGGTGTTGGGCAGGTGGTAGGTCGCCCGCGGGTCGAGCGACACTTGGCCGCCCCGCTGCAGCGTCGGGGCCTTGTCGCGATCCATGCGCGCCTGGAAGTCGCTGGAGTCCTGGTTGTCGGCCAGACAGTAGAACGCGGCCCACTTGCCGAGGCCCCGCACCTGCTTGTCGAGGTACGTGTCGAACGTGTAGTTGAAGTGCGGCAGCCCGGGCGCGCCCCACTCGAAGCGCAGCCCCATCTTCCAACTCGGCCGCACTTCGCGGTGGAACTCCCCCCGGTCGATGCCGAGGATCTCGTGCACGTGCAGCGGGGTCGCGGGCGTCGTCGACTCCCCGACCCCGATCACCGGAATGTCGGGCGAGTACACGACCGTCAGCTTGACCTGCGGCAGCATGCGGCGGAACGTCGTCGCCGCCAGGAAGCCGGCGCTGCCGCCGCCCACCACCACCGCGCTGCGAATCGGCTCACTCATCCGTGGCTCTCCCGTCGCCGGTTCCCGCTCCGCGTCGATCCTCCCGGCGGCCCCGGATCGGGGCCGAGGCAAGAATACCCCACGCCGCATCCGCAGCGTGTCGGGCGACACCGTACCCCGCGCCGACCGCGCCGCGGAGGTGGCACACTGTCGATCGGCGAGGCGCCGCGTCGGGACGAGCGAGGTGAGCATGGCCGACGACTCCCGCCCCCCGGCCGGGGGGGCGTCCCCGGCCGCGCCGGCCCGAGCCGCGCCGGCCGACCTGCCGCCCGGCCTTTTCCTCCCGCACCGGCAGAAGATCTTCATCGTCAGCGCGATCATGCTGTCGCTCTTCCTGGCGGCGCTCGATTCGACGATCATGTCCGTGGCGATGCCGCGCGTCGTCTCCGACCTGGGCGGGCTCGACCTCTTCGCCTGGCCGTTCACCTCCTACCTGCTCGCCTCGACGGTGATCGTGCCCGTCGTCGGCAAGCTGTCCGACGTCTACGGCCGCAAGCCGTTCCTGCTGACCGGCATCGCGGTCTTCCTGCTCGGCTCCGTGCTGGCGGGGCTGTCGGAGAGCATGACCGCGCTGATCGGCTTCCGCATGGTGCAGGGACTGGGCGCGGGCTTCATCATGGCCAACGTCTTCGCGACGCTGGGCGACCTCTTCTCGCCCGCCGAGCGCGGCCGCTGGGTCGGCGCAGTCAGCGGCACCTTCGCGCTGGCGAGCGTGATCGGGCCGCTCGTCGGCGGCGCCCTCACCGACGAACTGAGCTGGCGCTGGGTGTTCTACATCAACGTGCCGGTGGCGCTGGTCGCGCTGCCGGTGGTCGCGATCTGGATGCCCTGGTTCCGCAGCCCCCGCAAGGCGCGCATCGACTACCTGGGCGGCGCGGCCGTGATCGCGGCGGGCGTGCCGCTGCTGCTGGGCTTCTCCTGGGCCGGCAATCAGTACGCCTGGACCGACCCCCGCGTCGTGATCTGCTTCCTTCTGGCGGCGGCGTTCATCGCCCTCTTCGTCTGGGCCGAACGGCGCGCCGGCGACTGGGCCGTCCTGCCGCTGGCCCTGTTCCGCAACCGCGTCTTCCTCGTCTCCTCGCTCGTCACGATCACCCTCGGCTTCGCGATGTTCGGCGCGATCCAGTTCATGCCGCTGTTCCTGCAGGGGGCGCAGGGCGTCTCGGCGACGAACTCCGGCACCGTCACGATGCCCATGATGATCGGCATCGTGGTCGGATCGGTGGCCGCGGGCCAGTTCCTCTCCCGCGGCGTCGGGCTGCGGCCGTTGGCGCTGGCCGGCGGCGCGCTGATGGTCGTGGGGCCGGCCCTCCTGGCCACCCTCGATGTCGATTCGTCCCGCCTGCTCACGCGGGGCTACATGGTGGTCATGGGGCTGGGGGTCGGCGTCGGGCTGCCGCTCTACGGGCTCGCGATCCAGAACGCGCTGCCGCACCGGCTGCTCGGCGTCGGGACCGCCTCCACGCAGTTCTTCCGCCAGGTCGGCGGATCGGTCGGCGTCGCCATCCTCGGCTCGCTGATGGCCAGCGGCTTCAGCCGCGAACTGAGCCGCGCCTTCCCCGACGGCTTCGAGACGCTCAAGCAGCGGCCCCAGACGTTACTCGACCCGGAGGCCCTCGAACGCTTCCGCGCCTCCGTCGAGGCGACCGACCCCGGCGCCGCCGACGCCGTCATCGAGACCGCCCGCGGGGCGCTCGCCGGCACCCTCACCGAGTTGTTCCTGATCGGCGCGGGCGTGATGGCGCTCGCCCTCGTCATCGCCGCCTTCCTGCCCTCCGTCCGCGCCCGCACCAGCGCCGAACTCGTGCGCGATGCCGACGCCGATACGCCGTCAGCCGAGCCCGGCTGACGCGCAACCAAGCCAGGGCGCGGCGCCCCCCGTTCTGGTCCCCCCTCTCCATCGTCCAGATGGAGAGGGGGTTAGGGGGTGAGGTTCCCTCACCCGTCGAAGAGCACCTCCGCGATGGCGACGCCGCTCTCCCCGGCGACCGCGTAGAGCAGGTAGGTGCGCCCGTCCTCCACGTAGACGGCGGGGTCGCGCAGTTGGTTCACCTGCCCGTAGGCGGTGCTGCGCACCGAGGGCTCGGTCGGCGCGCCCGCCCCCTCCCAGGGCCGCTCGGGCCGCAGCACTTCCACCGCCTCCGACTCCCGCCAGTCCTGCCAGTCGCCGCGCAGGTCGATCATGCTCAGCAGGATGCGCTCCGGCGCATGCCCCACCTGCGTCCAGAAGACGTGCAGCGTCCCGTCCCGCAGGCACAGCCCGGCGTGACGCATGTCCGGGTTGAACAGCCGCGGCCCGGCCTCGAAGCCGGTCAGGCCGTCGCGGGAGCGATACAGCTGCCCCGGCATCGCGAGGCCGTACGCCCACCCGTCCCAGGCGAAGGCGCGCAGGTAGGAGCGCGACAGCACCTCGGCGTTGGCGGCGAAGCGCACCCCATCGGCCGACTGCGCCACGCGCGTCACCTGCCGCCCCACGTCCTCGAGCCCGTGGTAGTACATCCGGATCCGCCGCCGGGCCTCGTCGACGTGCACATCGGGCGAGGCGATGTGCGGCGTCGTCGCCTCGGTCACCGGGTCGTGCGAGATGCGCACGCCGCCCGCGGCGTAGCGCGCCTCGACGTCGGCCCGCTGCGCGGCGGAGAGCGCGGGAGGCTGCGTCGGGAAGTGCGACTCCGCCAGGTGCAGGCTGCCGGGGACGTGCACCCGCCACGGGCCGAGCAGGTCGTCGGCGTAGGCCAGCCGGATGTACGACCCCTTGTGATCGGCGAAGTACAGGTAGTAGCGCCCCAGCGGCGCCTCGACCCACTCCGGCACGCGGATCAGCGAGGGCCCCTGGATGTTGCGGCCGATGCTCGGGTCGAGGTCCGGCCCGATGATCGGCCGGTCGAGGAGCCGCTGCACTCGCGTCACGAGGCACTCCTTCCCGGGTGCGGATCGCCGGCCGCCGAACCGGACGCGGCCCGCGCAGCCGTCCGCTGACCTAGTATCGGGCTGCCCCGTCCCGGCCGCGACTTGAGGGGAGCGACGCCCTGACCCACGCCGCCGACTCGCCCACCGACCGTCCCTGGCCGGCCGCCGTGCCGGAGGCCGCCGGCGTGGATTCTGATCTGCTCGCGACGCTGTGCCGGCGCATCGTGGAGATTGGGCTCCCGATCCACAGCTTGCTCGTGCTGCGCCACGGCCGCGTCGCCGCCGACGTGACCTTCCACCCCTTCACCGGCGGCCTGCACGACCTCGCCTCCTGCACGAAGAGCGTCACGTCGACCCTGGTCGGCATCGCCATCGACCGGGGCCATATCGCGGGCGTCGATCAGCCCGTGCTCGACCTCCTGCCCGGCCGTGCCGCCGCGAACGTGGATGAGCGCAAACGCGGCCTGACGCTCGCCCACCTGCTCACCATGTCCACCGGCCTCGCCTGCTACGCGGATCCCGGCGAGATCACGCTGCAGGAGATGCGCCGCAGCGACGACTGGGCGCAGTTCGTGCTCGACCTGCCGATGGTCGAGGAGCCGGGCGCCCGCTTCGAGTACTGCAGCCCGGCGACGTACCTGCTCTCCGTCATCCTCCAGGAGGCGACCGGGCGCACGGCGCTCGACTTCGCGCGCGAGAGCCTCTTCGGGCCACTCGGCATCGAGGAGGTAGTGTGGCCGCCGAGCCCTCAGGGCGTCACGACCGGCTGGGGCGATCTGCACCTCACGCCCCACGACATGGCCAAGATCGGCGCGCTCTTCCTGCAGCGCGGCCGCTGGGACGGCCGCCGGGTCGTCTCGCCCGAGTGGGTCGCCGCGGCGACGCGCAAGCACGCCACCCCGCCCGGGCGCTACGGCTACGGCTACGGCTGGTGGCTGGAGTCGCCCGAGGTCTACGCCGCCATCGGGCGCGGCGGCCAGCAGATCATCGTGGCGCCGGCGCTCGACGCCGTCTTGGTGCTGACGGCGGGCCTCGCGTCCGAGCAGTGGGCCGCCCGCGACAAGCTCATCGACACGCACCTGCGTCCCGCGCTGCGCACCGACGTCCCCCTCTCTCCCAACCCGGCCGGGGTCGAGCGGCTGCGCGCGGCGGCGGAGGCGGCCCGGCAGCCCCGCGACGACCCGCGCCCGCCCCCTCCGATCCCCGCCCTCGCCCACGATGTCGAAGGCCGGGAGTACCGCCTCGACGCCAACGACTTCGGCCTGCGCGCCCTCTCGCTGGCGCACGCCGGGGAGGACGAGGCCCGCCTGCGGATCTCCGGCCAGGGCGAGTGGGAGTTGCGCATCGGCCTCGACAACGTGCCGCGCTACACCGCCGCCGGCCGCATCGGGCTCCGCGCCGCCTGCCGCGGCGGCTGGCAGACCGGGGATGTCTTCTCCCTCGACTGGGACGAGATCGGCAGCATCAATCGATGGCAGGTGTCGCTTCGCTTCGATGGCGACGAGGTCACCCTGGAGTTGGCCGAGGCGACCGGCCTCGGCACGGCGACCATCCACGGCCGACGCGCATAGCCGCGGCGGCGGCCCTGGAGTGCGGGCAATGAAGGTCGGACTGTTCCTCACCAATCAGCAGCGCCTCGATGCGGACATGGTCACGGCGCTGGACGAGCAGATCGCGATGGCGCGGCTCGCCCGCGACCGCGGCTGGGACTCGCTGTTCTCCGGCCAGCACTACCTCAACGAGGGAGACAACCAGCAGTTGCAGCTGGTCCCGTTTCTGGCCCGCCTGATCCCGGAGGCGGGCGACATGCGGGTGGGCCTGGGCGTCCTGCTGCTCAACCTGCACAACCCCGTCTACGTCGCCGAGACGGTCGCCACGCTCGACGTGATCTCGGGCGGCAGGCTGATCTTCGGCGTCGGCCTGGGCTACCGCGACGTCGAGTTCGACGCCTTCGACGTGCCGCGGGGCGTCCGCGCCGAGCGCTTCGAGGAGTACCTGGCGCTCGTGCAGCGGCTGTGGACGGAGGACTCCGTCAGCCACGACGGCGAGACCTGCCGGCTCGACGGCGTGCGCATGAACATCCGGCCCGTGCAGCGGCCGCGGCCACCGATCTGGATCGCCGCCAACAACGACCCGGCGATCCGGCGCGCCGCGCACCTCGGCGACGCCTGGTTCATCAACCCCCATTCGACGGTCGAGACGATCCGCCGCCAGCTGGCCATCTATCGCGACGAGTTGGGGCTTCGCGGCAGACCGACCCCGCGCGAGCTTCCCGCCATCAAGGAGGTCTTCTGCGCCCGCGATCGCGCCGCCGCCCTGGAGCAGGCCGGACCCTACCTGCGCGGCAAGTACGCCGACTACGCGCGCTGGGGCCAGGACGAGGCCATGCCCGACGACGAGACCTTCGACCAGGAGTTCGCCGACCTGCTGCGTGATCGCTTCGTACTGGGTTCACCGGAGGAGTGTTTCGAGCAGTTGCGCCCCTACTGGGAGGAGTTCGGCGTCGATCACCTCGTCCTGCGCACCCACTGGGCCGGGATGCCCGCCCAGACGGCGCTCGACAGCATGCGCCTGATCTCCGACGAACTGCTGCCCGCCCTGCACGCGGTCGAGCCGCGAGCGACGGCCTGACGGCGCCGGCGCCTATCCCGCGCCCAGCAGGCTCCGGATGCGCTCGATGGCGGCGCGGATGTTCTCGGCGCTGTTGGCGTAGGAGAAACGCAGGTAGCCCTCGCCCAGC
The DNA here is from genome assembly GCA_026707335.1 of Chloroflexota bacterium. Taxonomy (GTDB): domain Bacteria; phylum Chloroflexota; class Dehalococcoidia; order Bin125; family Bin125; genus TK10-74A. The sequence goes on from JAPOXB010000021.1 coordinate 17,443, forward strand.
CGCCCGAAGCTCGTCCCCGCCACGACGGCGACGCCCGCCTCCTCCATCAGCCGCCGCTGCAGGGCGCCCGCGTCGATGCCCGTCCCCTCGATGTTGGGGAAGACGTAGAACGCGCCGCCCGGGTCGGCGCAGCGGACGCCCGGCAGTGAGTTGAGCCCGGCCACGATGATCCGTCTCCGCTCGTCGAACGCTTGCCGCATCTCCTCGACGGCGTCCTGCGGGCCGTGCAGCGCCGCCAGCCCCGCGTGCTGCGCGACGGCGCTGGGGCAGGAGTAGGAGTTCACCGCCAGCCGCTCGGCGTGCGGGAACAGGTTCGCCGGCCAGACGCCGTAGCCCAGCCGCCAGCCGGTCATGGCGTAGGTCTTGCTCCAGCCGTCGATCACGATCAGCCGATCGCGGATCTGCGGATAGCGCAGCAGGCTCACGTGCGTGCGCTCGCCGTAGAGGATGCGGCTGTAGATCTCGTCGCTGAGGATCGTCACGTCGGGATAGGCGGCCAGCCCATCGAGCAGCCGCTCGATCTGCTCCGCCGGCACCACGCCGCCGGTGGGGTTGGCCGGGCTGTTGAGGATCAGCAGCCGCGTGCGCTCCGTCACGTTGGCCAGCACCTGCTCGGCGTCGAAGGAGAAGCCCGCGCTCTCGTGCAGCTCGATGGGCACCGGCGTCGCGCCGGAGTAGGCGATCACCGACTCGTAGATCGGGAAGCCGGGGTTCGGGTACATGATCTCCACCCCCGGCTCGCCGAACAGCAGGATCGCGAAGTACATGATCGGCTTCGCGCCCGGCGTGATCAGCACCGACCCGGGGTCGACCGCGGCCTCGTGGCGCGACGTCAGATCCTGCGCCACCGCCTCGCGCAGGGCCGGCAGACCGGCGGCCGGCGTGTAGCCGTGGTGGCCGTCGTCGAGCGCCCGCTTCGCCGCCTCGACGATGTGCGCGGGCGTGCGGAAGTCGGGCTGGCCGATGCCCAGGTTGATGATGTCGCGGCCCTGGGCGCTGAGTTGCTGCGCGCGCGCCAGCACCTCGAAGGCGGTCTCGGTGCCGAGGCGGTCCAGCGCGGCGACGGGGTGGGGCATGTCGGCGATCCTATCCCTGTTATCTCCGCCTCCCAGCGCGGAGGGGGAACGGTTGGCAAACGGCCGTCCGTTTGCCAGTATCGCAGCATAAGACCCGCGGCATCCGGCGCGCGACCGGCGCCGGCGATGAGGAGAGCATCATGACCTTGCGACTTGGCGACACCGTGCCCGACTTCCAGGCCCAGACCACGGAGGGATCGATCAGCTTCCACGACTTCCTGGGCGAGAGCTGGGGCGTCCTCTTCTCGCACCCGGCCGACTTCACGCCCGTCTGCACGACGGAGCTTGGCGCCGTCGCGAAGCTGAAGCCGGAGTTCGAGAAGCGCAACGTGAAGGTCGTGGGGCTGAGCGTCGACCCGATCGAGAGCCACGCGGAGTGGGTGAAGGACATCAACGACACCCAGAACACGACGGTGAACTTCCCCATCATCGCCGACGGCGACCGCAGCGTGGCCGAGATGTACGACATGATCCACCCCAACTCGGACGACAAGACGCCGGTGCGCTCGGTCTTCATCGTCGATCCGGGCAAGAAGCTGCGGCTGACGCTGACCTACCCGCCCTCGGCGGGCCGCAACTTCGCGGAGATCCTGCGCGTCATCGACAGCCTGCAACTCACCACCTACCGCAAGGTGGCGACGCCGGCCGACTGGCAGCAGGGCGAGGACGTCGTGATCCTGCCGACCGTCCCCGACGACGAGGCGAAGGAGCTGTTCCCGGCCGGCTTCACCACGCACCGGCCCTACCTGCGCACGACGGCCGCCCCGGAGTAGCGCCGCTGGCTGCTACCGCCCGTCCGGCCCGGATCAGGCCATCGGCTGGATGACGACGCGCCCGCCGTCCCGCACCTGGATGCTGAGGTCATGCATGTCGAGCAGGGACATGCCGGCCAGTGGCAATGGTCCCACGGCGTCGGCCTCGATAAACCTTGGCCGGCCGTCCCAGAGGATCGTGACGCCGTGCACACCGAAGGTTGCGGTATCGCCGTTGGCCAAGACCGCCCCGCCATGAAGCAGGAAGGGCAGTCCCAGTTCCTCGACCAAGGACGGCGGCAGCGTCAGAAAGCCGCTGTAGCCGGTGTCTATCACTGCCTCGATCTCCCGCTCCTGCCCCGTTGGGCCGCGCAGGAAAAGCGTCACCACTGCTTCGTACGCGGCGTTCACCACGCCCTCGATCACCCGGTCCTCCAGAACGAGCCGGCTCCGAAGCTGCGCAGCGCCCGGAATCCGACCTTCACGGCCCAGATGTCGGCGTCCGGGTTCTGAGCG
>JAPOXB010000089.1 GCA_026707335.1 Chloroflexota bacterium
CCCTCTGCTTGGGAAGCAGATGCTCTACCACTGAGCTACTCCCGCTCGACCGAGCGCCCCGACAGTCTAGCGCGCCCCGCCCCGGCGATCCGCCGCGCTATGCTGCCCCGGAGCCGCCCCGGAGGATCCATGCGCATCGTCTCGCTGCTGCCCAGCGCCACCGAGATCCTCTTCGCGCTGGGCGCCGGCCCCGACGTGGTGGGCGTCTCGCACGAGTGCGACTTCCCCCCCGCCGCCGCCGGCCTGCCCGTGCTCACCCGCCCCTGCGTGCCCACCGACGGCCGCTCGCCCGCCCAGATCGACCGCGACGTGAGCGACCTCGTGGCCGGCGGCCACCCCGTCTACGACATCGACCGGCCGCTGCTGCGCCGCCTCGCGCCCGATCTCATCGTCACGCAGGCGCTGTGCGAGGTCTGCGCCGTCGGCTCGGGCGACGTGCACCGCGTCGTGCACGAGCAGCAACTCGGCGCCCGCGTGCTCACGCTCACCCCGCTCGACCTCGAGGGCGTCTTCGTCTCGATCGACGAGGTGGGAGCCGCCATCGGCCGGCCCGACGCGGCCCGCGCGCTGACGGACCCCCTGCGCGACGAGGTGCGGTCGCTACGCGAGCGGCCGGCCGGGGGCGCTCGCCCGCGCGTCCTCGCCCTGGAGTGGACCGACCCGCCCTTCGTCGCCGGTCACTGGGTGACCGAGCAGATCGACGCCGCCGGCGGGGTGGACGTCCTCGGCGCGCCCCGCCGCGCCTCCTTCCGCACGACCTGGGACGACATCGCCGCCGCCCGGCCCGACGTCATCGCCGTCATCCCCTGCGGCTACACGCTGGCCGAGATCGTCGAGCAGGCCGCCGACCTGGAGGCGCAGCCCGCCTGGCGCGACCTCCTCGCCGTCCGCGCCGGCCGCGTCTGGGCGCTCGACGCGGGGGCGTGGTTCAGCCGTCCCGGTCCGCGCCTCGTCGAGGGGGTGCGCGCCCTCGCCGCCATCCTCGCCGACCCCGACGCGCCCGCCGGGCCCGCCGGCACGCGCCGGCTGCCCGCCCCCGCGCTGGCCTAGCCCGCCACCGCCGCCTCGCAGGCATCGACGGCCGACTTCGCGTCGGCCACGCGCCGGATGGGGGGCGACTGGCCGCCGGCGTCGCGCAGCTCCCACGTCGCGAGGCCGATCACCGGCCGCCCGGCGACCAGCGCGAAGCCGATCTCGGAGAGCGTGCCGACGCTGCCGTCGATGGCGATGACCGCCTCGCCCGCGCGGGCGACGAAGACGTTGCGCGCGTAGCCGATGCCGGTCGGCAGCGGCACGTCGACGAACTCGTTGGCGGCGGCCGGGTCGTCGCCGGGCAGGATGCCGATGGTCAGGCCGCCGGCCTCCTTCGCGCCGCGGCAGGCCTCGCGCATCACGCCGCCGCCCCCGCCGCAGATCAGCACGTGCCCCCGCGCCCCGATCTCGCGTCCCACGTCGAACGCGAGCCGCGCCGCCTCCGCGCCGGCCTCCTGCCCCCCAATGACCGAGATGCGCATGGTGGTGCCTCAGGCCGGCGGCTATCTATAGCCAGCGTCCCGTCCCTCGGGGATGGCGCGCAGGAAGTCCTCGAACTCTTCGTCCGAGAGGTCGATGGTCACGACCTTGTCCGGGTCGAAGATCTTCGGGTTCGGGTCGTTCAACAGCGCGTCGATGTCGAACGGCTCCCGCCACGAGCGCGTGCCGATGACCTTCTCCACTTCCACTGTCGTCCAGCGATCGTGCTCGTTGAACCGGCCCCTGCCGCGCACTTCCACGTACTCCGTCGCGAGCCGGCGCATGTCGTCGCCGAGCGCGGGCTCGAAGCGCAACGGCACGTAGCCGCCGCCGTAGCCGTGCAGTTGCGCCGTGCCCCGGGCCCAGTTGACCTCGCGCAGCCATCCGAACAGCAGCGCCTCCTCGGGCTCGGAGTGGGAGTTGTCGGCGGCGTCCTCGGGTGTGCAGGCGTGGATGAGCACCCCCTCGTCGGTGGGAGTGATTTCCACCTCGGCGTCGTGGTCCAGGCCGAAGCGGTCCCGCAGCGGCTTGGGGATGGTGATCCGGCCTCGCTGAGAGATGCGCATGAGTACTCCCGGATCAGTGGTGGATGGGGGAGATCATACCACCGGAGCGCAGGACCGGGCCACAAGGTTACGGCCGACGTCGCTCCAGTCCTCGCCGAATACGTGGAAGTTCGTCGGCGAGGGCCATCGATATCTCATCAGATATTCGACTCTTCGCACTGGCCGCGATCGGAAGTTCCACAACGTACGTAGTCTCATTCTCCTCTTGACTTCGGAGGTAAGCGACGAATTGCTCAACTCGCCCAATTCGATCCTCAAGGCTGGCTCGATCCATCGAGATATTCGCGATCGATTCGAACAACTGAATTGACCTGATGGGTGTGTCAGTCGACACCAAGTTCAGATAGGCGAAATTCTTGCACAAGTTGTAGGAATAGTATTGGCCGCCGGATGTGATCCGGACGAAATCAGCCTGTTCGCCTCCTACCCGATGCCCATTCGAGGCTTCGATGAGTTTGTGCTTCAGTAGAGGATGGAGAGCTGCCCGCAGCCCGCCTTCGTCGCTGACGATCCCCTGGAACGATCGAAATAGACTCGCGACCTCGACGTAACCCTTACCCGCTAACGATTCGATATTCCTCATTTCATACAGATGCCGCATCACGCGTAACTTGGTGAAGTGCGAGTAGAAGCCATCGTTCTCAATCGAGAATACGTTGGCGATCAGACTCTTGCTTGAGTCGTAGTAGCGATAATCGCCGAATGCAACACCGCGAATGAGGTGGTGAAGAGGTACAACATACGTGCCTGTCTCGATCAGCAGCTTGAAGTACTCGTTCATGTTCGTGTGCCCGGAGCGCAGAAAGGTGGTGAAGAGGTCCAGACCATGTCGAACGTCCGTGGCTGCGAGTGATTCGAGAAATACTCGGGTCTGCGAGTCTTCCCGGCCAAGGAACGAGTCAACGAGGACTTGAAGGAAGCTGGCGAGGGGAACCTGCGACACCGCCCCAAGAGAGGTAGGAAACGAGATCTTGCGCGCCCCAACTTCGGCCTTGGCCAAGTCCAGTCTCCGTGAGAGCACGTTCGCCAGCCGAGGGGGAGTCACCTGGAGCGCCTGGCGATGGTACGCATCCAATGGCGGTTGATTGCGAAACCGCCAGAACGTCTCGCCCCGGATCGCCATGAGGACAACTATGTCCCAACTGCGAGCGCGCTGGAACGCGAGGCGGAGTATCTCGGCCTGCCTCGTGGGCGGAAGCTGATCACCGTTGTCGAGGACAAGGCAAGCCGTCGTGTGATGCCGGGAGCGGAGGTAGCGGAGCAATCTGCCGGTGTGGGCCTCTGAGTCGCTGATCAGATGCCTAAGCTCCTCCGAGAGACTCTGGTTGAAGGCAGTTCGATCCGACTCGTACAGGGGCTTCATCAACCCCTTCTGGTAGCTGGCCACCTCGGAGCGATAGACCTGCTGCAACGTCTCCCACGATTCGAGATCGAAATCAGAGTGCTTGTCACGGAGTTCCTTCTGGATTGCGAGGTCGACGGAACGTCCGATCTCACTCGCGTCCTCAGGCACATCAAGAAAGTCGACGAATATGGGGATGACGCTGGTGCTCAACTCCCCAGACTTGAGGAACTCGAAGTAGCGATGGAGGAAGGTTGTCTTGCCTGCCCCTACGCCGCCGACAATCAGTGTCACCGCGCCTTCAGATCGTTCTTCATCCACTTCTCTCACTAGCTCACTGAGTTCCGAGTCGAGTTGCGGAGCAGCCCGCCTAGTTGTCTCTACTTTTGCGACCGGCACGCTGAGATGAGGGATCGCGCCCGCCAGCAGTTCATCCACTTGTCTGCCGTACTGCGCTTGCCGAGCGGATTCTACATATCCCTTCTCAAGGATCATCCGCTTGTCTGGCGAAACTATTTCCTCGAAGTAGTGCCGCAGGATCGGATCGATCTCGCCAGTGATCGGGTTGCGATCAATCGGGTCATCCGGATACGTGACAAGGCGATCGCGGAGAACTTCCGCTCCCTCTGGAGCAGCCCTGATGGATCGTGGTGAGCGGAGCTTCCGCCGTAGTGTGTCCAAGCACTGTCCCTGAGGGCTGAAGAGGTTCCAAAACTCGATAAAGTGATCCGTGATGTCCGGGAAGCCGTTGAAGAGAACGGTGTCATGTCCTCCGTCGCCGTCATGGAACGGCAGCGTTGCCGCGAGTTGTAGGCCGTTCGACACCACGCCGACGGGGTGGCCTTGCCCACGGCAGTACGAGACAACCTGATCGAGTGCCGCCTTGAGATCTCGTGACTGTGCAAGCACCCCCCTTCTTGCCGCCCCGCGAGCGATGCCGACTGGCATGTCGAAGTAGTGACCCACGCGTTTAGCTTCAAGCACGAACGCCGTTTGGTCGTTCCGTACGACGTAGTCGCGATACCCTCCGTCCACTGTCCGAACTTCTCGTCTGATGCTCGCCTCGTCCCACCCCAGCACTTTGATAAGCAGTGCATCGATGATCTTCGAGCGTGTGTCGGACTCGTTTAAGTCGGAGCTCTGCCAACGGCTTAGCTCGTCAGCGTGCTCATGAAGTGCTCTGAGCGCGTCGTCGGCCGTGTGGATGACGTTGATAGACATGTGACCCCCGCACCGAGTGTAGGGCGATCACCGCGGCGGCGGGGCTTCCCGCGCGGGGGTCGGATCGCCCCCGCTCCCCTACCCCACCGCCTCGGCCGCCTCCCCCAGCCGATCCAGGCCCGACGCGAGGGTCTCCTCGTCGATGGTGAGGGGGGGCAGCAGCTTCACGACCTCATCCTCCGGGCCGCAGGTCTCGACGAGCAGGCCGCGGGCGTAGGCCTCGGCGGCGATGCGGCCGGCCTCCGCCGGCCGGGCGCAGACGAGACCCTGGATCATGCCCCGCCCCCGCACGCCGGTGAATCGGTCGGGCCAGCGCTCGCGGAGCCCGTCGAGGGCGGCGCGCATGACGACCGCGTTGCGCTCCACGCGCCGTGTGAGGCCGTCGTCGCGCCAGTAGTCGAGCGCGGCCGCGGCGGTCACGAAGGCGGCGTTGTTGCCGCGGAAGGTGCCGTTGTGCTCGCCCGGCGCCCAGGCGTCGAGCTCGGGGCGCAGCAGCACCAGCGACAGCGGCTGCCCGACGCCGCTCAGCGACTTCGACAGCGTGACGATGTCGGGCCGGATGCCGGCCGGCTCGAAGCTGAAGAACGGACCGGTGCGCCCGCAGCCCACCTGGATGTCGTCGATGATGAGCAGCACGCCGCCGCGCTCGCAGAGCGCCGACAGCCCCCGCAGCCAGTCGTCGCTGGCGACGTTGACGCCCCCCTCGGCCTGGACCGTCTCGAGGATGACCGCGGCCGGCCGCTCGGCCTCCGGCCGGTCGAGGAGCGCCGCCAGCGGCGCCAGCGGGTCGCCGCCGGACGGGCCCCCGTCGAACGGCAGCGCCACGGTGTGCTCCAGGGGCACGCCCGCACCCGCCCGCTTCGACGGGTTCGAGGTCACCGCCAGCGACCCCAGCGTCATGCCGTGGAAGCCGTCGCGGAACGCCACCACCGTCGGCCGCCCGGTCACCTTGCGCGCCAGTTTCAGCGCCGCCTCGACCGCGTTCGTGCCCGTGGGGCCGGGGAACTGCACCTTATAGTCGAGCCCGCGCGGACGCAGGATCACGTCGCGCAGCCGCTCCAGGAAATCGACCTTGGCGCGGGTCGTCATGTCGAGGCTGTGCAGGATGCCGCCGTCCGCCAGGTAGGCCAGCAGCGGCTCGAGCAGGCGCGGGTCGTTGTGGCCGTAGTTGAGCGCCCCCGCCCCGGCGAAGAAGTCGATGTACGACCGCCCCGCCTCGTCCTCGACCAGCGCGCCGCGCGCCGTCGTGAAGACGGCCGGCCAGGCGCGGCAGTAGCTGCGCACTTCGGATTCGAGATCGGTGATGACGCTCAACGCCGCTCCCTCCGCTCGCCCCGGTCGAGGATACCCCCGTCCCCGGCGATGCCGCCCTCCATCGAGCCAGACGCCCGACGGTCGCCGCCGGTTGCGCCCTAGCGGCCCTCGAACTGTGGCGGGCGCTTCTCGCGGAAGGCGCGCATCGCCTCACCCAGGTCCGACGTGCCGCGCAGCTGCGCCGTCATCGCGTTCTGCATGGCGATGTACTCCTGCGGCGTGAGGAAGTGCCCGCGGTCGAGCGCCTTCTTGGTCAGGCGCAGGGCCAGCGGGGCGCGCGCGCAGAGGCGGCCGGCCAGGTCGCGCGCGGCCGGCAGCACCTCCTCGGGCGGCACGACGGCGTTGATGAACCCCCAGCGCTGCCCGTCGCGGGCGCTGAAGACCTCGCCCAGCAGCGCGACCTCCGTCGCCCGGTGCCGCCCCACCAGCCGGTCGAGGTAGTACGCCGCCGACTCCCCCATCAGCCCGCGCTCGACGAAGTTGACCGCGAACGTCGCCGACTCGCTCGCCACGCGGAAGTCGCAGCCGAAGGCGATGTTGCAGCCCGCGCCCCGCGTGGCGCCGTTGATCGCCGCGATGATCGGCTTCGTCACCTCGCGCAGCACGGGCGGGTAGGCGTCGCGCGCGGGGCTCACCTGCGGGGCCGGCCGCGCCCCCTCCATCGGACGCTCGCGCAAGTCGGCGCCCGAGCAGAAGCCCCGGCCCGCCCCCGTGATGATGACGACCCAGACGCCGTCGTCGGCCTCCGAGCGCCGCAGCGCCGCGACCAACTCGCGCCGCATGGGGTCGTTGATCGCGTTGAGCACCTCCGGCCGGTTGAGCGTGATCGTCGCGACGCGGCCGTCGACGTCGTACAGCAGCGTCTCGTAGCCGGGGTCGGTCACGGTGCTCCTCCTCCGGCGCCCGCCGGCGCCCTCCCTCGACGATAGCCCGGTGGGGGCTAAGGTTGCGGCGAAGACGCTGCCACCTCCTGCAGCCACTCGGACAGCGGGCCGGCCACCCAGGTGTTGTGGAAGTAGAAAGCGCCCAGGTGGCGGAGCGCCCCCGGTTCCTCGTGGAGTCCGCCCACGAGGTCGTTGTCATTAACACCGAGGTAGCGCAGCCGGGGCAGCGATCCCAACTCTCCCGGGATCGGCCCGCTCAGGTGGTTGCTGCTCACATCCAGGTACTCAAGGTTAGCGAGGGCTCCCAGTGCGGCCGGGATCGAACCCGTCAGCCGGTTCCACCCCAAGGACAGGGACTCCAGGTTGCGAAGGGTCCCGAGTTCTGGAGGGATCGTGCCCGTCAGGTCATTCCTCGCCAGCGACAGATGTTCCAACTGGTGCAAGGATCCCAGCTCGGCCGGGATCTCCCCGCTTAACCGGTTCCCACGCAGCGACAGCCGTTCCAGATTGGCAAGCCCCCCGAGCGTCGCGGGGATCGCGCCGGTCAGGCGACTCCGGGCGACAGAATAGCTGTCGGCGGGACCCAGAACCAGGGATCGCAACCCGGATAGATCGCCCAGCTCCGCCGGGATTCGACCAGTGAGCCGACCGTCCTGGAGTTCCAGCGCCTGGACGCGCCTGGGCGTCCCGCCGATCGAGATGCCCTCCCACTCCGCGATTGGTCGGCTGGCATCCCAGTTGAGGATCGCGCTGCCCGCGAGCGTGTCCTTGGCCGTCAGCAGCACGACGCAGTCCTCGACGAGCCCGGGATTGTCGGCTGGGAGTGGCACCGCCGTGCCTGTGGTGCACGACTCCGACGGCGGGACCGGCGGTGGACAGTCCGGCAGGCCCAGGTCGTCGAGGTCATGGTCGCGTACATCCCGCAGCGCCAGCGGGATGCAGCCGGTGAGGTCCACGTTGCCGCGCAGTGACAGCAGCTCCAGCCTGGGTAGTTCGGCCAGTGACGCCGGAATCATCCCGCTCAGGGCGTTGCCGGCCAGCCGCAGTTGCTCCAGTGCCGAAAGCCAGCTCAACTGCGGCTCGATGCGGCCCGCCAGCCCCGCCCAGTCCAAGTCGATCGCTCGCACTCTGGCGGGTGTCCCCGCGACCGTCACGCCGCCCCAGGCTGTGATCGCTGTCGCGGCGTTCCAGTTGAGGGCAGGGTCCCGGAAGGGTTCGTCATCCCCGGCGAGGCCCGTCTCGGCCATGAGCAGCGCAATGCAGTCGTTCACGAGGCCCGGGTTCGCCGCCGCGTTGGCGACGACCGTGCCGTTCTCGCAAACTTCCGCTGGCGTGCAGACCGGTTTGTAGGGCTCCCGACCGGTCGTTCCTGCCCTCGGGGGCGACACTGGCGGTAGGCAGCGCGTCAGATGGTCCCCCTCACCCACCAGGGGATGGGTTGAAACCCACCAGGGGTGCCACTCCCGGGCGCTGAAGGATGTCAACTCCCATGGAACTCGGTCGCTCAACTGGTTGCCATTGAGGAAAAGGTGCTCCAGGCTGCCCAGCGCGTCGAGCGCCGCCGGGATCGGCCCCGTTAGACGGTTTTCTTGAAGCGAGAGCGTTTCCAGGTTGGCCAGCGCGCCGAGCTCCGGCGGGATCGAGCCGGTCAACTCGTTGCGGCCTAGAAACAGGGCCTGCAAGCTGCTCAGCGCGCCGAGTGCCGCCGGGATCGGCCCCGTCAGACGGTTGTCCAGCAGGGACAGGGTCTCCAAGCTGGCCAGTGCGCCGAGTTGCGCCGGGATCGGGCCGGTCAACTCGTTGCGGTCCAGATGCAGGGCCTGCAGGCTGCTCAGCGCGCCGAGTGCCGGCGGGATCGGGCCCGAGAGCCGGTTGCCATTCAGCCGCAGTATGCTCAGGTTCGGCAGCGACCCCAGCGCCGCCGGAATCTCCCCCGTGAGGGCATTGTCCTGGAGTAGGAGAATCTCCAGCTTCCGCAGTTGCCCAAGCGCCGCTGGGATGGAGCCCGTCAGCCGTCGGGACCAGTTTATGCTGCGCAGATCCAGCCTCCGCAGTTCTTCCAACCCACCCAGTTCCGGCGGGATGTAGCGCACGGAACGGGGATGCCACCGCGTCCACCAATCGAACAGCCCAGCATTCAACTCGTGCACGCGCGCCGGCTCCCCGCCGACCGTGACACCTTCCCATTCGGTGATCGGTACGTCGGCGTCCCAGTTGAGCGCCGTGCTGGGAGCGATTGCACCCTCCACGCTGAGCAGCACCGCGCAGTCGTTCACAAGTCCTGGGTTGTCCCCCGGGCTAGCCACGACCACGCCGTTCTCGCACATCGTGGCCGGCGTGCAGTCGGGCAGGCCAAGTTCCGCGAGGTCGTTGTCGGCCAGGTCCGCGAGCCCCGGTGGGAGGCAGCCCGTGAGGCCGGCGTTGCCCCCCAGCCGCAGATGCCACAGGGAGGGCAGGTCTCCGAGTTCCCAGGGGATGGCCCCGGTTAGCTGATTGTCGTCCAACCACAGGACAGCCAACTTCGAAAGGCCCCTCAACTGTTTGGGGATCGGACCGCTGAACTGATTGTCGTTCAACCATAGATACCGCAGTTGGTGCAGGTCGCCGAGTGCCGCCGGGATCCCGCCCGTGAGTTGGTTGCCGCTGAGTTGCAGCGACCACAGGTTGTCGAGACGCCCCACTCGGTCGGGGATCCCTCCACTCAGTTCGTTGTCGTCGAGCCGCAGCCTTTCCAGATCTCTGTTCCAGATCCTCTCGGGGATTGCACCGCTCAATCGATTGTCCTGCAATCGCAGTACGCGCAGTCGCCACCATTCCACTTCCCTTGGGATGACCCCCGTGAGTGCGTTGTCGCTCAGATCCAGGATCTCCAGGTGATGCAGGAAGCCCAACGAGTCGGGGATCGCACCGGTCAGCCGGTTGTCGTTCAGCCGCAGTACGCGCAGGTCCGTCAGCAGGCCGAGCTCCCCTGGGATATGGCCCGTGAGCCCGCTCCGATCGAGCTCCAAGCCCCGGACACGCCTCGAGATCCAACCGCTGACGGTGACACCGTCCCAGTCCCTTATCGACTTCCCCGCATCCCAGTCCAGCGTCCCCTCCCCCGCCAAGGCATCCCGCGACGCCAGCAGCGCCTCGCAGTCCGACACCAGCCCCGGGTTCGCCTCCGGGTTCTCGACCGCGACGCCGTTCTCGCACGGCGACGGCTCCTCAGCCGGCGCGACTTCCGGCTCCGCTTCCTCAGCCGGCTCGGGGGCTGCGGGCTCCTCGAGCTCCGCGACCGCCGGCGGCTCCTCCTCGACCTCCGCGACCGCCTGCTCTACTTCGGCCGCCGCAGCGTCGGGCTGGTCAGCTACCTGCTCCTCCGCCTCGGGCGCGGCCTCCGCCGGCTCGGGCGCTGGCTCCGCCTCCTCGACTTCCGCCTCCTCCGCCTCGACCTCCACCATTTCTGACGGCTCTTCCGCGACCTCCGGCGGCCCTTCGGTGACCTCCGGGGGCCCCTCCGCCACCTCAACCGCGACTGGCTCCGCCCCCTCCTCCTGCCCCCCGCCCGACGACCACACCACCACCGCCGACACGACGCCGACCACCACCAACACCACTACCGCAAGCCCGATGAGACGCGTGCGCACGGATCACTCCCGCTCCGTACGTCGCCCCTGCCCGTCTCCATCCTAGGCCAGATTCCCCAGCCGCGCCGACGCTGGCACAGTGGCGACGCCGGACGTAGCCTGCGCGGGCGCCGGTCGCGTGGGCCGGCCGACCGTGGAGACGCCCGATGCCCCCCTCCTCCGACGCCGCGACGCCCCTGCCCCTCGCCGGACTGCGCGTCCTCGACCTGGCCGACGAGCGCGCCGCCCTGGGCGGTCGCCTGCTGGCCGACCTGGGGGCGCGGGTCACGCTGATCGAGCCGCCCGGGGGCGCCCGCACGCGCCGCCTCGCCCCCTTCGTCGATGACCGGCCGGGGCCCGATCGCTCGTACCAGCACCTCTACTTCAACGCCAACAAGGAGTCGCGCGTCGTCGATCTGACGACGCCGGGGGGCATCGCCGAGTTGCGCGGGCTGGCCGCCGCCGCCGACGTGCTCATCGAGACCGGCGCGCCCGGCGAGATGGACGGCCTGGGCCTGGGCTTCGCCGACCTGCGGGCGCTGAACCCGCACCTTATCTATGTGTCGGCCACGCCCTACGGCCTCACGGGGCCCCGCCGCGACTGGAAGGCCACCGACCTCACCGCCACCGCCGCGGGCGGATTGCTGCACGTCACCGGCGACCCCGACGACCCGCCCACGCACGGGGCCGCCTTTCCGGCCCACACGATGACCGGGCTCACGGTCGCCAGCTCGACCATGATCGCGCTGCACGGCCGCGACCACACCCCCGGCCGCCCCGGCGCCCAGCTCGATATCTCGATGCAGGAGGCCGTGTCGTTCCAACTCGTGCAGACGAGCAACCCCAACACTTGGCTGTGGCGGCGCGAGAGCCCCCGCCGGCCCGGTCTCAGCCAGGCGATGCGATGCCGCGACGGCCGCTGGGTCGGCTGCAACGTCATGGGCAACCGGCTCGACACCTTCCTGCCCCTGCTCGACGCGGCCGGGGTCGAGCACGGCCTCACGCCCGACGACTGGCAGGTCATCCATCAGGGCGACCGGCCCACCTGGCAGTTCCTGGAGAATCCGCTGCAGTACCTCGCCATCGAACTGGCCGCCCGCGTCACCCGCGACGAGTTCCTGCAGGGGCTCTGGGACGGCGGCCACGCCGCCATGCCCACGATGGACTTCCCTCAGATGGTGGAGTCGGCGCACTTCCGCCGCACGGGGCAGTTCCACGACGTCGAGGCGCCCGCCGTCGGACGGCCGCTCAGCTACAGCCGCAGCCCGCTCGACCCCGTGCAGTCGCCGCTGCCCATCCGGCCGGCCCCGCGGCTCGGGCAGCGCGCCGCCGATCCGCCCGCCGCGCCCGCGCCCAACGGCGCGCACCCCAACGGCGCGATGCCCCGCATGCCGCTCGAGGGCGTCCGCGTGCTCGACTTCTGCTGGGTCGCGGCCGGCCCCCTCGGCACCCGCATCCTGGCCAACTTCGGCGCCGAGGTGATCAAGGTCGAGTCGGGCATGCGCATCGACCCGGTGCGCAACCAGCCCGTCGGCGGCGAATACCACCCCGACCTGCCCGACCTCTTCAACGACGCCAACACCGGCAAGAAGTCGCTCACCCTCGACCTCACCACCGAGCGCGGCAAGGAACTGATCTGGGAGTTGGTCCCGAAGGTGGACGTCGTCAGCAACAACTTCTCGGCCGGCGCGCTGGCCCGCATGGGCTTCCCCTACGAGAAGCTGCGCGAAGCCAATCCGGGCGTCATCCTGCTGCACCTGCCCGGCGTCGGCGGCGACAGCCCCTGGGCGCCGCGGCGCACGCTCGGCAACCTGCTCATGGCCGCCTCGGGGTTGAACTTCCTGACTGGCTTCCCCGGCCGCGAGCCGCGCGGCATGGGCGTCGCCTACCCCGACTTCACGACCCCGCATCTCACCGTCGCCAGCGTGCTGTCGGCCCTGCGCGCCCGCGAGCGCGACGGCAAGGGCCGCGAGATCGAGCTGTCGCAGCTCTCCGCGACCACCGCCCTCATCGGCGCGCAGTGGATGCAGTTCGCCCACACCGGCGAGCAGCCGCCGCGGCCCGGCAACCGCGACCTCAACCTCTGCCCGCACGGCGTCTACCCGGCCGCCGGCGACGACGAATGGGTCGCCCTGGCGGTCGAGGGCGACGCCGGCTGGGCCGCCTTCGCCCAGGCCATCGGCCGGCCCGACCTCGCCGCCGCGCCCGAGTTCGCCACGCACGCCGCCCGCAAGGCCAACGAGGACGCCCTCGACGCGATCATCGCCGCCTGGACCGCGCCCCAGGACCGCTGGGCCGTCGCCGAGCGCCTGCAGGCCGCCGGCGTCGCCGCCAGCGCCGTCGAGGACCTGCGCGACATGATGGAGGTCGACGAGGGCTTCCGCGACCACTACCAGTACGTCCGCCAGCCCAGCGCCCCGGAGGTGGAGATCGCCATCGACGGCGAGCCCATCCGCTTCGCCGGCGAGGAGCGCCGCGTCCTGCAGCGCGCCCCCGTCCTCGGCGAGCACAACGAGCCCATCCTGCGCGACCTCCTTGGCCTGTCCCAGTCGGAGTTCGATGCGCTGGTCGTGGAGGGCGTCGTCGCGTAGGGGGTGGGGCGCGGGGGAATTGACCGAGTACGGCTCGACTGCGCGCAGCCCCGTGAGTAGAGTGGCGCGCCCGAGGTGCGGTCAGTCCTACTCAACCCCTGACCGACCGGCAGGCAGATTCCTATGCAACGCGCCTATGTCTCCGAAGCGGACGCCCGAGGGCTCGTCCGCTCGCACGCCCTCGCCAAGTCCCGTCCCCCGAACACCATCGTCGAGGAGTTCTGGCTGCCCCTGTCGAACCGACGCGCCGATTTGGCGCTCGTCGGACCTCTGCTGGAGGGCGTCGAAGTTAAGACGCACCGGGACAGCCTGAAACGTCTCCCAGGCCAGGCGGCGGCGTACGGCTCTGTATTCGATAGGTGCACGCTTGTCTCGGCCGAGCGGCACTTAGCCGCAGCGGAGAAGCTACTCCCTGGATGGTGGGGCCTCGTCCGGATCCCGGCCGACCGCCGCGGATCGCTTGAGGTTGTCCGGCCCGCCGCCCGCAATCCGTCGGTGGACACTTCCGTCCTCGTCCGTCTCCTCTGGAAGGAGGAGGCGAGGAGCGCGTTGTTGAGTCTTGGGGTCAGTGTTGAAGCCAGCCGAGGACGCGGGTGGATGTGGCGGCAACTGCGGTCTTGCGCGACCGAGAGCCAGCTTAGGACGCTCGTCCGGTGTGCTCTAGCGGAAAGGGATCCGGCAACAGCGAGGATCCCAACGAAACGCTTCAGACCGCTCGCGGGAGTTGCGCTAGCTGGTTAGCCACGAGCGCGAGGTGGTGGGATGTTCCGGCGCCCCGCCACATCCGTTGGTCACCCGGCTCGATCTCGCCTCGTGCGCATCGCGCGATGAGTTCGTCGCCCCAACTGTAGGACTCTCCCGCGAAGCGGTTGTGGTTGACCAGCTTCTCGCAGAGGCGCACGTACTCGTCGTTGCCGCCGACCTGCTGGACCGGGCCCCATCCACGGGCGACGAGAACCCTGTCCTCCGTCGTGTACCTGATGTTCGCGCGCATGCCGTATCCCGTCGTCTGCGGGGGCTTTGGGTGTTGCACGCAATAGTCACCGAAGCTCAGCCTCCCTCCCACAACGGTGGCCAAAGCGCGCCACAAGGACCACTCACGCCTCGGGACGGAGCCCACTGTCTCCTCCGGGATGCAGCTCAAAGTGGCCGGAATGGAAGTGCCGAGCAGAACCAGATTGCGCCAATCGAACATCTCCGCGAGTTGTACGACCAACGGCTCGATGCTGCTGGCCGCGATCTCGCCGTCTAGGTGCTTGAGATCGAGCAACAGGTCGACGCTCTCAGCCGTCACATCGAGCCTATCGAGCGTCCGCCTCACGGCGCTGCAGAACCCATCGTTCGCTGATAGGACGCCCTCCAAGAGGGGGATCCGCACCCCGACGCCCCTCATCTCGCTGCGGATCGCGCACGCGACTTGTTCAAGGTGTTTCTGCGACCCGTCGATGGGCGCGACTGGAATGAAGCTGAGTCTCTCGGCCGAACATCGCTCGAATATGTGCTGGAGGACGGGTCTGGACGGTGTGGCCGCAACTCGCCGAGTTGGCCCCGGGCGCAGGAGGTCAACGTAGATGGTGTGTTGCCCCACGGAATCGCGGACGCGCTTCACCCAGCCTGACACAGTCCCTGGCTTCAACGGCCCACTCTGCCTCGGTCGACCGACGATTTCCACCAGCGGCGTGATTCGATCCCACGTCGTGTCGGACGCGTTCGCGAGTGCATCGCGCTCCCCCTTCTCGGTCTGAAGGACCGGGACGTAGTGTCTCGCCCCGTGCCGAAGAGGATTCGCGGCGTTCTGAATGAGGGGTGGCTGAGCTGACAGCATGAATCCTGGTTCTCTCGGCAGGCTTGCCGACTTAATTGTTAACCCCTAGGGTTATAGACGTCAAGGGGACTGCGATCGAACTGCGCTGGGCCGACCGGAAACTCGAGAGGAGCTGCAGTGAGGACGCACGCGGTCGGAGGCGATGGAGTGCGGACCACTGGAAGCTGCTCCAGCGCCGCCTGGCCTCTCTCGCGGCGGCGCCAACCCTCCGGGACATGGACGAAGTTCCCGGGCGGTGCCACGCGCTGCGTGGTGATCGCGCAGGGCAGTTCGCCCTGCTTCTGTGGGGGCAGTACCGGCTGATCTTCACGCCAGACCACGATCCAGTTCCCCGCCTTGCGGACGGAGGGATCGACAGAGCATCGGTAAGGGCAATCAGGATCGAGGAGATCGTTGACTACCACGGCAGCTGAACGGGAGCGCTGGCAGCCGGACTGGAGCGTCCCTCCCGGGGACGTGCTGCAGGAGGCGCTCGAAGAGCGATCCATGTCTCAGGCCGAGTTGGCCCGCCGCATGGGCCGGCCGCTCAAGACGATCAACGAGATCGTGAAGGCCAAGGCGGCGGTCACGCCGGACACGGCGATCCAGCTTGAGCGCGCGCTGGGCATCAGCGCGCAGTTCTGGAACGGCCTCGAAACGAACTACCGTGCGCAGATCGCCCGAAGCAAGGCGATCAGTGAATTGGAGGGTCATATCGAGTGGGGCAACCGTTTCCCACTCCGCGACCTTCGGAAGCATGGTCTCGTTCGCAGCAGGGTCTCCAAGAGCCAGGCTGTTGAGGATCTGTTCAAGTTCTTCGGCGTGGGCTCCCCGCGGGGCTGGGAGCAGCAGTGGCAACGTTCGTTCGCGCGCTACCGATCGAGTCCCTCGTTCGAGTCAGACCGAGAGTCGCTGTCCGCCTGGCTGCGGTGGGGAGAGGTCAAGGCGGACGAGATTGAGTGTGCGCGCTTCCATCACTCCCGCTGGGTCGAGACAGTCCATGCCGCGCGCACCCTGACCACGAAGCAGCCGATCTCGCTCGCGATCACTGATCTGCAGAGTATATGCGCGAACGCGGGCGTCGCCGTCGTGCTCACGCCGGAGTTCAGCGGCACTCATCTCAGCGGAGCGGCGCACTGGCCGACTCGGGAGAAGGCGGTAATCCAACTCAGCCTGCGTCACAAGCGCGACGACCAGTTCTGGTTCACGTTCTTTCACGAGGCTGGCCATCTCATCGAGTCTCCAGGGAATGACTACCTCGACTTCCCGCCCGGTCAGGCTGGCGAACGCGGGTCTGAGGACGACGCGGAGCAGGTAGCGGATGAGTTCGCCCAGCGATTGCTCATCCCGGAGCGCGAGTACCAAGGCTTCCTCGCGCATGGGGACTTTTCGAAAGGCGCCGTCGTCGGGTTCGCGGAGCACGTCGGCATCGCGCCTGGCATCGTCGTGGGCCGGCTGCAGCATGACGGGGTCATCCCATGGTCAAGATTCAACCCCCTCAAGCGGACCATGCGCTTTGTCTGAGCCCCTCACCCCCGCTCCCACACGACCGCCCGAGGCGCTAGCCTGCCCGACGGAGGAGCGACCATGCCCTGGGACCCCGAACTCGACGAACTCGCGCGGCGGCAGGAGCTGGCCAAGACGATGGGCGGGCCCGCCTCCGTCGCGCGGCAGCACGAGCACGGCAAGCTGACCGTCCGCGAGCGCATCGACGCCCTGCTCGACCCCGGCAGCTTCGAGGAGTTGGGCGGCCTGATGGGCCACGGCGAGTACGCCGACGGCGAGCTGGCCGAGTTCACCCCCGCGACCACGGTCGGCGGGCTGGGCCGCATCGACGGCCGCCGCGTCGTCGTCACCGGCACCGACTTCACCATCCGCGGCGGCTCGGCGACCAAGCCGTCGCAGAAGGGCCGCCTGCTGGCCAACACGGCCTATGAGTACCGGCTGCCCTTCATCGACCTGCTCGACGGCGCCGGCGCCAACATCGAGGGCGTCTCGGAGCGCGGCCACACCTACCTGCCCAGCGACTACCCGGTCTTCCGGCGGCCCATGCAGATCATGGAGCAGGCGCCGCTGATCTGCGCCGTGCTGGGCTCCGTCGCGGGCGGGCCGGCGGGGATCGCGCTGCTGGCGCACTGGAACGTGATGGTGCGGGAGACGTCGGCGCTGTTCGCCTCGGGGCCGCCGGTCGTCAAGCGCGCCCTCGGCCACGACCTCACGAAGCAGGAGCTGGGCGGGGCGCAGATCCACACCCGCGAGTCGGGCTGCATCGACAACGCCGCCGACGACGAGTACGACGCCTTCCGCCAGATCCGCACGGTGCTGAGCTACCTGCCGAGCAACGTCTGGGAGCTGCCGCCCGTCGCGCCGGCCCAGCCCCCGCCCGACGGCTGGGAGGAGGGCCTGGCGTCGATCGTCCCGCGCGACCGCAAGCGCCCCTACTCGATGAAGCGCCTGGTCTCGCTCTGCGTCGATGGGGGCGAGTTCTTCGAGATCGCGCCCGACTTCGGCGAGTCGCTCATCGTCGCCCTGGCCCGCGTGGACGGTCACCCGGTCGGCATCATCGCCAACAATGCCGCCAAGCACGGCGGCGCGCTCGACCAGCGCGCGGCCGACAAGCAGAGCCGCTTCCTCGACCTGTGCGATGTCTTCCACATCCCCATCGTCTACTTCGTCGACATCCCCGGCTTCATGATCGGCCAGCAGGCCGAGCGCGCCGGCACGCTGCGATCGGGCATGCGCGCAATCTGGATCTGGCAGAACATCACGGTGCCCACCTTCACCGTGCAGGTGCGCAAGTGCTACGGCATGGCCGGCGCCGCCACCAGCGACGCCTCGCGGCTCAACTACCGGGTCGCCTGGCCGTCGGGCGAGTTCGGCTCGATCCCCATCGAGGGCGGCGTCAGCGCCGCCTTCCGCCGCGAGATCGAGGCCGCGCCCGACCCGCGGCAGCGCATGGAGGAGCTGGAGGCCGAACTGCAGGTGCTGCGCAACGTCTTCCGCACGGCGGAGGCGGGCGGCGTCGAGGAGGTCATCGACCCGGTGCAGACGCGCCACTACCTGCAACGCTTCGTCGAGATGGCCTATCGTGCCCTCGAACAGGACCGGGGCAAGAAGGCGCGCGTCGGGTTCCGGCCCTAGCGGCCGCCCCGATCGCGCCGCGCGGCCGCGAACGAGAAGGGAGTCGTCATGGTCGAGGTACTCACGGGCATCACCGTGGTGGAGCTGGCGGGCGCCCTGCAAGGACCCGCGGCGGCCGGCTACCTGCGCGACATGGGCGCGGAGGTGATCAAGGTCGAGCCGCCCGAGGGCGACCCCTCGCGCTACCACCGCGGCGTCAACAACTTCACCCCGCCGGGCACCTTGGGGGCTCAGTTCATCCACGCCAACAAAGGCAAGCGCACGATCACCGTCGACGCCAACTCCGAGGACGGGCGCGAGGTGATCCACAAGCTCGTCGCCGGCGCCGACGTCTTCCTCACGAACTTCCGCGAGTCGTCCCTGACACGGATGGGCTACGGCTACGAGGAGCTGCGCGCGATCAAGCCCGACCTGATCTACGCCGCCGTCAACGGCTTCGGGCCGACCGGGCCGGACGCCGAGAAGGGCATGGTCGACGGCGCCGGGATGGCCCGCGGCGGACTGATGCACATGACCGGGCCACGCGACGGGCCGCCCATGCTGCCGGGCGCCGTCATCGCCGACATGGCCGGCGCGATGCAGCTGGCGCTGGGGGTCGTGACGGCGCTCCTCGGCCGCGAGTTGCACGGCATCGCGCAGAAGGTCAACAACTCCTCCTACGGCGCGCAGATCTGGCTGCAGGCCTGGGAGATCCAGCAGGCCGCCATGACCGGCAACGCGCTCAAGCGCGACGGCGCGCATCACCCCAACCTGCCGGGCATGTACGGCATCTACGCCACCGCCGACGGCGAGGCCCTCTTCATCGCTTTCCACATGACGGAGGAGTCGTGGCAGTCGTTCTGCAACTTCGCCGGCATGCCCGAGATCGGCACCGACGAGCGCTGGAACGCGGTCACCAAGCGGATGGGCATGGGCGGCGACGCCGAGGGCAAGATGGCGGCCCAGATCCGTCCCTATATAACGCGCGCGATCGCCTCGAAGACGATGGCCGAATGGCTCGAGTTCCTCGAATCCGAGCCGGAGATCATCTACAACCGCGTCTGCGACCACCAGGACGTGCTCGACGACCCGCAGGCGCTGGAGAACGGCTACATCCAGGAGGTCGACGTCGACATGATCGGCTCCACCAAGGTGATCGGGCCCACCGTCACGCTCAGCGAGACGCCGGGCTCCATCAAGGGCTCGCCGCCGCAGTTGGGCCAGCACACCGAGGAGATCCTGCTGGAACTCGGCTACGACTGGGACGACATCGTGCGGATCAACGACCACTCCCGGCAGATGCTGCGGCAGAAGTTCATCGCCCTGGGCATGGAGCCGCCCTTCTAGCGCCTGCCGAAGGGACGGCTCATGCTCGAGGCGCTGACCGGCGTCAAGGTGGTGGAGATGGCGGGCGCCCTGCAGGGGCCGGCGGCGGCCGGCTACCTGCGCGACATGGGCGCGGAGGTGATCCGCGTCGAGTCGCCCGAGGGCGACGGCGCCCGCTACCACCGCGGCGCCTACAACTACACGCCCCAGGGCACGCACGGCGCGCAGTTCGTCCACTCCAACAAGGGCAAGCGCACGATCAGCCTCGACCTCAACTCCGACGCGGGCCGCGAGGTCGTCTACAAGCTCGTCGCCGGCGCCGACGTGTTCCTCACCAACCGCCGCGAGGTCTCCCTCGAGCGCATGGGCTACGGCTACGACGCCCTCCGCGCGATCAACCC
>JAPOXB010000161.1 GCA_026707335.1 Chloroflexota bacterium
CGCCGCCGGATCGCGTCCCGCGACGGGCGCGAGTCGATCACGTTCGTCTCGTCACCGCCGCACTGCGGACAGTCCATGCGCCGATCATAACCGCGTCGCGCCGGTGGCGGTCGGCGGCGGTCAGACCCCCGGCTCCGGAAGCTGAACTTCCAGGCTGATCAGCGATTCCCGCTTGGACACGGTGAGGCGGAAGTTGTCGAGCACGTCGCGGCCCAGCAGCGATGGCAGCGCCCGGCTGTCGGCCGTCGGTTCGATGAGCTCCAAGGGTCCGTCCCAATGGATGGGGCCCACGTGATCATCGAAGAAGCGGATCGTGCCCGTCCGGGTGATCATCCGGCATATTCCTCCCACGCCGCGCGCGCTGGTGAGCCGGTGGTCGCGCGCCCAATCGAGGTCGGCGTAGCCGGGGAATGCGTCTTCTGCGTCGCTGGGGTTCAGGGTCGTGCGGGCTGCCCCCGTGTCGATGAGGAACCACACCCGCCTGGCGGGCGCGCCTGCAAACGATACCCTGCCTCGAACCGCGGGCGCGCTCCCGAACTCGGCGTGAAACTCTCCCGCGATGCTCACACGATCAGGACCTCGGGGCGCTCCACGAGGAGCTCAAGCGCCGCTGTCCCTCGCTCCGCCGCCGGGACTGCGGCGTGCAGGGCCTCATCGCTGGGGTAGTAGCGAACCTTCGTGCCCTGGTCGGTGACGATCACGATTTCGCCGGGGTGGTCGCGGAGGGCGTCCTCCCGGATCGCGCAGAGCCTCCGGTAGTTCGCGTCGTACTCGGCGAACCGCGCCCGGAGCGCCTCCAGTTCCGGCCCGTCGGGCAGCCCGATCTCGATCGTCGCTTCCCCGACTCTGAACTTCGCCACGATGTCCCTTCCCGCGCTTGCCGTTACATGATAGCCCGCTTCGGGCAGGCTGTGTCCCCCCAAAAAAAAATCGGGGGAGCGGCGCTATCTCCCAATGACGCCGCTCCCCCTGGTCGTGCTGGCTCGTGAGGAGCCAGTGAATTTGCGAGTCCGGCCCTCCTTCCCTGGTCGGCGGGATCTCCCGCCGGCGCCCTAGCGCACCGCGACGCGTCGCCGGCGCAGGAAGGCGGGCAACTCCACGTCGTCGCTGGCCAGCCCGACCTCGTCGAGCAGGTCGGCCGACCAGCGGTCGTTCTCGATGGCGACCGGCGTCTCCTCCTCGACCTCGTGGCGGGACGGGAAGCCGGTGGCGATCACGGTCATCACGATCTCGTCGCCGATGTTCGGCTTGACGGCCGTGCCGAAGATGATCTCCGCGTCGGGGTCGACCATCTCCTGGATGACCTTGGCGGCCATGTTGAGCTCCATGAGGCCCAGGTCGCCCGACGAGGTGACGTTGAACAGCACCTTGTGCGCGCCCGTGATGTCGGTCTCCAACAGCGGGCTGGCGATCGCCGCCTGCGCCGCGTCGACGGCGCGGTTGGAGCCGCTGCCCCGCCCGATCGCCATCAGCGCCTGGCCGCCCTCGCCCATGACCTTCTTGACGTCGTTGAAGTCGAGGTTGATCTCGCCCGGCGTGGTGATCACGTCGGCGATGCCGCTGATCCCCTGGCGCAGGACGTCGTCGGCCAGCGCGAAGGCCTTGGTCGCCGACACCTCCTCGCCCACCAGGCTCAGCAGGCGGTCGTTGGGGATGGTGATGACCGTGTCGGCGTGCTTCTCCAAGCGATGCACGCCGGCCTGCGCCACCTGCCGCCGCGTCGCGCCCTCGAAGGCGAAGGGCTTGGTGACGACTGCGATCGTCAGCGCCCCGGCCTGCTTGGCGACCTCGGCCACGACGGGCGCCGCGCCCGTCCCGGTGCCGCCGCCCATGCCGGCCGCGACGAACACCATGTCCATGCCGCGCACGGCCTCCAGCAGGTCGGCGCGCGATTCGTCGGCCGCTTTCTCGCCCAGGGCCGGGTCGCCGCCGACGCCCAGCCCGCGCGACACGCGGTCGCCGACCCGGATCGCCTCCGGCGCGCGGCTGTGCTCCAGCTGCTGCGCGTCGGTGTTCACCGCCATGAAGCGGACCCCGCTGATCCCCTCCTCGATCATTCGGTTGACGGCGTTGCATCCGCCGCCGCCGACGCCGATCACCTTGATCGGCGGCAGGCCGCCGTTCTCGTTCCCAGACATCCGGCTCTCCGTCTACCCCGCCACCAGTCGTTGGGGTCGTTGGTTGCCGGCCGGCGCGCTCCCCCAGTTGAGCCCGCCGGTGGGGCGGTGGTGCTATTGCGGCAGAAAGACCCTCCCTAACCGGCCGACGCCGCGGAACAGGCCCAAGACACTGCCGCCCGCCGGCATGCGCAGCCGCAGGGGCTGCCCGATGGGTTCCATGAACGCTTCCGTCATCCAGCGCAGCACGCCCAGGCTGGTCGCGTACGCCGGTCCCGACACTTGATCCGCGAGGCCGTACACCTCGGGTACCTGGCCGATGCGCGCCGGCAGGCCGGTGCGCCGCTCGGCCAGGGTCGTGATGCCCTCCAGCTCGGCCGTGCCGCCGCCGATCACCAGCCCGGCCGAGATCGCCTCGATGTGCCCCGCCCGCTTCACCTCGCCGAGGGCCATGGAGAGGATCTCCTCGACCCGCGCTTCGACGATCTCCACGATCAGCCGCCGCGAGATCTCCCGCCGCTCCTCCTGCCCGAAGGCCGACAGCGTGACCGCCTCGTCGCCGGCGATCTGGTCCGCCAGGGCCGCGCCGTACCGCGTCTTGGCCTGGTCGGCGACCATGAAGGGGCAGCGCAGCCCGGCGACGAGGTCGCGGGTGACGTGCGTGCCGCCGATCGGCAGCGAGGCCGTATGCACGATGGCGCCGTCGACGTGCACCGCGATGTCGGTCGTGCCGCCGCCGATGTCGAGCGCGACGACGCCCTCCTGCTGCTCGTCGGGGTCCAGCACGGCCGAGGACATCGCCACCGGCCCCGCGATCAGCGCCTCGACCTGCACGTCGGCCCCCTCGACGCACTTCATCACGTTCTGCAGCGCGTTCACGCCGCCCGTCACGATGTGCATCTCCACGTCGAGCCGCTGCCCGTGCATCGCCACCGGGTCCGACACGCGGTCCTGCCCGTCGACGACGAAGTAGCGCGGCAGCGCGTGCATCAGCTCGCGGTTGCTCTTCAGGCTGACGTTGCGGGCCGCGTCGATGACGCGCTGCGCGTCGTCGGGGCTGATCGGCCGGCCGACGTCGGGCACGGCCACGATGCCGCGGTTGTTGAGCGACGAGAGGTGCGCCCCGGAGATGCTCACGCCGGCCGAGAGGATGCGCGTGCCCGAGGCTCGCTCCGCCTTCTCGATCGACAGGTTGATCGCCTCCGTGGCCTGGCCGATGCTGCTGATCTGCCCCTTCTCGATGCCCGCCGAGGGCACCACCCCCGCTCCCAGGATGCGCAGCATCCCGCCCTCCGAGGCGTCGCCCACGATGGTGGCGATCTTCGTGCTGCCCAGATCGATGGCCGCGATCGCGTGTCCTCTGACCATCTCCGTCTCCTTACTCCCTCGCGCCCGCGGCGCGGCTCCGACTCAACTGCGCGCGCGCGGCGCGCCTACGACGGGTCGCCCCCCACCACGCCCTCCGGCGTGATCCGGGTCGCCCGGCCTAAGCCCAAACCGATCTCCACGGCCGGCCGCGTGCCGAAGCGCAGGTCGGCCGTCAGCAGCGGTTCGCCCCGCCGCTGCGCCTCGAACTCCAGCTCTTGCCAAACCGAGTACTTGAACTCGAAGCCCTGCGCGTCGCCGAAGGTCACCCGCCCGTGGCGCGTGACCACCGTCAGCCCCTGCCGCAGCGACCATTCGAACGCCACGATCTCCGGGCCGTTCAGCGGCACGCCGATCTCCTCGATGCGCTGGATCAACGCCACCGCGTCGAGGCCGACGTGCGTCCCCGCCCGGATCGCCGGCAGCGACGACACCTGCCGCACGATGATGCTGTCGGGCGGCGCCTCCAGCCCGTCCAGCACGACGCCTTCGCGGTCCACCGCCCAAACCTCGCCCTGCGCCATCCAGCGCACCCAGGGAGTGCGCTCCCAGACGTGCACGTGGATCGTGTTGGGCCACTCGCGCCGCAGCGAGGCGTCGTAAATCAGCGGCTGCTCGCGGATGCGGGCGCGGGCCGCGTTGAGGTCGGCGAGCAGGATGTTCTCGCCCGTGACCGCGGCCAGCTGCGCGATCGCGTCGGGCGACACCCGCTCCGACCCGCTCACCGTGACCGTGCGGATCTCCATCATGCGCGAGTTGAGCACCGCGATCGCGCCGGCCGCCGCCGCCGCCAGGATCAGCAGCACGATCAGCGTCAGCCACGGCGGACCTCCGCCCTGGGCCTCGTCGACCTCCGGCGGCGCCAGCGTGCCCTCGGCCGTCGTGGCCGCCTGGTCGCGGTAGAGCGGGTCGCTGGGCGTGACGCTCTCCGTGAAGGCGCCCCGGTTGAACGGCGTCGGCCGGGTCGGCTCAGGCATCGGCCCGCCTCCCCCCGGCGCGCTCCAGCGCCAGCCGCGCCAGCCGCTCGATGAGCGCCGGGAACGACAGCCCGGCCGCCTCCCACAGCCGCGGGAACATGCTCGCGCTGGTGAAGCCGGGCAGCGTGTTGATCTCGTTGACGAACAACTCGTCCTCGCCGCGCAGGAAGAAATCGACCCGCGCGAAACCGGCGCAGTCGATCGCCTCGAAGGCCGCCACCGCGAGCGCCCGCGCCCGCTCCGCCACCGCCGGCGCGACGTCGGCCCGCACGATCAACTCCGTCTCCGGGTCCTCGTACTTGGCGACGTAGTCGTAGAAGTCGCGGCCGGTGCGGATCTCGCCCGGCGGCGTCGCCTCGGCCCCGCCGCCCTGCGACGCCGGACGCTCCAGCACCGCGCACTCCAGCTCCCGTCCCTCGATCCCCTCCTCCACGACCACCTTGCGGTCGAAGCGCAGGGCCTCATCGACGGCCGGACCGATCGCCTCGCGGTCGTGGATCTTCACGACGCCCACGCTGCTGCCCGAGTTCGCCGCCTTGGCGAACAGCGGCGCCGGCATCGCGGCCAGCGCCCGCTCGATGTTCTCCCGATCCGACGCCCAGGCGGCCGCCGTCACGACCTGGGTGCGCGGCAGCGGCAGCCCCGCCCCCGCGAAGGCCGCCTTCATCAGCGTCTTGTCCAGGCCGATCGCCGAGGCGGCGACGCCCGCCCCCACGTAGGGCAGGCCGCACAGTTCGAGCAGCCCTTGCAGGCTGCCGTCCTCGCCGGTCCGGCCGTGCACGAGCGGGAAGGCGAGCTCGACATCGGCCAGCGCCGACAGGGCGGCGGGCGCGGCCAGCAGGCCGCCGCGCGGGCCCGAGGCCGCCGGGACGCACTCCGGCGCCCCGCGGTCCATCGCCGCGATCAGCGCCCGTGAGGCCGCCGCGTCGTGCCACGAGCCGTCGTGCCCGATGGCGACCGGGACCGCGGCGATGCGCGCCGGGTCGGCCGCGGCGAGCACCGCCCGCGCCGAGCGCACGGAGATCGTGTGCTCCGTCGAGGCGCCGCCGAACGGCACGGCCATGCGCAGCGGAGCTCCCCGTCCGGGGGCAGTGAGGCGTTCGCTCATGCCACGCCCCCCTCGTGATCGCCGACCAGCGTCACCTCGCGCTGCAACTCGACGCCGAACTGCTCGTGCACGCGGCGCCGGGCCAGGTCCATCAGCGCCGCCACGTCGGCCGCGCGCGCCGCGCCCGTGTTGAGGAAGTAGTTCGTGTGCTTCTCGCTGATCTGCGCGTCGCCGATGCGGTGCCCGCGCAGCCCCACCTGGTCGATCAGCCACCAGGCGGGCCGGCCGCCGGCCGCGTCGGCGGGCGGGTTCTTGAACACCGAGCCGGCGTTGCGGCCGCGCGGCGCCGATCGCTTGCGGCGCTCCTCCAGCGTCGCGATGCGGGCCAGGGCCGCGTCGGCGTCGCCGGCCTCCAGCGCGAAGTCGAGGTCGGTGATCACCCGATCGCCCAGCCGCCCGCGCGTGAACGCGCTCGAGCGGTAGGCCAGCCCCAGGTCGGCGGCGTCGAGGCGGGCCGCCGCGCCGCGCGGCTCGAACGTGTCGATCGAGACCAGCACGTCGGCCAGGCAGCCGCCGTAGGCGCCGGCGTTGTAGACCACCGCGCCGCCCAGCGTGCCGGGGATGCCCGCCGCCCACTCGAGCCCGTGCAGCCCCGCCCGCGCCGTCGATCGGGCCAGCCGCGCGAAGGACGCGCCGGCCTCGGCCCGCAGCCGCACCTGGCCGCCGGCCGCCTCGGGCTCGTCCACGGCGTTCGCCTTGTTCTCGATCACGATGCCCCGGATGCCGCCGTCGCCGACCAGGATGTTGGAGCCCGAGCCCAGGATGAAGCGCGCCAGCCCCGCGTCGGCCGCGACCTGCGCCGCCCGGCGCAGCGCCTCGCGGTCGTGCACGCGCGCGTAGACGTCGGCCGGGCCGCCGACGCCGAACGTCGTGTGCCGCGACATCGGCTCCTGCTCGCGCACGACGCCTCCGCCGGCCTCGACGATCGATCGCATCTGCGTCAGCACGCGCGTCGCGCTCATCGGGCACGCAGCCGTTCCAGGACGTCGGGGCCCGCCCGCTCGACGCTGCCCGCGCCCATCGCGACGAAGACGTCGCCCGGTCGCAGCCGCGCCGCCGCGGCCTCGGCCGCCCGGTCGAGGCCGCCGACGTACTCCGCCGCCGGCTGCGCGATCTCGGCCGCCAGCGCGGCCGCGTCGATGCCCGCCTCGGGCGCTTCGCGGGCGGCGTAGGTGTCGGTCATCAGCAGCGCGTCGATCCCGGCGAAGGCCGTCCGGAAACCCTCCAGCAGGTAGGCCGAGCGGCTGTAGGTGTGCGGCTGGAAGAGCACCAGCGTGCGGCGCCCCGGATAGCGATCGCCCAGCGCGGCGATCGTCGCCTCGATCTCGCGCGGGTGGTGGGCGTAGTCGTCGATCACGGTCACGCCGGCCGCCTCGCCCAGGACTTCGAACCGCCGCCGCACCCCCTGGAACTCCGCCAGCGCCCGGCGCGCGTCCGCCGCCGCCACGTCCTCCTCCGCCGCCATCGCCAGCGCCGCCAGCGCGTTGCGCCGGTTGTGCGCCCCCGGCGCGCGCAACGCCAAGCCGTCGGTCGCGTCGTCATGAAGTGCGAACGTCTCGACGCGGACATCGGGCCGCTCCCGGCGCACGCGGGCGGCCACGCCCATCGCGCAGGCCGACTCGGCCCCCACGACCAGCCGCCCGCCCGGTTGCAGCGTCCGCGCGTACGCCGCGAAGGCCTCCGCCAGCGCGGCGGCGTCGCCGTAGTAGTCGAGGTGGTCGGGGTCGATGTTGGTGATCGCCGCCACCGCCGGCGCGTAGTGGTGGAAGGCGCGGCCGTACTCGTCGGCCTCGAGCACCATCGGGCCGCTGCCCCAGGCGGCGTGCCAGGGCAGGTCCATCGACTCGCCGCCCAGGATGTAGCCGGGGTCGCGGCCGCCCGCGCGCAGGATCAGCGTGAGCATCGTCGAGACGGTCGTTTTGCCGTGGCTGCCGCCCACCGCCAGCACCCGCCGCCCCGCGACGAGCCGCGCGAGCATCTGCGCCCGCGTGATCGTCTCGATCCCCGCTCCGGCCGCGGCCACGATCTCGGGGTTGTCGTCGTGCACGGCGACCGTCCGCACGACCAGCGCCGCGCCGCAGACGTTGCCCGCGTCGTGGCCGGCGCGGATCGTCGCGCCGCGCGCGGCCAGCGCCTCGGTCAGGCGGCTGGGCGCGAGGTCGGAGCCGCTCACCGCGCCGCCCGCGTCGAGCACGAGGCCCGCCAGCGCGCTCATGTGGATGCCGCCCACGCCCACGAAGTGGACGCGCCCCTCCGGCAAGGCAGGGCTCATCGGCTGCGCCCTCATCGCCGCGCCTCCCAGATGGCCCGCGCGATGTTGCGCGCCGCGTCGGGCTGCGCCGCGGCCGACGCCCGCTGCCGCATCCCGTCCAGCCGGTCCGCGTCGGCCAGGATCTCGCGCACCAGCGGCAGCAGCGTCTCGGGCGTCGCCGCGTCCTCCACCACCACCGCCGCGCCGGCCTCCTCGAGCGTGCGGGCGTTGGCCAGCTGATGTCCGCCGGCCATCGGCAGCGGCACGAGGACCGCCGGCAGGCTCGTCGCCGGGTACTCGCCCAGGATCGACGCCCCCGCCCGCGACACGGCCAAGTCGGCCGCCGCCAGCGCTATCGGGAAGTCGTCGCCCAGGTATTCGAAGGGCCGGTAGCGGTAGCCCAGCGTGGGCGGCAGCGCATCGCGCAGTTGCAGCATGCGGCGGTAGTCGCCCGGCCCCGTGACGTGGATGATCTGCGCCGTCTCGAGCCAGCCGGCCAGGTCGGCCGCCAGCGTGTCGTTGATCCGCCGGGCGCCCTGCACGGCCCCCGCGACGAGCACCGTCGGCGAGCCGTTGAGGTCGAAGTGGGCGCGCGCCATCGGCCGGTCCACCTCGGCAAACACCGACCGCAGCGGGTAGCCGGTCACCACCGACTTGCCGCGCGGCGCGCCGTCCAGCGACGAGGCGTGGGTCAGGCAGACGCGCGTCGCGACGCGGTAGATCTGCCGCACCGCCCAGCCCGGCTCGATGTCGGGCTGGTAGAGGATCACGGGGATGCGCAGCAGCCGCCCCGCGATCGCGACCGGCACGCTGGCGAAGCCGCCCGTCACGAGCACGGCGTCGGCGCGGAAGCGGCGCAGCGCCCAGGCCGCGTCCCAGACGCCCAGCGCCAGCGCCCCCAGCGACCACAACTGCGCGACGATGTTGCGGTCGCGCACGGGCCGCGCCGACACGTCGCGGAAGGGCACGCCCGCGTCGCGCGCCAGCGTCGCCTCGACGCCGGTCGCGCGGCCCAGGTAGAGCAACTCCACCTTATCTTTCGTGCAGGCCGACAACGACTGCGCCACGGCCAGCGCCGGGAAGACGTGGCCCCCGCTGCCGCCGCCGCCGAGCGCCAGTCTCATGATCCACCTCCGGTGTCGCGCGGGACCGCGCGCGGTGTGAAGTCGTGCCCGCGCCGGGCGACGACGCCCTCGTCGTCGACGCGGCCCACGCCGAAGCGCGAGACGCTGACCAGCAGCCCCGCCCCGGCCAGCGTCGCCACCAGCGCCGAGCTGCCGAAGGAGATGAACGGCAGGGGGATGCCCGTCAGCGGGATCGTGCGGGTGATGCCGCCCATGTTGAAAAAGGCCTGCAGGGTGATCCAGGTGACGATGCCGATCGCCAGCAGCGTCCCGAACTTGTCGGGCGCGCGCTGCGCGATGCGGATGCCGCGGTAGGCCAGGAAGGCGAAGAGCAGCAGCACGAGGATTGTGCCGATGAAGCCGATCTCCTCGCCGATGATCGCGAAGACGCCGTCGGTGTGGGCCGAGGGGACGTAGAAGAACTTCTGCCGGCTCTCGCCGAGGCCGACGCCCGTCAGGCCGCCGCTGCCCAGCGCGATCAGCAGTTGCAGCACCTGGAAGCCGCCCGCCTCCGGGTCGGACTCCGCCGCGACGAACTGGGTGAAGCGATCGAGGCCGTAGCCCGCGATCGCGACGATGCCGAAGAGCACGCCGCCGCCCATCACGGTCAGCGCCGCGATGTGCCGCAGCGCCGCCCCGGCGACGAAGAACATGATCCCGGCGATCGCCGTGATCGCGATGCCGGTCCCGAGGTCGGGCTCGGCCATCAGCAGGAAGCCGAGGAAGCCCACGATCAGCGAGAAGGGGACGAGCCCCAGCGTCAGGTGACGGATGGCGTCGCCGCGGCTGGCCAGCCAGGCAGCGACGTAGATCACGACCGCCAGCTTGGCGAACTCCGACGGCTGCACGGCCGGCGTGCCGCCGATCTGGATCCAGCGCCGGGCCCCGTTCTGCTCGATACCGATGCCCGGGATCAGCACCGCCATCAGCCCCACCACGGCCACGATCATGAAGAGCGGGCTCAGCGCCCGCAGGCGCCGGTAGTCGAGCTTGGCCAGCAGCAGGAAGGCGAGCGCGCCCAGCCCGGCGCCCTGCAACTGCCGGATCGCGAAGTGGTGCGGGTCGCCGTAGAGCTCCTGCCCCATCACGAAGGACGAACTGAGCACGAACACCAGGCCGATCAGCGTCAGCGCCAGCACGGTGGCGATCAGCGCCCAGTCGGGCGAGCCCGCGGCGCGGCGGCCTACCGCTGCCTCGTCGCTGACGATGCGGCCCGCGACCGCCGGCTCGCGCCGCGTGGCGGGAGCGCCCGGTCCCAGTACCTCAGCCCGCGCCATCGGCCCCCTCCTCCCCACGCGCCAGCGCCCGGAAGTGGTCGCCGCGGGCGGCGAAATTCGGATAGGCGTCGAACGACGTGCCGGCGGGCGAGAGCAGCACCGTGTCGCCCGGCCGCGCGATCGCGCGCGCCGCCGCGACGGCGTCGGCCAAGTCGTCGTACGCGACGACCGATGGCGCCGCGCCGGCGGCCCGCAGGGCCGCGGTGAAGGCCGCGCCGGCCTCGCCGAAGCCGACGGCGGCGCGCAGCCGGCCGTGGGCCGCTTCGGCCAGCGGGGCGAGCGGCAGCCGCTTCTCGCGGCCGCCCAGCAGCAGCACGATCGGGCCCTCCAGCGCCCGCAGCGCCGCGACGGTGCGCTCCGGCGTCGTCGCGATGGAGTCGTCCACGTAGCGCACGCCGCCGACCTCGGCGACGGTCTCCAGCCGGTGCGGCACGCCGGTAAAGCCGCGGATGGCATCGGCCATCGCGGCGGGCGGCAGTCCCCAGGCGCCGCCGATCGCGACAGCCGCCAGCACGTTGTCGCGGTTGTGCGCGCCGGGCAGCCGGACGTCCGCCGCCGGGCAGACGTCGTGCTCGGCATCGCCGTCGCGCCAGACGATGCGGCCGTCCGCGATCGTCGCGCCCGGCCCGTCGAACGGCCCCATTCCCGGCCCCATTCCGAAGTGATGGACCGTCGCCGGCGTGTCGGCCGCGAAGCCCGCCGCCACCGGCTCGTTGGCGGGCAGCACGGCCAGGTCGCCCGGCCGCTGCCAGCGCACGAGGTTGCGCTTGAGGTCCACGTAGTCGTCCCAGGCGAACTGGTCGAGGTGGTTCGGCGTCACGTTGAGCACGGCCGCCAGCCGCGGGCTGCGATCGGTCCGCACCAGCTGGGTGTGGCTGATTTCCAGCACGGCCGTCGTCTCGAGCTCGATCTCGTCCAGCGCGCTCAGCAGCCCCCGGCCGATGTTGCCGCCCACGAAGGCCGGCCGGCCGGCCGCCTCGAACATCGCCCCTACTAATGAGGTGACCGTCGTCTTGCCGGCGCTGCCGGTGATGCCGATCACCGGCGCCGGACAGCGCTGCAGGAAGAGGCGCATCATCGCCGTGATGGGCACGCCCGCGGCGCGCGCGGCGGTCAGCAGCGGCAGGTCGCCGGGGACGCCCTGGCTGACGAACAGCGCATCGACGCGCGCCGCCAGGCCGGGGTCGTTGCCGCCGGCCTCGATCGCGACGGGGATGCCGCCCAGCGCCCGGATCGATTCGCGCAGCGCGTCGATCGGCTTGCGCTCGGACACCACGATCTCCGCCGCCCCCTCGCGGTGCAGGAAGCGCACGATGTCGATCCCCTCGACGCCCAGCCCCACGACGCCCACGCGCAGCCCGGCGAAGCGCAACGGCTCGCCCGGCGCGGCCCCGGAGAGGCGCGGCGCGCGGCGATCGGGGGCCGGGGCGGTCATGGTGGTCATCGCCTGCGCTTCCCGTGGTGTTGCGTGTCGTGGTGCATCGCTCAGACCTGCAGGGCCAGCGCGACGCCGAGGATCGCCCCCGCGATCCCCAGCAGCCACGCCCGCGTGACGACTTGCGGCTCGGACCAGCCGAGCAGTTCGAAGTGGTTGTGCAGCGGCGCCATGCGCAGTACGCGCCGCCCGCTGGTCAGCTTGAAGTAGCCGATCTGGACGATGTCGGAGCCCGCCTCGAGCACGAAGACGATCCCGATGATGGGCAGCAGCAGCCAATGCCCCGTCATCAGCGCCACGATGGCCAGCGTGCCGCCCAGCGCCAGCGCCCCCGTGTCGCCCATGAAGACCTGCGCGGGGTGCGCGTTGTACCAGAGGAAGCCCAGCGTCGCGCCGACCGTCGTGAAGGCGAAGCGGACCAGGAAGTCCTGCTCCTGCCCCACGGCGATCACGCCGTAGGCCGCGAAGGCGATGGCCAGCGTGCCGCCGGCGAGGGCGTCCATGCCGTCGGTGATCGCGACCGAGGTCGTCGTCGCCAGGATCACCAGCACGGCGATGGGGATGTAGAACTCGCCCAGCGAGTACTGGCCCAGCCAAGGCACGTTGATGCTCTCCGTGTCGAGCCCGTAGAACAGGACCAGCGCCGCCCCCAGCGCGAAGAGCACCAGCAGCACGACCTTCAGCCGCCAGCTGAGCCCCCACTGCACGCGGCCCTGTAGGGTGCCGAAGTCGTCGAGCAGGCCGATGCCGCCCAGCACGACGATCGCCACCAGCGGCAGCAGGATCGACTCGCGGCCGACGACGTTGGTGGCGACCGTGAGGATGGCCACCGTCGCGAAGATGATCAGCCCGCCCATCGTGGGCGTGCCGGCCTTGACGTGGTGTGTGTCCGGCCCCTCGTCGCTGATCGCCTTGCCGATCCCGCGCTGGCGCAGCATGGCCAGCAGCGGCCGTCCGATCGCCAACGCGATCACGAACGCGATCCCGGCCGTCGCCAGCGAGAAGGTCGTCATGGCGCGCGCTCCTCGCTCGCGGCGGCCGGGGCCGGGCGCTGCGCCGGTCCGGGCGGCGTGATCAGCGCCGCGACGACCGTCTCCAGCGCCAGCCCGTGCGAGGCCTTGACCAGCACGACGTCGTCGGCGCCGAGCTCGTTGCGCAGCAGTTCCGTGGCCTCGGCCTTGTCGGCGAACCACTGGATCTCGCGGTGGCCGGCGTCCCAGGCGCCGTCGGTGATGCCGCGCGCCCGCCGCCCGATGGCGATCAGCCGCTGGCAGCGCCCCACCGCGTACTCCCCCACCGCCCGGTGCGCCGCCACCTCCTCCTGGCCCAACTCCAGCATGTCGCCCAGCACGGCGATGCGATGTCCCTGCATCCCGGCCAGCAGGTCGAGCGCGGCCCGCATCGAGAGCGGCGCCGCGTTGTAGGTGTCGTCGAGGATCGTCGCGCCCGAGTAGGCCCGGCGCGGCTTCAGGCGGCTGCCCGCGTGCAGGCGCCCCAGCGCCTCGGCCGTCTCGGCCGGCGACAGGCCCGCCACGTGCGCGACGGCCGCCGCCGCCAGCGCCGTCATGGCGTGGTGCGCGCCGGCCAGCGGCGTGCGCACCGCGATCGGCCCCGTCGCGTCCGGCAGGTGCAGCGTGAAGGCGATCCCGTCCAGCCCGTGCGAGACGACGTCGGTCGCGCGCACGTCGACGTCGTCGCCGCGGCCGAAGAGCAGCGTGCGGGCCGCGGTACGGGCGCGCATGCGGCGCACCCGTTCGTCGTCGCCGTTGAGGAACGCCACTCCCTCGGGCGGCAGCGAGGCCGGCAGCAGCCCCTTGATCTGCTCCGTCGCCTCGATCGAGCCGAAGCGCTCCAGGTGGGTGGGCCCGACGTTCGTGACGATGCCCATGTCGGGCGCGCACACGTCGACCAGCAGTTCCATCTCCTGCCGGTCGTAGGGGCCCATCTCGATCACGGCCCACTCGTGCGAGGGCGACAGCCCCAGCAGGGCGAGCGGCAGTCCGATGTCGCTGTTGAAGTTGCGCGGGCTCTCCAGCGTCTCGTAGCGCGAGCGCAGCACGGCCGCGACGGCCTCCCGCGTGGTCGTCTTGCCCACGCTGCCGGTGATGCCGATCACCCGCGCCGGCTGCGCCGTCCGCCAGCGCTTCGCCGCCTGCTGCAGGGCGTGCAGCGTGTCCTCGACCAGGAAGACGGCCACGCCCGCCGGCAGGTCGGGCGGCTGCACGCGGGTGAGCAATCCCGTCGCGCCGCGCTCGACGGCGTCGGCCAGGAAGCGATGCCCGTCCGTCTGCTCGCCGCGCAGCGCCACGAACAGCGCCCCCGGCGTCACCTTGCGCGAGTCGATCACGATGTCGTTGAAGGGCGCGGCCTCGGCGGGCGGGTCGCCATTGCAGAGCAGCGGGCCCAGGCAGTCGGCCAGTTGGCGCGGACCGATCATCCCGTCCTCACCCCTTCCGGCGCCTCCAGCGGCTCCGCGACCTCGAACCCCTCCGTGGTGGCGGCGTCCTCGGCGCCGACCGGCCCGGTGTCGACCGGCGCACCCTGCGCCGGCGGGTCGAACAGGTCCGGCTCGGCGATGTAGGCCGAGGGGTGCACGCCCAGCAGCGGCAGCACGTCGTTCAGCAGCGCCGAGAAGACCGGCGCGGCGACGACGCCGCCGTAGATCTCGCCCTGCGGCCGGTCGAGCTTGACCAGGATCACGACCCGCGGATCCTCGACCGGCGCGAAGCCGGCGAAGGAGGCGATCGACTCGTCCTCCAGGTAGACCCCGTTCTCGACCACGTCGGAGGTGCCCGACTTGCCCGCGACCGGCCAGCCCGGCGTCTGCGCCGGGTGCGCGCTGACCCCGTCGACGACCGCCTGCATCATGCGCCGCAGGCTGGTCGCCGACTCCTCGCTGATCACGCGGCCGTCGCTGACGACCGGGAAGTCCTGCACGCCGTCCTTCGTGATGATCGAGCGCACGATGCGCGGCCGCAGCAGCTCGCCGCCGTTGGCGATGGCGGCGTAGCCGCGCACGATCTGCAGCGGCGTCACGGAGATGCCCTGGCCGAAGGAGTTGGTCGCCAGGTCGACCTCCGACCAGAAGATGTTGCCGGGCTGCTTGAGGATGCCCGGCGACTCGCCGCCCAGCCCCGAGCCCGTCGTCTGACCGAAGCCGAAGGCCGTCACGTAGTCGTAGAAGCGGTAGGCGCCCAGCTCCGTCGCCACCCAGGCCGTTCCGGTGTTCAGCGATCGCTGCAGCACCTGCGTCATCGTCTGGCGGCCGTGGAAGGAGAGGTCGAAGTTGCGGATCGTCCGCGCCCCGACCACGATCGCGCCCGTATCGATGAAGGTCGTATGCGGCGAGACGATGCCCGCGTCGAGCGCGGCCGCCATGGTGAACACCTTGAACACCGAGCCGGGCTCGTACATGTCGGTCACGGCGCGGTTGCGGATCAGCGTCAGGTCGGTGCTGGGGTCGGCCAGGTTCAGCTTCTGCACGTTGAACGTCGGCGAGGCCGCCAGCGCCAGGATGTCGCCGGTCTTGGGGTCCATCATCAGGATCGTGCCGCCGCGCGCGCCGGTGTCGGCCAGGGCCTGGGCCAGGTGCCGCTCGGCGATGCGCTGCAGGCCCTTGTCGATCGTCAGCACGAGGTCCGCGCCGGCCTCGGTCGCCGTGCGCGCCTGCGCGCCGAAGGGGATGGGGTTGCCGAGGCTGTCGCGCTCGAAGACGAGCAGCCCGGGGCTGCCGGCCAGGATCGAGTCGAAGTCGAACTCCACGCCCGAGAGGCCCTGGTTGTCGCGCCCCACGAAGCCGAGCAGCTGGCTGGCGAGGCCGCCCTCGGTGTAGCGGCGCAGGCTGGCCGGCGTCACTTTGACGCCCGGCAGCCCGGCGGCGGTGATCGTCTCGCCCAGCCCGAAGGGCACGTTGAGCGCCAGCAGCACGTCGCGTCCTCCGCCCGTGCCCACCACGGCGCGGATCGTCCTCTCCGGCACGCCCAGCAACCGCGACAGCGCCTCGACCGCCTGACGTTCGTTCGCCGGCTCCAGTTCCCAGGCCTGCCGGTCGACGTGGATCTCGAACGTGTCCACGCCGGTGACCAGCGGCAGCCCGTTGCGATCGAGGATCGCCCCGCGCGGCCCGGCGACCTCTTGCGCCCAGAAGTGGGCCTCGTGCGCCTCGGCTTCGAACTGGGGGTGGTCGAGGATCTGGACGTGCACCAGCCGCAGGCAGAGCAGCACCCCGAAGAGGACGAACACCGTCGCCACGAGCCGTAGTCGCCAGGGACTGAGCCCCGCCCGCTGCATGGCTCCTCAACTCCCCCGCCGCGGGCCGCGCCGCCACGCGTCCCCGGCGGAACCGATTCCCGGGCGCGGCGGTTGCACGACCAGACCCGCCGCGCCGCTCCCTATCGCACGATCAACATCTCCAGCAGACGCTGCCACCAGGCGGCGTCCGGCGGCGCGGCCTCGGCCCGGCGCGGGAGAAATCGCGCGGGCAGCAGGCGCTCCGGTGGGGGCGTATCGACCGTGAGCAACACTGTTGGGCGGGCCGGGGTGAGCCCCAGCCGCGTCTCGGCGACGGCCGCGACGCGTTCCAACGAGGTCAGCTCGCCGACCTGCGAGGCCAGCGCGCGCACCTCGGCCTGCGCGGCGGCGCGATGGCGTTCCAGGGCGCGCAACTCGGCGCCGGTGGCGGTGGCGTCGCTCGATTGCAGGACGGGCAGGGCGGCGGCGGTCGCCAGCCCGATCACGCCCACCCAGATCCAGAGCGGCAGCCGGGCACGGCGAATCGGCGGGGGGACCCGCATCGCGGCCCGCCGCGCCACGGGGAGCGGCATGGCCTGTGCGCCGGGCACGGCTAGCGCGCCTCGGCCGCTCGCAGGCGCGCGCTGCGGCTGCGAGGGTTGCGCTCCACTTCGGCGGCGCTGGGGCGCGCCACCTTGCGGGTCAGGACCCGGAACGCGGGCGCGTCGCCCTGCGACGCGTCGCGCAGAAACTGCTTGACGAGGCGATCTTCCAGCGAGTGGAAGCTGATGATGACGAGGCGAGATCCAAAGCCGAGCAGGCTGCGGGCCAGGGCAAGGAGGTCGCCCAGGCGCCGAAGCTCCTGGTTGACCGCCATGCGAAGGGCCAAAAAGGTTTTGGTGGCGGGGTGAACTCTACTAGAAGTACTGGCTTTGCGGCCCTTCCCCGCAGCCTGCTCGACGGCTTTGGCAAGATCGGTCGTGGTCGCCAACGGTCGGCGGGCCACGATCTGGCGGGCGATGCGGCGCGAGCGCCGTTCATCGCCGAGGCGATAGAGGAGGTCGGCCAGATCGGCCTCCTCATACTCATTCACAATCGCCGCGGCGGTCAGATCCGCCGCCGGCGACATGCGCATGTCCAGGGGGCCGCTCTCCCGGAAGGAGAAGCCCCGTTCGGGCGTGTCCAGCTGCAGGCTCGACACGCCCAGGTCGCAGAGCAGCCCGTCGGCCGGGACGACCCCGGCCGCGGTCGCGGCGTCCGCGATCTCGTCGAAGTAGCGCTCCGAGAAGCGCACGCGGTCGCCGTAGCCGGCCAACCGCGCCCGCGCGACCGCCAGGGCGGCCGGGTCGGCGTCGTTGGCCAGCAGGCGGCCGTCGGGCGCCGAGGCCTCGAGGATGGCGGCGCTGTGTCCGCCCGCCCCGGCCGTGCAGTCGATGTAGCGGCCGCCGGGCCGCACGTTCAGGTAGGCCAGCGCCTCGTCGGGCATGACGGGCGTGTGCGGGGCGGCGCTCACGATGTCGCCTCCCCGCTGGCCTCGAGGTTCTCCGAGTACTCGCTCTCGACGACCGCCGATTCGCGCTCCCAGACCTCGGGACTCCAGATCTCCAAGCACTCGCGCCGGCCCAGCAGCACGGCCTGTCCCGTCAACTGCGCCGACTCGCGGAAGCGCGCCGGGATGAGGATGCGGCCCTGGCCGTCCAGTTCCACCTCGCTCGAGCGGCCGTAGAGCGCCCGGCGGAGGCGGCGGCCACGCTGGTGGCTGGCCGGCTCGCTGGTCATCTGCTCCGCCGTGCGGTCGAATTCCGCGGCGGTATACAGTTCCAGACAACCGTCCGCGCCCTGCGTGATGACGCCGCCCTCGGCGAACGTCGCCCGATAGCGCGCCGGCACGGCCATCCGGCCGCGATTGTCCAGGGAGTGAGCGAAGGTGCCACGGAAGGCCAACGCGCAACATCCGTTCCCGGTCGCTTTCCTGGGGGAAGAGGAGTTCGGTTCCCCTGTGAAGACCTCCGACCAAGGTCCCCACTTCTCCCCACAACAGGACACATCGTGCCACTCT
Organism: Chloroflexota bacterium; assembly: GCA_026707335.1. GTDB lineage: Bacteria > Chloroflexota > Dehalococcoidia > Bin125 > Bin125 > TK10-74A. The sequence continues at coordinate 17,944 of JAPOXB010000161.1, forward strand.
CCCCCCCAACTGTCAACACCTTCGTCAAGACTTCGCGAGAAAAATTTTTTCGGGCCCCATTTTTCTCCCAATCGCGGCGCCGCGGACGGCCGCTGGAAGGGCCCCGCCAGATGGCCGTAGGGCTGCGCGTCGCCATCCTCACCGTCAGCGACCGCGGCGCCCGCGGGCAGCGCGAGGACACCTCGGGCCCCGCCATCGCCGAGTTGCTCGCGCCGCTGGGGGCGAAGATCGTCGAAAAAACGATCGTGCCCGATCAGGCCGATCGCATCCGCGCGCAGTTGCGCGCATGGCTGGACGCCGGCGCCGTGAACCTCATCGTCACGACGGGCGGCACCGGCCTCGGCCCGCGCGACGTGACGCCCGAGGCCACCCGCCCCGTCATCGAGCGCGAGATCCCCGGCCTGGCCGAGGTGATGCGCGCCGAGGGGCTGCGCCACACGCCCAAGGCCGCGCTCAGCCGCGGCCTCGCCGGGGCCAGCGGCGCGACGCTGATCCTCAACCTGCCCGGCTCCGAGCGCGGCGTGCGCGAGAACCTGGGCGCCGTCCTGCCCGTGCTGGCGCACGCCGTGGAGCTGCTGGCCGGCGAGACCGAGCACCCGCCCGGCGATCCGTCGTGACCCCCGCCCCCGCCCGCATCGACATCGTCTCGATCTTCCCGGAGTTGTTCGACGCGCCGCTCAACACCGGCGTGCTGCGCCGCGCCCGCGAGGCCGGCGTCGTCACCGTGTACGCCCACGACCTGCGCGACTGGACGACCGACAAGCACCGCAGCGTCGACGACGCGCCCTACGGCGGCGGCGCCGGCATGGTCATGCGCCCCGAGCCCTGGTTCGCCGCCGTCGAGGCGCTGCGGGCCGCCGCCGCGCCGTCCGGCCGCGCCGTCCTGCTCACCCCCCAGGGCCGGCCCTTCACCCAGGCCATCGCCCGCGAGCTCGCCGCCGAGCCCCGCCTCATCCTCATGGCCGCCCGCTACGAGGGCATCGACGAGCGCGTGCGCGAGCACCTCGCCGACGACGAGATCTCGATCGGCGACTACGTGCTCAGCGGCGGCGAGATCCCGGCCATGGTCCTGGCCGAAGCGGTCGTGCGGCTGCTGCCCGGCGCGCTCGGCTCCCCCGAGTCACTGGCCGAGGAGTCGCACCAGGACGGGCTGCTGGAGTACCCCCACTACACCCGTCCGCCCGACTTCCGCGGCTGGACCGTCCCCGACATCCTGCGCAGCGGCGACCACGCCCGCATCGAGGCCTGGCGCCGCCAGCAGCGCCTCGATCGGACGGC
>JAPOXB010000082.1 GCA_026707335.1 Chloroflexota bacterium
CTAGTCCGCCCCGCGCGCCTCCGCCTGGGGAGTCAGGCTGCCCTCGATCCAGTGCTCCCCGTCCGCCCAGACCTCCTTCTTCCACACGGGCACGATCGCCTTCAGCCGGTCGATCGCGTAGTGGCAGGCCTCGATGCCCTCCCGGCGGTGCGGCGAGGACACCGCGATCACCACGCTGGCCTCGCCGATCTCCAGGCGGCCGCGGCGGTGGTGCATCGCCACCGCGCAGACTTCCCAGCGCGCCCGCACCTCCTCGGCGATCTGACGCATGATCTTGCAGGCCATGGCCGGATAGGCCTCGTACTCCAGGTAGTCCACCTCGCGGCCCAGGTTGTTGTTCCGCACGACGCCGCTGAACACCGAAACCGCGCCCGCCTCGGGGCGCAGCACCAGGTCGTGCATCGCCGCCACGTCGAGTGGGGCATCGGTGATGCGGAAGTACGCGTCGGAGCCGTCGTCCGGGCCGGGAGCGCCGCCGCTGACGGGCGGGATCAGCGCCACCTCGTCGCCGGCGCGGATCGGGAAGTCGGCCGAGACGTACTCGGCGTTCACCGCCACGATCACGGAGTCGCGCATGGCCGCCAGCGCCGGGTAGCGCTCGATCACGGCGCAGGTCAGGCGTCCCGCCGTCGTCGCCCCGTCGAGCGGCAACTCGATCCGCCGCGCGCCCGCGGACTCGGCCAGGCTGGCGAAGAGCTGCACGGTGATCGTCATGCCCGCAGTCTATCTTTGCCCGGCCGAGTGGGGAGAGGCGCACCGTGCGAACCGACGTCATCGACCGCGATCGGCTGCGCCGCTGGCGCGGCCTCGCCGCCGATTTCCTCTTCCCGCCCCGCTGCGCCGTCTGCGCCGCCGACGGCGCCCTCCTCTGCGACGACTGCCGCGCCGCGTTCACGCCCGCGGTCTTGCCGCGCTGCCCGCGCTGCTGGGACCCAAGCGACGATCCCGCCGCCTCCGTCTGCGACCGCTGCCGCCGCGAGCCGCCGTCGCTGCGCTCGCTGCGCGCCGCCTTCGTGTTCGAGGGCGCGGCGCGCCGGGCCGTGCTGGCCGTCAAGTACCAGAGCCTCACCGCCACCGCGGCGCCGATGCTGGACGTCGCGGACCTCAGCGGTCTTGCAACGGACCTCGACCTCGTCACGGCCGTGCCGATGCCCGGCGGCCGCCGGCGCCGGCGCGGGCACAATCAGGCCGCCGTCTTCGGGCGGCTGCTGGCCGATCGGGTCGGGCGTCCCTTCGACGAGCGGGCGCTGCGGCGTCGCCGGCGCACGCCGCAGCAGGTCCGCCAGCCCAATCGGGCCGCCCGCCTCGCCAACGTGCGCGGCGCCTTCGCCGCCGACCCCGCCCGCGTGCACGACCGCGCCGTCCTCGTCGTCGACGACGTCACCACCTCCGGCGCGACGCTCAACGCCTGCGCGGAGGTCCTGCTGTCGGCCGGCGCCGCCTCCGTCGATGGCTGGGCCGTCTCCCGGGAGGACTAGTTCACGCCGCATTGCCGCTGGCCCGAGCCGGCCATAGACTCGCCCCCCGACGCCGGGGCCGCGCCCCGGCGCGTACGCTGAGAGCGCCATGGTCCAGACCGCCCCGCCCGATCTGCTCGCCGCCGCCGACGAGGACGTCGCCGCCGCGATCGGCCGTGAGGCCGGGCGCCAGCGGGAGTCGCTGGAGATGATCGCGTCGGAGAACTACACCAGCCCGGCCGTCCTGGCCGCGGTCGGGTCGATCCTCACCAACAAGTACGCCGAGGGCTATCCGGGCCGGCGCTACTACGGCGGCTGCGACTTCGTCGACGAGGTCGAGGAGCTCGCCATCGCGCGGGTCAAGGCGCTGTTCGGCGCCGAGCACGCCAACGTGCAGCCGCACTCGGGCAGCCAGGCCAACCTGGCCGCCTACTTCGCGCTGATGAACCCCGGCGACATCGCCCTGGGACTGGAGCTCAACCACGGCGGCCACCTGACGCACGGCCTCAAGGTCAACGTCTCCGGCAAGTGGTTCAACTTCGCCTCCTACGGCGTCGACCGCGAGACGGAGCGCATCGACTACGACGCCATGGCCGCCGTCGCCCGCGAGGTGCGCCCGAAGGTGATCGTGATCGGCGCGACGGCCTACCCGCGCCAGTACGACTTCGCGCGCGCGGGCGAGATCGCGCGCAGCGTCGATGCGGTCCTGATGGCCGACATGGCGCACATCGCCGGGCTCATCGCGGCCGGGCAGCACCCGACGCCCGTCGGCCCCGCCCCGGTCATCACCTCGACGACGCACAAGACGCTGCGCGGCCCACGCTCGGCATTCATCCTCAGCGACGCCGACCACGCCCGCGCGATCGATCGGGCCGTCTTCCCAGGGACCTCCGGCGGCCCGCACATGCACGTCATCGCCGGCAAGGCCGTCGCCTTCCGCGAGGCCGCCGCGCCGCAGTTCCGCGACTACGCGATCCGCATCATCGAGAACGCGCGAGCGCTGGCCGACGCGCTGCAGGGCGAGGGGCTGCGGCTCGTCTCCGGCGGCACCGACACGCACCTGCTGCTCGTCGACGTCGGCGTGCGCGGCCTGACCGGCAAGGCCGTCGAGGGGGCCCTCGACGCGGCCGGCATCACCGTGAACAAGAACACCATCCCCTACGACGAGCGCCGCCCCACCGTGACGAGCGGGATCCGCATCGGCACGCCAGCGCTGACGACCCGCGGCATGGGCCCGGACGAGATGCGGGTCATCGCGCGCCTGATCGGCCGTGTGCTGGACGACATCGACGATGAGACCGCGCACGCCGCCGTCCGCGCCGAGGTCGGCGATCTCGTGGCGGGCTTCCCGGTGCCGGGCGTGCCGGACTGAGCCCCACGACGGGTCGTGTTCCGTGCGTACACGTCCCGGTGGCCGGGGTTGGCTATACTGACCGCCACCGCCCGGCGACTGGTTCGCGGGCGGATGTGGAGTGCGCAGTGGCAAGAGCCTACGAGATGATGGTCGTCCTCAGCGGCGACGTGAACGCCGAGCAGATCCCCGACCGCATGGAGGGGCTGCGCAGCCTCGTCAGCGAGAACGGCGGCACCGTCACCGACGTGATCGACTGGGGCCGCCGCCGCTTGGCGTACCCCATCCGCCGCAACTTCGAGGGGCACTACGTCATCACGGAGTTCACCAGCGAGGACGGCGCCGGCAACCCCGAAGTCGAGCGCGCGCTGCGGATCGACGAGAGCGTGCTGCGGCACCTCATCATCCGCACCGACGAGTAGCCCCCGGCCGGTCCGCGCAGCGGCGCCGGGGCGGAGACGGATATCCCATGGCCAGCCTCAACAAAGTCCAGATCATCGGCAACCTCGGCCGGGATCCAGAGATGCGGTACACCGCCAACGGCCGCGCCGTCGCCACGATGAGCGTCGCTTGCAGCCGTCGCTTCACCACGCAAGACGGGGAGCGCCGCGAGGAGACCGAGTGGGTGCGCGTCGTCGCGTGGGCGCGGCTCGCCGAACTGGCCAGCCAGTACCTCGCCAAGGGCCGCTCGGTCTACGTCGAGGGCCGCCTCCAAACCCGCGAGTATGAGGATCGGGAGGGACAGCGCCGCTTCATGACCGAGGTGGTCGCGCAGGACATCCAGTTTCTCGACCGCCGCGGGGGCGGTGACTACGCTGACGATTCCGGGAGTCCGGGCGGCGGCGGCGGCGCCGGCAGCGTGGACCCCGACGACCTGCCCTTTGAATAGGGCATCCCCGGCCCGGCGCGCCGCCGCGTGGCGGCGACGGTCGAGGCGGGGGATTCCAGAGGAGACCGCCCCATGACGACCGACGCCGAAGCGGGCGCGCCCGCTTCCGATCCCGCCCCGCCCGTCGAGGCCCCCGCCCCGGCGGCCCCCGCCGCCCCACCTGCCGCCCGGACCCCGCGCGGCGGCTCTTCGCGCCGCGAGCGCGATGATGGCGGCGGCCGCGGCCGCGGCGATGGCGACCGCCGAGGCCGCCGCCGCGGACGCAAGGCGCCGATGTTCGTGCCGGCCGAAGTCGAGACGATCGACTACAAGGACGTCGACCGGCTGCGGCGGCTCGTCTCCGACCGGGGCCGCATCGAGCCGCGCCGCAAGACCGGGCTGACGGCCAAAGATCAGCGCAAGCTGACCCGCGCCATCAAGCGCGCCCGCCACGTCGCCCTGCTGCCCTACACGGCCTCGCACCTGCGGGCCACGTCGGCCTACCGGCAGGCCACCCGCGCCGCCCGCTTCGAGGCGCAGCGCCCGCCCGCGGCGACGGAACCGCCCGCCGAGGCGGAAGCCCCCGCTCCGCAGGAGGCGCCTGAGGCCGTCGCGCCCGAGGCCGAGGCCCCGGCGGCGGCGGAGGCCCCGGCGGTCGTCGAGGCGCCCGAGACGCCCGTGGCGCCCGAGACCCCCGACACCGACGCCCCGACGGAGGCGGAGGCGGCTGCTCCCGCCGAGGCGGCCGACGCGGAGGACGCCGCTCCGGCGGCGGCGGAGGATGCCGAGGCTCCCGCCGCCGACGCGGACGAGGACGCGGAGACGGAAGCGTCCACCGCGGAGGCGGAGGCGCCTGCCGATCCCGAGCCCGAGGACGCCGCGCCCGAGACCGCTGAGGCCGAGACCGCTGAGGCCGAGACATCGGACGCGCCCGACACACCCGACGCGCCCGACACATCCGAGGACTCCGCCTAGGCCGGGCCGGCCCGCGATGAGCGCGCAAGCCACAGTCGCTTCGCAAGGGTCCGCCGGGGCCGCCCCGATCGGCGTGGGGCTCCTGGGCCTCGGCGTCGTGGGACGCGGCGTCTACGACGCGCTTCGCGACAACGCGGCGACCTACGCCGAGCGCTCGGGCCGCCGGATCGAGATCCGCGGCGTCGCCGTGCGCGACGCCGACCGCCCCCGCCCCGGCGTCGACGCGGCGCTGCTCAGCAGCGACCCACGCGCCCTCGCCGCGCGCGAGGACGTCGATATCGTGGTGGAGCTGATGGGCGGCATGGAGCCCGCCGCCGACTGCATCGCGGCGGCGCTGCGGGCGGGCAAGTCGGTCGTCACGGCCAACAAGGAGGTCATGGCGCGGCAAGGCCCGGAGCTGCTGGCGCTGGCGCAGGAGCACGACGCGGCGCTGCTCTACGAGGCCAGCGTGGGCGGCGGCATCCCGATCATCGCCCCGCTCACGCGCGACCTGCAGGCCAACGACATCCGCTCCCTGCACGCGATCATCAACGGCACGACGAACTTCATCCTCACCGCGATGGCGCAGGACGGCACGTCCTACGACGCCGCCCTGGCCGAGGCCCAGCGCCGCGGCTACGCGGAGGCCGACCCCGCCAGCGACGTGGAGGGGATCGACGCCGCCTTCAAACTCGCCATCCTGGCCAGCCTGGCCTTCCACACGAGCGTGCGCCCCGACGACGTCTATCGCGAGGGCATCACCGCCCTCAGCGCCAGCGACTTCCGCTTCGCCGCCGACCTCGGCTACGTGATCCGGCTGCTCGCCATCGCCGGCCGCGACCCCGCCGGCGCGCTGGACGTGCGCGTGCATCCGGCCCTGCTCGACTCCCACGACCCGCTGGCCCGCGTCGACGGCGTGCTCAACGCCGTCGCCGTTGAGGGCGACCTGCTGGGCCGCGCCATCTTCGAGGGCGAGGGGGCTGGGTCGGGGCCCACCACCAGCGCGGTCGTGGCGGACGTGCTGGACGTCGTGGCCAACGGCGTGCGCGCCGGGTCGCGGCGGCCCTGGGCCGGCGCCGCAGGCGGGACGGACCCCTCCGCGCCCCGCTTCGTGCCCCGGGGCGAGCTGCGCATGCGGTATTATTTGCGTGTGCTGGTCCGCGACCGCCCCGGCGTCATCGCCGAGATCGGCCGTGTCTTCGCCACGAACCACATCAGCATCGCCTCCCTGCTCCAGGTCGAGGCGGACGCGGTGGCGGGAACCGCGGAGATCATCATCACGACGCACGAGGCGCGCGAGTCGGACATCGATCGCTTCATGGCGACGGCCGCCATGCTCGACGTCGTGCGCGACTTGGCCGTCCGCATCCGCATTGGGAGCCGCCCATGACGACGCGCAACGACCCCGACCAAATCGCCGGCGTGGTGGACTGGCTCGAGGCGGAAGTCAGCAGCCTCAAGGCGAAGCTGTCGCAGATCGAGTCGCAGACGCAGGAAGACCGCACGCGCCTCTGGCAGATCAGCGAAGCCAGCCAGCGCGCCGAGAGCGGCGCCGCGAATGTCGTCGCGCAGTTGAAGATCCTCTCCGACCTGCCCGAGGACGTGCGCCTGCTGCGCGAACGCTCCGAGCGCATCCAGGCCGCCCTGGGCCAGGACTCCGAGCAGATGGAGCTCCTGGGCCGCCAACTCCGCGCGGAGATGCAGGCCGAGCGCGACGAACGCGGCGAACTGCGCCGCCGCACCGAATTCGCCGAACAGGCGGCGCTCACCGGCGCCGAGAAGGTGCACGTGGCGGAGGAGATGTCGCAGCGGGCGCAAGAGACCATGTCGGTCGTCAACCAGCGCCTGGAGCAGAGCGACATCAACGTCGCCGGGCTCAACGCGCGCTTGGAGGCCGTGAGCGAGGCGCTGCGGCGCCTGCAGGACGACGGCCGCACCGCCAGCTCCGAGATCGAGGGGCACGACCGCCTCTTCACGGAGATGGGCGATCGGCTGGAGCGCTTCTCGGAGTTGGCGCGCCGTGTCCAGGAGCGCTTCGAGGACAGCGAGCGATCGCGGGAGGAGGCGGAGGCCCTGCGCGACCGCTTCGAGTCCATGCGCGTCGATAACGAAGCCGCCATCGCCCGGGTGGGCGCCATGCAGAGCGAGCACGAGCAGATACAGGCCCGCTTCGCCGAGTTCGAGCGGTCGCTGGAGCGCTCTCGCACGCGGGCCGACCAGCACGAGCGCGCGCTGGGCGACCTCCGCGCCGCCTTCGACGACCTGCGCGAGTTGCTGCAGCGCGACACGGAACGGCTGCTGGGGTTCCAGGAGAAGCTGCGCCGCCGCCAGATCTCCGACCTGGAACAGGAGATCCGCGAGATCCGCGGCCATATCCGCCAGCAGGCCGAGTCGCGCAATGCCTGACCCGGCCGCAGGGCTCGCGGCCGGTCGGCGGGCGCCCAGCGACGCCGCGGGGGTGCTCGCCCGCTACGCCGCCTACCTGCCCCTGACCGACGCGACGCCCCGCATCAGCCTGGGCGAGGGCGCGACCCCGCTCGTCCGCGCGCCCGCGCTGGAACGGGCCACGGGCGCGGCGTCGGTGCACCTCAAGCTGGAATCCTGCAACCCCACCGGATCCTTCAAGGACCGCGGCATGGTCCTGGCCGTGGCCAAGGCCGTCGAGGAGGGCCACGAGGCCGTGCTCTGCGCCTCCACCGGCAACACCAGCGCCTCCGCCGCCGCCTACGCCGCGCGCGTCGGGCTGACGGCCTACGTGCTGGTCCCGCGCGGCTCCATCGCGCAGGGCAAGCTGGCCCAGGCGGTCGTGCACGGCGCCCACATCCTGGCCGTGCAGGGCTCCTTCGACGACGCGCTCGGCCTGGCCCGCGAGATCACCGCCCGCCGCCCCATTGCGCTCGTCAACTCGGTCAACCCGCATCGCCTCCAGGGCCAGAAGACCGCCGCCTTCGAGATCGTCGATGCGCTCGGCGACGCCCCCGACGTCCATTGCATGCCGGTCGGCAACGCGGGCAACATCACCGCCTACTGGATGGGCTACCGCGATTACCAGGCCGAGGAGCGGCTCACCCGGCCGCCGCGCATGCTCGGCTTCCAGGCCGCCGGCGCGGCCCCGATCGTTTCCGGCGCGATCGTCGAGCACCCGGAGACCGTCGCGACCGCGATCCGCATCGGCAACCCCGCCTCCTGGCGCGGCGCGATCGCCGCCCGCGACGAATCCGGCGGCGACATCCAGGCCGTCAGCGACGCCGAGATCCTCGAGGCGTACCGCCACCTCGCCCGCGAGGAGGGCGTCTTCTGCGAGCCCGCCTCGGCGGCCTCGGTGGCGGGGCTCCTCGCTCTGCCGGAGCGCGGCATCGACCTGAGCGGCGCCCGCGTCGTTTGCATCATCACCGGCTCCGGCCTCAAGGACCCCGAGACGGCGCTGTCGGTCGAGGCCGACGTCCAGGATGTGCCCGTCGACATCGCCGCCGTCGAAGCGGCGCTCGCTTGACCTCGCCGGCCGGCGGGCCGGGAGCCGTGCGTCCGCTAGGCTGGGCGCGCCCAGCTGCGGAGGTGGCATGACCCTCGAACTCGACACCACGACCGATTTCACCTTCGACTCGGCGCGTCTCGAGGACGCCGTGCGGGAGATGCTGCTCGCGATCGGCGAGGATCCCGACCGCGAGGGCCTGCGCGACACCCCCCGGCGCATCGCCGAGGCCTACGCCGAGGTCTTCGCGGGCATGCGCACCGATCCGGCCTCGCTCCTGCGGGTCGGCTTCGAGGAGGGCCACGATGAGATGGTCATCCTGCGCGACATCCCCTTCTTCTCGATGTGCGAGCACCACCTGCTGCCGTTCCACGGCAGCGCCCACGTCGCCTATGTGCCGCGGGGCCGGGTCGTGGGGATCAGCAAGATCGCGCGCCTGGTCGACGCGGTCGCCCGCCGCCCGCAGCTGCAGGAGCGCCTGACCTCGCAGGTCGCGGACACGCTGATGGACGCGCTGGAGCCCGACGGCGTGGCCGTCGCGGTGCAGGCCGAGCACCTCTGCATGACCATGCGAGGGATCAAGAAGCCCGGCAGCCGCATGGTCACCTCCGCCATGCGCGGCACCTTCCAGTCGCAGCCCGAGACCCGCACCGAGTTCCTCGCCCTCGTCGGCCAGCAGGGCCGCTGAGATCCCGCCCATGAGCCTCAGCATTCGCCCCGCCACCTGGGACAGCGTGAGCCCGGAGTGGACGGCCTTGCTGACCCGCGCCCGCCCGCCGGCCGGGGCATTCGCGACGCCCGAGTTCCAGTCGGCCTGGTGGGACGCCTTCGCGGCCGGTCCCGGAGCGGACGGCTGCCGCCTCGACCTGCAGGCCGTCCGCGACGGGGAGGAGCTGGTCGGCGTGCTGCCGCTGATGCGGCGCGACGCCGCCGCACACCTCATCGGCGACTCCGACGTTTGTGACTACATGGACATCGTGGCCGCGCCGGGGCGCGAGGCCGACGTCGTTGGCGCGCTACTCGACCACCTCGACGCCGCCGGCGCGAGCTCGCTGTCGCTGCCGGGCCTGCCGCACGGCTCCGCCACGCTCGAGCTGCTGCCGGCCGCCGCCGCCCGCGGCTGGGACGTGCAATCCGAGCCCGAGGCGGTCTGTCCCGTGCTGGCGCTCGCGCCCGATTGGGACGGCTACCTGGCCGCCATCCGCACGCGCCACCGCCGCGAGGTGCGGCGCAAGATGCGCAACCTCCTCGACGGCGGCGCGACCGTCAGCCTGGAGGCGATCGACGATCCCGACGCGCTGCTCGGGGCGATGCCCGAGTTCCTGGCGCTGATGGCCGCCTCCCGCGGCGACAAGGCCGACTTCCTCACGCCCCGCATGACTGCATTCTTCCAGGGGCTCGCCCGGCGCATGGGGCCGGCGGGCCTGCTGCGGCTCTACTTCTTCCACGTCGACGGCAAGCGCGCGGCGGCGGTGCTCTGCTTCCGCGCCTGCGGCGAACTGCAGATGTACAACAGCGGCTACGACCCCGGCCTGCGTGAACTGTCCGTGGGCCTCGCCTCCAAGGTCTTCGTCGTGCGGGACGCCATCGAGCGCGGGCTCGCACGGGTCGACTTCCTGCGCGGCGAGGAGCCGTACAAGTTCCAGCTCGGCGCGAAGCCCAGCCCCGTCACCCGACTCGACTTGCGCCGCGCCGCGGCCGACGGGGGCGCCGCCTGATGTCGCACCACCTGCAGCGGCTCGCCTTCCTCAGCACGCACTCCTCGCCGCTCGCCGTGCCCGGCACGACCAAGGCCGGCGGCATGAACGTCTACATCGACGCCCTCACCCGCCGGCTGGGCCGCTCCGGCCGCCGCGTCGATATCTTCACCCGCCGCGACGACCCCGACCTGCCCGCTGTCGTCCCGCTCGACCGCAACGTGCGCGTCGTCCACATCGCCGCCGGGCCTCCCTCCCCCCTGCCGCCCCTCGGCGTGCACGCCGTCGAGGCCGAGTTCCGGGCCGGCGTGCAGGCATTCGTCGAGCAGGACGCGGAGCCCGCCGCCCGCGGCGCCCCCTACGACCTCATCCACTCCCACTACTGGATCTCGGCCGTCACCGGCATGGCCCTGGCCGACGACTGGCGCCGCCCCCACGTAGCGATGTTCCACACCCTGGGCGAGGTGAAGAACCGCGCCCGCCGCGCCGAGCGCGAGCCCCCCCTGCGCATCGACGCCGAGCGCGGCATCGTCGCCCGGGCCGACCGCCTGATCTGCGCCACCCCGCACGAGAAGAGCTTCCTCGTCGAGCTGTACGGGGCCGACGCCGACTGCGTCAGCGTCGTGCCGGGCGGAGTCGATCTGGAGCGCTTCCGCCCCGCCCCGCCGTCCCACGACCGCGGCCGGGCGCGGCGCGCGCTGGGCCTCCCCGCCGGCCCCACCGCCCTCTTCGTCGGGCGGCTGGAGCGGCTCAAGGGCGTCGACATCCTCGTCCGCGCCGCCGCCCTGGCCGACGTCGAGCCGGCGCTCAGCGTCGTCATCGTCGGCGGCGACGCGGCCGACGCGGCCGAACGGGCGCGGCTGCGCGGGCTCGCCGAGGGGCAGGGCATCGGCGACCGCGTGCACTTCCTGGACGCCGTCGATCGCGACATGCTGGCCCAGTACTACCGCGCCGCCGACGTCTGCGTCGTGCCCTCCTACTACGAGAGCTTCGGCCTCGTCGCGGTCGAGGCGCTGGCCTGCGGCACGCCGGTCATCGCCACCCGCGTCGGCGGCCTGCAGTACACCGTCCGCGACGGCCAGACGGGCCACCTGATCTCCTGGCGCTGCCCCGAGCCCTTCGCCGAGCGGTTGGAGGCGCTGCTCGCCAACGACGATCTGCGCGCCCGTTTCGCCGCCGCCGCCGCGGACTCGGTGCAGCGCTTCGACTGGAACGTCGTCACGGAGCAGATCGTCGACGTGTACGAGGATCTGCTGGAGCGCCACGCGACCGGCGCCGCCTCGTGCCACGCTTCCTGAGGCCGCGCCCTCCCCGCCCCCGACGGCGATAGACTGCGGGCGATGACCACCGCCACTCCCACCGCCGCGTCCCCGACCGATGGCCCCGCCGACGGCCCCCGCCGCGCCCTCGTCGTCATGGCGCACCCGGACGACATCGAGTTCTCCTGCGGCGGCACGGTCGCCAACCTCGCCGACGACGGCTGGCGGGTCAGCTTCTGCCTCGTCACCAGCGGCGACAAGGGCAGCAAGGACGACACGTTCCTCGCCTGGGACCTCGCCCGCGTGCGCGAGGCCGAGCAGCAGGCCGCCGCCGCCCGCCTGGGCGTCGCCGAGTGCATCTTTCTGCGCTGGCCCGACGGCTTCGTCGAGGACTCGGCCGAGCTGCGCGAGCGGATCGTGCGCGTGATCCGCGAGCAGCGGCCCGACCTGCTCATCACCTGGGACGGCTACCGCGGCTTCAACCACCGAGACCACCGCACCGTGGGCCTCGTCGCGCTCGACGCCGCCTTCCCCCTGGCCCGCACGCCGCACTACTTCCCCGGCCACGCCGACGCCGGCCTGGGCTGGCACCGCGTCAACACCGTGCTGCTGACCGGCAGCCGCGAGCCCGACTACTTCGTCGACGTCGGCCGGCAGTTCGACCGCAAGATCGAGGCGCTGCTCTGCCACGCCAGCCAGGTCCAGTCGACCCGCGAGGAGCTGAGCGAGCGCATGCGCAAGCGCCAGGCCGAGGCCGCCGCGCAGGGGCGCATCCCCTGGGCCGAGGGCTTCCGCCGCCTGACCTTCGGCGGGACCGCCGCCCCCACCCGCGCCGCCGCCCTGCGCGCCGTCGCCGAGCGCGCCGCCGCCGCGGACGACCCGGAGGGCTAGCGTGGAAGACCTCGCCCTCTACTTCCTCTGGTCGGGGCTCGTCGCGGCGGGAGTCGCGGCGCCGCTCTACATCGGCTTCGCCGCCGCTCCCTGGCTAACGCGGCTGGTCCCCGCCGTCCCGGCGCCGCTCCTTCGGCGCGCCGCCGCCAACGGTCCGACCGCCCCGCCGCTCCCGGAGACGCCGCCCGGCCGCGCCCCCCGCCCCCGCACCGTGGGCGGCTTGGCGACCCTCGCCGCCTGGACGTCGGTCGTCTTCGGCGGGCTGGGCCTCATCTTCCGCACCATCGCCCTCGACCACGCGCCGTTCAGCAACCTGTTCGAGTTCTCCATGGCCTTCGGCTTCGCCATCGCGCTCGTCTACGTCCTCTTCGAGCGCCAATACCGCACGCGCCTGCTGGGGGCGTTCGTGATGCCCGTCGCCTTCGGCCTCTACGCCAGCGCCCTCGTCTTCCCCAGCGAGGGCCAGCAGACGCTCGTGCCGGCGCTGCAGAATCCCACCCTGCTCACCATCCACGTCTCGGTGATGCTGCTGGCCTACGCGGTGCTGGCCGTGGCCTTCGGCGCCGCCGTGATGCACCTCGTGCAGGGCAACCGGCGACAGCGCATCGCCTGGCTGCCCGCTCCCCGCCGCGCCGAGGAGCTCACGCATCGGGCCGTGCTGATCGGCTTCCCGCTGCTGGGCGCGGGCATCGCCCTGGGCGCCCTCTGGGCCAACGACGCCTGGGGCCGCTATTGGGGCTGGGACCCCAAGGAGACCGCCGCCCTGGTCACCTGGCTCATCTTCGCCGTCTACCTGCACGCCCGCGGCCTGCAGCCCGCTGCCCCCGGCCCGGGGCAGACCGCCCGCCCGCGCCGCCGCCGCTCCTGGCTGCCCCCCGGCCCCTGGATCGTGGTGCTGGGCTTCGCCGCCGTCCTCTTCACCTACCTGGGCGTCAACCTGTGGATCAGCGGTCTGCACTCGTACGCGGGGGTGTGACCCTCACCCCCTGTCTCATGCGGCGATCGACTTAGCCTCGCGGTGGTTCGAGTGGCGGATTCGCCGGAACGTACCCGGATTCACCGCGTGGGTTCTGGCTCAGGGAGGGGTCGACGGTCGATTGCCCCATGGCGCTCGACTGCCTCCCAGAATCGCTGTAAGGCGTCATCTCTTGACTGGCCATGAACTGCCCACCCGTCGCCGCGTGCGGCCCAGCCACCCTTGATTCGCTCTAGTCGAGGGGATTCCTTCATCGCCGTCCTCCATCCGGTGCAGGCAGTCTGCCGCCCTGTTGTGCCGAGCACAAGTGATTTGATGGAATACTTTATGATCGTTGACGCGAGTCACGGTGATCACTAGACTGTGTGCATCACGGAGGTGCAGAGTGAATCAACAACTTACTGAACCGCCCCGCGGCCCCTACGCCCCGGTCCAGAATGTGCTGGCCGTGATGGAGCGGGTCAGGGATCGCGGGCTCCCCGAAGTCATCACGGCGGACACTCTCGGCGCGATTGGCGTTCCGCCGGGGAACCGTGCTCGCACGCTCGTGGCGCTGCGATTCCTGGGGCTCATCGACGCGGAGAATCGACGGACCGCCGCGATGGAGCGGATCGCTCGAGCGGGGCAGGACGACTACGCCAGCCTGCTCGCTGAAGTGTTGCGTGAGGCATACGCACCCGTCTTCCTCTTGGTGGATCCGTCCGAAGACGATGAGATCAAAATCGGGGATGCGTTCCGTCAATATGAGCCTGCGGCCCAGCGGCAGAAGATGATCACGCTGTTCCTAGGTCTCTGTGTCGAGGCCCAACTCGTCTCCCGGAAGGCCCAGCGGCGAAGCCCCACGCCAGAAACACGGCAGCAGCGCCGCCCCCGCGCTACAGAGCAAGTCGTCGACGCAGGTGAGAGCTCGGTGTCCGTTCTCGAAGGTGCGGACCTTCGCGGCATTCAGGCGGCGGTTCAGCAGCTTCCTCGCTCCGGTGAGTGGACGCTGACCGAGCGAGAACGCTGGCTGACGTACTTCACCGGGACTCTCGACTACGCGATGCGCATCGTCGACGGCAATGGGGAGAGCGAGGCATGAGAAAGCCCCCGAGAGTGTGACTCGGGGGCTCGCACTATGGGGCGCGAGTAGGTCTCTGGGCTTCCTTTACACGAGGCTCCACGGGGTCCGATCCCCCGGCGCTCCACCACCAAACGATAGCAGGTCGCCCACGGTGGGCTGCCTTCTTCCGAGATTTGCGTTGCGATCCTGACGGTGCCCGTCGTCAAACTACCGGCTCTCGCGGGGCGGATCCGCATGCCTGCCTAGCAGCGCCTCAGCTTGCTCCTGCTTGACGCTCCGATTCTTCGTCCCTTAGCTTCCCTCCGACTTGCCAGTCATTCGAGCATGTCCCCGCGTGGGCCATCGGCCAGGGGTGGGTTCCCCGCCCCCTCAAGGCTCACGCGCGACTGTTGGGATGACTGGCAAGTCCCCACCCGTCCGTTGCCGAGAGGGGGCACCTCGTGGAGGACCAGGGCCCGCCGACGCGGGCCGTCCCGGTGCGGGGCCGGCCGGCGCATCACACCCGATCCGTCATCCTCGCCGTCGTCTTGGCGGTCGCGCGCTAGCGAGCGTCGCCGGGCGACCGCATGGCCGATCCGAACTGGGCCAACCGGACGATCTGGACGGGTGACAACCTGCCCATCATGCGCGGCATGAACAGCGCCAGCGTCGACCTGATCTACCTCGACCCGCCGTTCAACTCCAACAAGACCTACAGCGCCCCCATCGGGTCCGAGGCGGCCGGCGCCGCCTTCAAGGACACCTGGACGCTGAGCGACGTGGACTTGGCTTGGCACGGCGAGATCGCGGAGCAGAATCCGGCCGTCTACGCCGCCATCGCTGCGGCGGGCGAGAGCCATGGTCCGGGGATGCAGTCCTACCTGATCATGATGGCGGTGCGGCTGCTGGAGACGCACCGGCTGCTCAAGGAGACCGGCAGCCTCTATCTGCACTGCGACCCGACGGCGAGCCACTACCTCAAGCTCCTGCTGGACGCCGTCTTCGGGCCGCAGCAGTTCCGGAACGAGATCGTCTGGCACTACTACAACAAGTACGGCGTCGGGAAGCGGGTCTTCGGGCGCAACTACGACCAGATCCTCTTCTACTCCCGGACCGATCGCTACGTCTTCACACCGCAGCGAGAGCCGCGCGAGAAGCCCGTCCGGCAACTCCAGCGAGTGAACGTTGACGGCGTGCTCAAGAATCGCAGAGACGCCGATGGGAACCTGATGTACCGAACGGTGACCGATCGCAAGGTCGACGCAGTCTGGCGGATCCCGGCCATCCAGCCAGCATCGCGGCACTACATGGGCTACCCCACGCAGAAACATGACCGCGTCCTGAGCCGGATCATCCTGGCGAGCTCCAGACCTGGCGATTTGGTTCTGGACCCGTTCGCCGGTTGCGCGACCACCTGCGTCGCGGCCGAGCATCACGAGCGCCAGTGGACCGGCATCGATCTCTCACCCCTCGCGGCCGAGCTGGTGGAGCGGCGGCTCCGCGACCGCGCGCGCACATTCGCCCGCTGCATCCGCCGCGACGACATCCCCCAGCGCACGGACATCGGCGACCTGCCGGCCTACCGCACCCACAAGCACCACCTCTACGGGCAGCAGGAGGGCGTCTGCGCCGGCTGCCGGGTGTTCTTCCCGTTCCGCAACCTCACCGTCGATCACGTCATCCCGCAGAGCCAGGGCGGCACGCATCACCTGACGAACCTGCAACTCCTCTGCGGCGCCTGCAACAGCCTCAAGGGCGACCGCTCGCAGGCCTACCTGCTGTCGGTGCTGCGGGAGCGCGGCGTCCTGCAGGCGTCGTAGCCCCCGACCGTAAACTGCCCGACGCTGGCCTTGACTGGCGGGGCCCAGCCCTCCTAGGCTTTGCTGCTGTACGCCGAGGTTCACGTCCCCCGTACGGGTCGAGGCCGAAACCGGAGACGACCGCCGGCACGTCGTGCCGGAAGGGTTCTATCGGACGGCCTGGGCCCTTTCTGATTGTCTTGTCCGGTCGTGACCCCCATCCGGCGTGCCCGGGGCCGCCCCCGGGAACCGGCAAAGGTGAGAGTTCGTGCCCACGGTCAACCAGCTGGTGCGTCGCGGTCGCAAGCGGACGGTCAAGAAGACCAAGGCGCCCGCGCTGCGCTTCATCCACAACTCGCTGACCAACCGCACCCGCGAGGGGCGCGGCTCGCCCCAGATGCGCGGCGTCTGCACGGCCGTGCGCACCATGACGCCCAAGAAGCCCAACTCGGCGCTGCGCAAGGTCTGCCGCGTGCGGCTGACCAACGGCATCGAGGTCACGGCCTACATCCCCGGCGAGGGGCACACGCTGCAGGAGCACTCGGTGGTGCTCATCCGGGGCGGGCGCGTGAAGGATCTGCCGGGCGTGCGCTACCACGTCATCCGCGGCGCGCTCGACGCGCAGGGCGTCGGCGACCGCCGGCGGGGCCGTTCGAAGTACGGCACCCGCCGCACCGGCGGGCCGGCCACGGCCGCGCCGGCCTGATCGCAGGGATTGGGAACGTCATGCCACGCCGGAACCGGCCCGAGCGGCACAAGATCGAGCCCGATCCCCGCTACAACAGCCTCGTCCTGCAGCAGTTCATCAACAAGGTCATGCTCAACGGCAAGAAGGGCACGGCCGAGCGGATCGTCTACGGCGCGCTCGACCACATCGAGGAGCGCACCCGCCGCGACCCGCTCGACGTCTTTCAGCAGGCGATGCGCAACGTCACGCCGCAGATGGAGGTCAAGCCCCGCCGCGTGGGCGGCGCGACCTATCAGGTGCCCGTCGAGATCCGCGCCGACCGGCGCGCCGCGCTGGCGGTGCGCTGGATCCTGGCCGCGGCCCGCGCCCGCGGCGGCCGCTCGATGGCCGAGCGCCTGGCGCAGGAGTTGATGGACGCCTCGGACAATCAAGGCACGGCGGTCAAGCGCCGTGAGGACACCCATCGGATGGCCGAGGCGAACCGCGCCTTCGTGCACTACCGCTGGTAGGACCGCCGCCCCCATGCCCCGCGACATCCCCATCGAGTACGTCCGGAACATCGGCGTCATCGCCCACATCGACGCGGGCAAGACGACCGTGACCGAGCGCATCCTCTACTTCACCGGCCGCACCTACAAGATCGGCGAGGTGCACGAGGGCACCGCGGTCATGGACTTCATGGACCAGGAGCGCGAGCGCGGCATCACCATCGCCGCCGCCGCGACGACCGCCGAGTGGCGCGACCACCGCGTCAACATCATCGACACGCCCGGCCACGTCGACTTCACCGTCGAGGTGGAGCGCTCGCTGCGCGTGCTCGATGGCGGGATCGTCGTCTTCGACGCCGTGGCCGGGGTCGAGCCGCAGTCGGAGACGGTCTGGCGGCAGGCCGACAAGTACCGCGTGCCCCGCCTCTGCTTCATCAACAAGATGGACCGCGTGGGCGCGGACTTCGAGCGCACGCTGGACATGATCGCCGACCGGCTGGGCATGCTGCCCGTGCCCGTGCAGATGCCCATCGGCGCCGAGGAGGACTTCGGCGGCGTGGTCGACCTGATCGCGATGCGCGCCTGGACGCACACCGGCAAGCGCGACGAGCCGCCCGTCGAGGGGCCCATCCCGCCGGCCCTGGAGGCCGATGCCGCGCGCTGGCGCGACACCATGCTGGAGCGCCTGGCCGAGCACGACGAGCAGATCATGATCTCCTACCTGGAGGGGCACGAGCTCGGCCTGGACGAGATCCGCAAGGCGGTCCGCCGCGGCGCCATCGCCAACGAGTTCACGCCCGTCTTCTGCGGCGCGGCGCTCAAGAACATGGGCGTGCAGCGCCTGCTCGACGGGGTCGTCGACTACCTGCCCTCGCCCATCGACGTGCCGGCGATCACCGCGCGGCAGCCCGACGGCACGGAGGTCGAGCGCCCGTCCGACGACGACGCGCCGCTGGCCGCGCTGGCCTTCAAGATCGTCACCGACCCCTACGTGGGGCGGCTCGCCTACACCCGCGTTTACTCGGGCGTCCTGCGCAGCGGCGACTCGGTGACCAACACCTCGCGTCACAAGCAGGAGCGCATCGGCCGGCTGCTGCGCATGCACGCCGACAGCCGGGAGGAGATCGACGAGGTCTACGCGGGCGGCATCGCGGCCGTGATCGGGCTCAAGGACACCTTCACCGGCGACACGCTCGCGCCCAAGGGCGACCCCGTGGTGCTGGAGGACATCAGCTTCCCCGACCCCGTGGTCTCGGTCGCGATCGAGGCCAAGAGCAAGCCCGACCAGGACAAGATGAGCCAGGCGCTGCGCAAGCTCGCCGAGGAGGATCCGACCTTCGTCGCCGCGTACAACGAGGAGACGGGGCAGACGATCATCTCCGGCATGGGCGAGCTGCACCTGGAGGTCATCGTCGACCGGATGACGCGCGAGTTCCGCGTCGGCTGCAACGTCGGGCGGCCCCAGGTCGCCTACCGCGAGACGGTCCGCCGCGCGGCCGAGCAGGAGACGCGCTTCGTGCGGCAGACCGGCGGGCGCGGCCAGTTCGCGCACGTCATCCTGCGCGTCGAGCCCCTCCCGCCCGGCTCCGAGAACGAGTTCGAGAACGAGGTCCGCGGCGGCGCGATCCCGCAGCAGTACATCCCCGCCGTCGCCAAGGGTGTCGATCAGGCGCAGCGCAACGGCGTGCTGGGCGGCCACGGCGTCGTCGACGTGCGCGTCACCCTGCTCGACGGCAACCACCACGAGGTCGACTCCAGCGAGATGGCCTTCACGACCGCGGCCAGCATCTGCTTCCAGGAGGCGATGCGCCGCGCCCAGCCGGTCATGCTGGAGCCCATCATGAAGCTGGAGATCTCCACGCCCGAGAGCTTCGTCGGCGACGTCGTCGGCGACGTCGCGGCCCGGCGCGGGCAGGTGCACGGCGTCGAGGCGCGGGGCGCGGTGCAGATCGTGGGCGCCATGATCCCGCTCGCCGAGACCTTCGGCTACACCACGGCCCTGCGCTCCATGACGCAGGGCCGCGCCACATCCAGCATGGAGTTCGATCACTACGAAGAGGTGCCCGCGGCGGTCGCCGAGGCGGCCGCGAAGGCATAGAGTGCCGGGGCCGCCGCGCGGCCCCCGCCCAGGAGCGCAGGAAGGAATCCCATGGCGCGAGAGAGATTCGAACGCACGAAGCCGCACGTGAACGT
>JAPOXB010000096.1 GCA_026707335.1 Chloroflexota bacterium
CCCGCCGCGCAGGCGGCGACGTGGCCCGGCGCGCCCCTGCAGCTATCGATGGTCACCTGCCGCAAGTCGTCGCGGACGCCGGGCCGCTTCCCCCGGACCATGCGTCGCATGCGGCGCGAGCTGCCGCCGCCGCCCTGAGCCGGCGCTCAGCCGCGGGCCTCGCGCCGCGCGCGCCACCGATCGAGCCGCTGCAGGGTGCGGGCGGCGGCCGGGATGCTGCCGAAGGCTGGGTAGCCGGCCGCGACGATCTGTTGCATCAGCTCGCCGTTCAGCCGCGCGCTGGCGGGCTCGTGCGACGAGGGGACCACCACTGCGACCGGCTTGCCGATCTCGGTCAGCCGGGGCGTGGCCTGCTCCAGCTCGGACAGCAGCCGCGCTTGCCGCTTGCGGGCGTCGCCGGGGCTCGAGACGGCGCCCCAGCCGTGGCCGGCCTGGACGATCAGCGCATCGAGGTGGTCGTCCGCGGCGATGGCCTCCAGCGTCGCGGCGAGGCCCACGCCCCGCCACAGCGCCTGCGTATCGACGGGGTTGCGGATGCTGGTCCCCGCGATCGGCGTGATCTCGCGCAGGGCCTCCGCCGTGGCGGCGCTCAGGTCGGGCAGGGTGAGCCCGGCGGCGGCGATGTCGTCGGCGCCCTGCACGGACACCCCGCCGCCACCGACCACCAGCGCCACCCGGCCGCCCCGCGGCACGGCGTCGTATCGCCAGCCGACCAGCATGTCGATCGCCTCCTCCATGCTGTCGACGAGGACGGCGTTCACCTGCGCGACCGCGGCCCGCCAGATCTCGGCGCTGCCGGCCAGGGAGGCCGTGTGCGACCGGGTGGAGCGCGCGCCCGCCTGCGTCATGCCGCCCTTCAGCAGCGCGACCGGCTTCTCGGCGGCCAGTGCGCGTAGCGCGGCGAAGAGGTCGCGGGCGTCGGGCAGGCCCTCGATGTACGTGCCCACGATCTCGGTCTCCGGGTCGGCGAGCGCGTAGCGGCAGAGTTCGGCGGCGTTCACGTCGACGGCGTTGCCGAACGAGACCACCTTCGAGAAGCGCAGCCCGCGCAACTGGCCGTCGTAGATGGCGGTGTTGGCGTTCGTGCCGCTCTGCGCCCAGAAGGCCACGGGGCCGCTCTCCTTCGCGCAGCCGCCGGCGAAGGTCAGGCCGCTGGCGGGCACGTAGAGGCCCAGGCAGTTGGGGCCCACCAAGCGGACGCCCAGCTCCCCGGCGCGCCGGACGATGCGGTCCTGCAGGGCCAGCCGATCGGCCTCGCCCGTCTCGGCGAAGCCCGCCGTGAAGAAGTGGATGCTGCGGACGCCCTTCGCGCCGGCCTCCTCCAGCATCGGCTCCACCAGGCTGGCCGGGATCGACGAGATGACGTGGTCGACCGGGCCGGGGATGCTCGCCAGCGTCGGGTAGACGGGCAGGCCCGCGATCTCGCCGCCCCGCGGGTTGACCGGATACACCCGCGGGCAGCCCTGCTCGATCAGGTGATCGACGAAGCTCGCCGGACCACGTTTGCTCGACGCGCCGACGACGGCCACGGAGCGGGGGTGGAAGATCGGGTCCAAGGGGTGCGGCGCCACGGGGAACTCCTCTGAGGGTCGCACGGGAGGATAGCGGGGCGGGCGATTGGGCGGGGCGGAAGCGGCCCATACGATGGGCCGCATGTCCTCGCGCGCCCGCGTCTCGCCGCCCCCGCCCGACCTGCGCCGCGCCTATGAGCGCAACCTCCGCGTCTACTACGTGTTCAAGCTGCTCTCCGAGATGTGGCTCCTGATCCCCATCTTCGTCGCCTTTCTGCTGCTCGATCGGGGTCTCAGCGTGGGGCAGGTCGCGCTGATCGAGTCGCCTTTCTGGCTCATGGCGACGCTGGCCGAAGTGCCGACGGGCGCCGTCGCCGACCGCTGGGGGCGGCGTGTGTCGCTGCTCCTGGGCGCGGTGACGACGACGGTCGCCATGTTCGCCTTCGGGCTGGCCGACACCATCCCGCTCATCCTGGGCTCGTACATGCTCTGGGCGACGGCGCTGACGTTCACCTCGGGCGCCGACGCCGCCCTGCTGTACGACACGCTGCGCCAACTGGGCCGGGAGCGGGACTTCGAACGCTTCGCCGGGCGGGGCGCCGCGCTGAGCGCGGCGGGCGTGCTCGCCGCGACGCTGGCCGGGGGGCCGGTGGCCGGCGTGGTGGGGATGCAGGCGACGATCTTCCTGAGCGCCGGCACGATGGCGCTGCTGGCGATCGCGACGGCGCTGTTCCGCGAGCCGCCCCATCACGAGACGGGCGCGGCGCCGGCGTCCTACCTGCGGGGCATCCGCGAGGCGGCGCGGACCATCCGCGAGCGGCCGGCCGTGCTGGCACTGATGCCGCTGGGGGGCGTCCTGACCACCTGCCCCATGGTGATGGTCATCCTGATCCAGCCGTTCCTCCTCAGTCACGACGTCCCGATCGGCTGGGAGTTCTCGCTGCTGCAGGTGCCGATGTGGCTGGGATCGGTCCTGGGCGGGCTGCTGGCCTTCCGGCTGCTGCGGCTGGGCGGCACGCCGGGGGCGCTGGCCATCGTCGCGCTGCTGGCGACGATCGGCTTCGCGGGCGCGGCGGCCTGGGACCACATCGGCGCCCTGGCCTTCATCGCGCTGATCCCGCTGGCCCGGTCGGTGAGCGGACCGCTCACGATCGGCTACATCAACCACCGCGTCCCGTCCGACCAGCGCGCGACCGTGCTGTCGCTGAACCTGATGGTCTACAGCGTGGCGCTGGTCCCCATCATGCCGGTGCTGGGACTGGTGGCGGACCGGCTCGACCTCCCGGCGACGTTCGCGGTCGCGGCGGCGCTCGTCGGCGGGCTGTCGCTGATCAGCGGGCTCCTCTGGCTGCGCGTGCACCGCGCCCATCCCCTGGCCGACGAGCCGCTCGGCCTGCCGCGCATGGCCGAGCACGCCCTCGGCGCCCCGCTGGCGTCGGGCCTGGAGGGCGACCCGGAGGCCTGATCGCGGCGGCTCAGGCCACGGCCCCCGACTCCCGCAGCGCCGCGATCGCGGCGGCGTCCATGCCCAGGTCCCGGAGCACGGCGTCGGTATCGCGGCCGGGGGCGGGGGCGGCGGTGCGCACGCGGCCCGGGGTCGCGCCGAGCTTCGCGGCGATCCCGACCTGGCGCATCGTCTCCCCGGAGCCGTCCGGGCGGGGCGCGTCGAGGATCATCTCGCGGGCGAGGTTGTGCGGGTCGGCGGCGGCCTCCGCTGGGGTGAGCACGGGGGCGGCGCAGACGTCGGTCTGGTTCAGCAGCGCGAACCACTCCTCGGCGGTGCGGGTCCGGAAGATGGCGCCCAGCTCGTCGCGCAGGCGGGCGCGGGCGGCGGGATCATCGTCGTTCTGCAGCGGGATCAGGTCCTCCCGATCGACCGCGGTGCAGAAGTTGGCGAAGAACTTCGGCTCGACCGCGCCGAGGCTGAACCAGCGGCCGTCGGATGTGCGGTAGACGTCGTAGTAGGGCGCGCCGCCGTTGAGCACGTAGCTGCGCGGCGCCAGGTCCGTCCCGATCGCGAAGTGCGCCGCCATCGGCGCGGTCAGCAGCGACAGCACGCCGTCCGACATGGCGAGGTCGATGTACTGCCCGCGGCCCGTGTGCTCACGCGCGACGACCGCCGCGAGGATGGCGAAGGCGGCCATCAGGCCCCCGCCCGCGAAATCGGCCAGGAGGTTGAGCGGGATGGCCGGCCGGCCGGAACCCTCGGGGCCGGGCGCGTCGCTGCCGGAGGCGGCGAGCGCACCGCTGGTCGCGATGTAGTTGATGTCGTGGCCCACGTGGGCGGCGTAGGGCCCGGTCTGCCCGTAGCCGCTCAGCGAGCAGTAGATCAGCCGCGGGTTGCGGGCGGCCAGCGTGTCGTAGTCGACCCCCAAGCGCTTCACGACGCCGGGACGGAAGCCCTCCAGCACGATGTCGGCCTCGTCCGCCAAGCGGTAGAAGACCTCGCGGGCGGGGTCGGTCTTGAGGTTGAGGGCCAGCGATCGCTTGTTGCGGCGCAGGGTCGCGTCCGAGGCGGCGCGGCGCAGTGCGGTTTCGTCGCGCGGCGCGGCCGCCGGCTCCGCCCGGACGTCGCGCGCGTCGTCGATGACGAGGACGTCGGCCCCCATGTCGCCCAGCAGCATCGTGCAGTAGGGGCCGGGTGCGAGCCGCGACAGGTCGAGGACGCGGAGTCGCGACAGCGCCAGGGGCGGGCCGTCTGCGTTGTCGGGGGGGATCGCGTCCGTCATTGCCGGCCTCCGGACTCACCGTCCCGCCGATGCTCCGCTGCCCCCGGCGGGGGGTCAAGCGCCGCCCGGCAGGGCGCCGGATTGCCGGTCCGCAATGGCCGTGTCTACGATGGCCCCGCTGTCTGGGGCTGTAGCTCAGTTGGGAGAGCGTCTGACTGGCAGTCAGAAGGCCGGGGGTTCGAGTCCCCCCAGCTCCACCAGTACCCGCCCCGCGACATCACCGATGGGGTGGTCCACATCCTAGTTCCCGGCCGTCGGGAACGGATCCTGCTCGCTCACCATGGCCTGGGACTCCCGGATGGAGAATCCCTGTTCGGTCTTGTCGGCCCAGAGGCTCTTGATGTACGTGAGCACGGCGATGATCTCCTCGTGGCTCAGCCGATCGCCGAACGCCGGCATACCGCTCTTGAAGCCGGAGGAGTTGGGATCCTCGAACATCTTCCCGCCCTGGCTGACGATGCGATACAGGAGCCCGTCTGCGTGGTGCCAGGTGTGCCCGTCGCCGTTCAGCGGCGGTGCCGGTAGCGTTCCATCGGGCTTCCTGACCCGCCAATCGCGTTGCCCCTCACCTCCCTGTCCGTGACAGACGGCGCAGTTCGAGGCGAACACCGCTTCGCCCGTTTGAGTCGCGTTCGCGGCCCCGGAGTCGGAGCCGCACGCCACGCTGGCGAGCAGGAGCACGGATGCAACCAACGGGATGAGCCGTCTGGAATGTCGCACAGCCACTCCGATTGGCGCCGGAGCACTCGCCCCCGCGAGGCCGCGCTTCGATGGCGGCTTGCCGGACTCAGGCTTCCGCGTCACTAGTACGTGCGACGGCCCTCCCGCAGTTGTCCCCGGAGCGGGCGAACGACGCCGGGTCGGGACGCTCGCTACGGCGCCTGCTGCTCGCAGTCGAACTGCCAGTTGATGCCGAACTTGTCGGTGCAGGCGCCGAAGTAGGCGCCCCAGAACATGTCGGCCAGCGGCATCGTGACGACGCCGCCCTGCGAGATCTTGGCGAAGAGGTCGTCGGTCTCCTCCCGGCTGGGGCAGGAGTAGGTGATCGAGAAGTTGGTCCCCATCTCCGTGGGCGGGCCGAACGTCGAGGGCATGTCGCTGCCCATCAGGACGCTCGACCCGATCGGGAACGACACGTGCATCACGTTGTCGCGCTCCTCCTCGGGGACGCTCACGTCCGGGGGCATCTCGGCGAAGGTCGAGAGCATCTCGAACTCACCGCCGAAGACCGATCGGTAGAACTCGAACGCCTCGCGGCAGTTCCCGTTGAAGTGCAGGTAGGTGCTGAGCGTCATGGCCTCTCCTCGCTTCGCGTCCGCTTGCCGGGCGCGCTACTGGTCGATCCGATAGAGGTAGCGCACGTCCCACAGCCCGTAGAGGGTGGGCGTCGTGTTGCCGAACACGTTGCGCACGGCGCCCAGACGCTCCGGCAGCGTCGTGTAGACGACGGGCACGTTCTCGGCCGCGATCGCCTGCGCCCGGTGGTACAGCGCCACCCGCTCCGCGCGGTCCAATTCCTGGCTGCCGCGCACGTACAGATCGTCGATCTCCGCCTCCCACGCCGTGGCCGGCTCGGCCTGGTTGGGATGCCAGAGGTGCAGATCCTCGCTGCTGTGCCAGAAGACGATGCCGCCGAACGGGTCCGTCCCGCCGGTGAACCCGATGACGAGCGTCTCCCACTCGTAGGTGCTCACCAGCGCCGTCACCATGTCGCCGAACTCGACGGCCTCGTAGTCGGCCTGGATGCCGATCGCCTCGAGGCCCTGCTGGATGCGCACGGTGACCTGTTCCCGCACGTTGTTGCCGCTGTTCGTGATCAGCGCGAAGCGGATCGGGTTGCCGTCGCCGTCCTCGCGCACGCCGTCGCCGTCGCCGTCCACCCAGCCCAGGTCGTCGAGGATGGCGCGGGCCTGGTCGGGGTCGTACTCGTAGCGGCGCACGTCGGGGTTGTGGAAATCCCCCGCCGCGGGGCTGACCGACGCCCACTGCGGATAGCCCTGCCCGTGCAGCACGTCCGCGATGATGGCCTGCTTGTCGATGCTGTAGGCCACCGCCCGCCGGAAGTCGACGTTGCTGAACCAGGCCAGCTTCTCCGGCGCGACGTAGGCGGCGCCCGATTCCGCGTCGGCGCCGGGGTTCATGTTGAACGCCAGGAAGGTGGTCCCGAAGGCGGGCCCGCGCCGGTAGATCGTGAAGTTGCCCTCGTCCTGCAGGGCCTCCAGCTCCGCGTACTCCCCGCCCAGCACGCCGTGATAGTCGGCCTCGCCGGACTGGAACACGGCCAGTTCCGCCGCGAGGTCGGGCACGATGCGGTAGTGCACCGTGTCGAGGTACGGCAGCGAGTTGCCCTCGGCGTCCCGCATCCA
Organism: Chloroflexota bacterium; assembly: GCA_026707335.1. Lineage (GTDB taxonomy): Bacteria > Chloroflexota > Dehalococcoidia > Bin125 > Bin125 > TK10-74A. Next base: position 6,607 of record JAPOXB010000096.1, read on the forward strand.
ATAGTTCTCGTAGCGGCGCAAGGTGATGTGGTCGCCGGGCACGTACGCCTCGATGGTGAACGGCCCCGTGCCGATGATCTCCGCCGGCGGCGTGTCGAGCCCCCACGTCTCATTGAACGTGCCGTCGTCGACCGCCGCCTCCAGGAGGTGCTTGGGGAAGATCGCCTGGCCCATGGAGCGCAGGAACGGCGCGAAGGACACCGGCAGCACGTACTGCACGGTGTAGTCGTCGATGGTGGTCACCGTCATCGGCGCCTCGCGCCACTCCCCGGTCTCCGGGTCGGGGAAGCGGAAGGTGAAGGCCGCGCGACTATTGGCGGGGATGTCGTCGTTGTAGATGATGCGGTTGAACGTGAACTCCACGTCGGCCGCGGTGAACGGCTCCCCGTCGTGCCAGGTGACGTCGCGGCGCAGGTGGAACGTCCAGGTGAGCCCGTCGTCCGAGTGCTCCCACGACTCCGCCAGCGCCGGCTCCACCTCGTCCGTCAGCCAGGAGATCTCCGTCAGCCCCTCGAACAGGTAGCCCAGGTACGAGGACGACCCGGCGTCGTTCGCGAGGGCGAGGTTGAAGGTCAGCGGGTCCGCGATCGTGGCGTACGTCAGGCGGCCGCCGGGCGTGCCGATCTGGTACTCGAACGCCGCCGCGTTCGCCCGCAGTTCCGCCACGACGTCCGGTTGGGTCGCCTCCGGGTCCGGCTCGGCGGTCTCGGCGTCCGGCTCGGCGGCCTCCTCGTCCGGCAGGGCAGCCTCGACGTCCGTCTCGGTGACTGCCATCTCTGCCTGGGCGGCGGCCTCGTCCGCCTGGGGGGCGTCGTCGCGGCACGCGACCGCGAGCATCGCCGCCAGGATCACCAGCGCCGTCAGCGTCCACCAGCCGGTCCGGATCGGGCGCCCTCCCGGCCCCCGCCTTCGCTGACGCGAACCCGAACCGCCTCCCGGCAACCGTCGCGAGCTTCCCCACATGGTCATACCCTCCAAGCACTGCCGTCGCGGGAGCAGCGTATCCGCACCGCGTCCCTATGTCGTAGCCTGCGGACCAAGTCCGCCGAGCGAGGGAGGCCGCTATGTCGCGTGCGGGGATGCGGGTCGAGCCGCTCACGCCGACGATCGGCGCCGTCGTGGAAGGCGTCGACCCGACATGGCCGAACCCGCCCCGACTCTTCCCCCATCCAGTCCACCGCGGTCGCCTGTCTTGACCGCGGAGCGGCTGGGCGCGGGGCCTCACTGAGCCGGGGGGTTCCCGTTGGACCCCGGCGGTGGCGCCGGGGCCGTGTGCGCCATCGCAGGACCGCGGTGGCGCGCAACCACACGCGCGACGGATGGAGCAGGTGAAGCATGGTCGTGATGAGCGGCGGCGAGGCCTTGGTCAGGTCGCTCACCGGGGAAGGCGTCGAGGTCGTCTTCGGCGTCCCGGGCATCCAGGTGTACGGGATCGTCGCCGCGCTGCGGGATACACCCGGCATCCGCATGATCACGACCCGCCACGAGCAGGCCTCGACATACATGGCCGACGGGTACGCCCGCGCCTCCGGGAAGCCGGGCGTCGCTCTGGTGGTGCCGGGCGTCGGACTGTACAACGCGGCCTCCGGCATCGCGACCGCCTACGCCCGCTCATCACCGGTGCTCGTCATCGCGGGGCAAATCCCGCGGGGCGCCATCGGCAAGAACCTTGGCGCCGTGCACGAAATCGCCAACCAGCCGGGCACGGTGCAGTCCGTGACGAAGTGGCGGCGGCAGGCCTCCAGACCCCGCGAGGTCCCGGACGCCGTGTTCGAAGCGTTCCGGCAGATGCGCACCGGGCGCCCGCGTCCCGTCCTGATCGAGATGCCGCCCGAGGCCGGGGTGGAGCGAGAGGAAGTGCAATTGCGGCAGCCCGCCCGCGCGCCGCGCATCGTGCCGAACCGCGAGGATCTCCGCGAGGCCGCCGCGATCATCGCGCGGGCGAGCGCGCCCCTGATCTTCGCCGGCGGCGGCGTGGCGCGGTCGGACGCCGAGGCGGCGCTCGTCAAGCTCGCGGAGGCCACGAACATCCCCGTCGTCACGTCGAGCGGCGGGAAGGGGACCATCCCCGACGACCATCCGCTGTCCTACGGCTCCTGCTTCAGCCCGCGGGGCGAGAGGCAGGAGATGAACCAGCTCTTCGAGGTGATGCAGGCCGCGGACGTCGTCATCGGGATCGGCGCGCGGTTCTCGCTGGGGAATCCGGCCGGCGAGGCCTCCACGCTGGTGAACATCAACATCGACGACAGTGAACTCAGCAGGGTGCAGGCCAACAGCGTGCCCCTGCACGGCGACGCCAGAGCGACGATCGAGGCGCTGCTTCCGTTCCTCATCGACGCCGGGGCGAACGAGCGCCCGTCACCGGCGGAAGCGGTCGCCGCGGCGCGCAGCCTCATCGCCTACTACGACATCCGGCTCAAGGAGCCGCAGTTCGCCGTCTTGGAGGCGATGCAAGGCGCAATCCCGGAGGACGCGTTCATCGTCTGGGATGTGACGCAGTTCGGCTACTACGCACGCACCCACTACCGGGTGAATCACCCGAAGACCTACATCGACTCCGGCTACCAGTTCAATCTCGGCTATGCGTTCCCCACGGCGCTGGGCGCGAAGGTCGCGCGGCCCGACCGGGCCGTGATCTGCATGGCCGGCGACGGCGGCTTCATGTTCAACGCGTCGGAGTTGTCGACGGCGGTGCAGTACGGGATCAACGTCGTGACCGTGCTCTTCCGGAACGACTCCTACGGCAACGTCGCCCGCGACCTCGACGACGCGTTCGGCGGATCGTACGGGACCAACCTGCACAACCCGGACTTCGTCAAGTTCGCCGAGTCCTTCGGGGCGGTCGGCATGAGGGCGGACGACCCCCTGCAGCTGGAAACGCTGATTCCGCGGGCGCTGGAACGCGAGGCGCCGGTGATCATCGACGTGCCGTTCGGGGAGATGCCGATCCCGCGCGCCCCGCAGTTCGCGCCGTTCTACAATCTGCCCTGGACCATGCCCCAAGAGGGCCTGATCGGGTCTTGAGGTGCCGTCACGGCGGGCGGGCGGCAGCCACCGCGCGAGGGAGACCGCGATGCCGCGTGATGAGATCCGGGTCGAGCCGCTCACGCCGACGATCGGCGCGGTCGTGGAGGGCGTCGACCTGACGCGGCCGCTCGACGACGACACCTTCGCGGCCATCAACCGGGCCTGGATGGACCACCTGGTGCTGTTCTTCCGGGACCAGGCGATGACGCCCGAGCAACACCTGGCCCTGGGGCGCCGCTTCGGGGAGCTGCACATCCACCCGGCCGCGCCCTACGCCGGCGGCGACCCCGCCCTGATGGTCATCCACGCCGACGCGGATTCGCACCGCGTCAACGGCGAGCGCTGGCACTCCGACGTGTCCGCCGACGAGGAGCCGCCGATGGGCAGCATCCTCCACCTGCACCGCGTGCCCAGCCGCGGCGGGGATACCTGCTGGTCGAACATGTACGAGGCCTACGAGGCCCTGTCGCCGGCCATGCAGGCCTTCCTCGACCCGCTCACGGCCCGCCACGTCGCGAACTACGAAGGCTACTACGGGGCCCACCCGCCGCAGCGCGAGCCGCCGCGGGCGGTGCATCCGGTCGTGCGCACCCACCCCGTGACGGGGCGCAAGGCGCTGTACGTCAACGAGGGCTTCACGCGGCGCATCGTCGAGATCTCGCGGCGCGAGAGCCGCGCCTGCCTCGACTTCCTCTTCGACCACGTGCAGGACGTGAACTTCCAATGCCGCTTCCAGTGGCAGGCGAACTCCGTCGCGATGTGGGACAACCGCTGCACGCAGCACATGGCGGTCTGGGACTACTACCCCGAGACCCGCAGCGGCATCCGGGTCACGATCAAGGGCGACCGCCCCTTCCGCTAGCCCCGTCGGGGGCCCGCCTCGCGGCGCTCCCCGCCGGCCGGCGGCCCGGCGCTGTAGCGCATGACGATCACGTGGCGGGGCCGGCCGCCGGCCGTGATCGCGCCGCCGTGCAGCATCGCCGCCGGCACGAAGCCCAGGCGCTCGAGCACGGATCGCGCGGCGGGCTGGCCGCTGGTCACGCGCGCCTGCACCTCGGGCAGGCCCAGCCGATCGGCGATCCAGAGGCACTCGCCGGCCAGCACGGCGCCGAGGCCACGCCCGCGCATCTCCGTCGCGACGACGAACTGCATATCCGCGGGGGGGCGCTTGTGGTTGCGGCCGCGCGGGGTGGGATCGGCGTGCAGATGCGCGAAGCCCACGATCGCGCCGCGCCGCTCGGCGACGACGGCCATCGTCCAGAAGGCGTCGGCGTCGGCGATCCAGTCGATCGTGAGGCCGTCCTGGGTCAGGTAGGTGCGCGCGAAGAGCAGATCGTCGCCGGGCAGCCGCGCCACGACTTCGTCGATGGCGGCGCGGTCGTCGGGCCGCGTCAGGCGCAGCGTGACGCGCTGGACGTGGCCGTCCTTGGCCCGCAGCGTGACCCGGCGCGGGTAGCGCCGCAGCGCGTCGAGCGTGGCGCGGGGGTCCTCGGCCGAGGCGATGGCGCGCTCCTCTATCGATCTCGCCCGGCGGCCGGATCGGCCGCGCGGCTGGCTACGATGCGGACATGCAACCCGACTATACGTCGCTCCGCTTCCCGATCCCCAGCGGCCTGCGCCGCCCCTACGTGATCACGAACATGGTGATGTCGGCCGACGGCAAGGTCGTGGTCGGCGAAACCGAGCAGGGGCTCGGCTCCGCGACCGACCAGCGGCTGATGCGGGAGTTGCGCGTGCACGCCGACGTCGTGCTGAACGGGGCCGGCACGCTGCGCGCGAGCGGCACGTCGTCGCGGCTCGGCTCGCGGCGGCTGACGGAGCTGCGCCGCGCGCGGGGGAAGTCGCCGGCGCCGATCGCGGCGGTGCTGAGCCGCTCGGCCGACCTGCCCCTCGACCGGCCCTTCTTCACAGCGCGCGACTTCGAGGCGGTGGTGTACCTGTCCGACGCGGCGCCGGCCGACCGGCGGCGCGCGATCGCGGCGACGGGACGCCGCGTGGTGGTCGTCCCCGATGCGGCGGCCGTGCCCGCGATGGTGCGGCACATGCACGACGACCTGGGGGCGGCGCTGCTGCTCGCGGAGGGCGGCCCCACGATCCTGGGCCGCCTGTTCGAGCACGACATGGTCGACGAGTACTTCTTGACCGTGAGCGGCGTGATCGTCGGGGGCGGCGCGCCGACGCCCGTCGAGGGCCCGCGCGTCTCGGCGCCGGCGTCGATTAAGCGCTTCGGTTTGATGTCGGCGATCCCGAATCCGGACGACGGCGAGGTCTACCTCCGCTTCCGGCGGCGAGCGGGCTGAGCCCTATCCGGCCTTGCTGGGGTCGGGGTTCTCGAGGATCTGGCGGGCGCGCTTGGCGCGGTAGGCGTCCAGCGCCTGCGCGACGCCGGCGTCGGTCACGGCGAGGATCGCGGCGGCCAGCAGGGCGGCGTTGGTCGCGCCGGGCTTGCCGATCGCGACGACGCCCACGGGGATGCCGGGCGGCATCTGCACCATCGAGAGCATCGCGTCCTGCCCCTTCAGGGCCCAGCCCTCCATCGGCACGCCGATGACGGGCAGGGTGCTCTTGGCGGAGACGGCGCCGGGCAGGGCGGCCGCCCCGCCGGCGGCGGCGATGAGCACGCGCAGCCCGCGCTCGCGGGCCGTGGCGGCCCACTCCGCCGTCTCGTCGGGGGTGCGGTGGGCGGAAAGGACGCGCGCCTCCCAGGCGATGCCGAGCCCGTCGAGCGTGTCGGCGGTGGCCTGCATGGTGGGCCAGTCGGACTGCGAGCCCATCACGATCCCCACCAGCGGAGCGGCTTCGTCGGTCATTGTCGGTCTACCTCCTTCGAGCGGCCCGATCGGGGGCGCGCTGCGGCCAGACTAACGGCGTCGCGCGGCAACGGGCAGCACCCGCACCCGCTGTCCCGAACGCCCGGCCGCCGACCGGCATGCATTGACCATCGATCCGGGGGCTCCGCATAATCGCGGTACCCCGCCGAACGCCCGGCCGGGGAGCGGAGCGCCATGACGAGTTCGACCCCGGCGGCGACGCCGGACCGCTACGACCCCGCCGCGATCGAGCCGAAGTGGCAGGCGCGCTGGGCGGCCGACCGCCTCTACGAGACGCCCGACGCGGACCCGCGCGAGCCCTACTACCTGCTGACCATGTTCCCCTACACGAGCGGGGACCTGCACATCGGGCACTGGTTCGCCATCGCCCCGCCCGACGTCGCCGCGCGCTATCAGCGCATGCGGGGCAAGAACGTGCTCTTCCCCATCGGCTTCGACGCCTTCGGCCTGCCGGCCGAGAACGCCGCCATCCGCGACGGCACGCACCCGCATCGCTGGACCTACGCCAACGTCGATCGGATGCGCGCGCAACTCAAGACGATGGGCGCCAGCTTCGACTGGTCGCGGGAGATCATCACCTCGGACCCCGAGTACTACCGCTGGACGCAGTGGCTGTTCCTCCAGCTCCTGGAGCACGACCTGGCCTACCGCGCGATGGCGCCGGCGAACTGGTGCTCGGGCTGCCAGACGGTGCTCGCGAACGAGCAGGTGCTGCGCGACGACGAGGCCGTGGGGCACTGCGAACGCTGCGACTCGATCGTGGAGATGCGCGACCTGGAGCAGTGGTTCTTCCGCATCACGCGGTACGCCGAGGAGCTGCTGGACTTCTCGCAGATCGAGTGGCCGGAGCGCATCCGCGCGATGCAGACGCACTGGATCGGCCGCTCCGACGGCGCGGAGATCCGCTTCCCGCTGGAGTCGCCCGTCGAGGCCGGCGACGCGATCACGGTCTTCACGACGCGCGCCGACACGGTCTTCGGCACGACGTCGATGGCGCTGGCCCCCGAGCACCCGCTGGTGGCGCAGATCACGACCGACGCGCAGCGCGAGGCGGTGGAGGACTACGTGCGCCGCACGCGGCTCGCGTCGGAGATCGAGCGGCAGTCCACCGAGCGCCCCAAGACGGGCGTCGCGACCGGCGCCTACGCGCTGCACCCGTTCACCGGCGCCCGCATCCCGATCTGGATCGCCGACTACGTCCTGCTGGGCTACGGCCACGGCGCCGTCATGGGCGTGCCCGCGCACGACGAGCGCGACTTCGCCTTCGCGGAGCAGTACGGGCTGGAGATCCCGGTCGTCATCGCCGGACCGGAGTGGGACGGCGAACCGCTGTCGGAGGCCTACGTCGGCGACGGCCGGCTGGTGAACTCCGGCCAATTCGACGGGCTCACGGTGGCCGAGGCGCAGCAGGCGATCCCGGCGGCGCTGGCGGAGCGGGAAGCGGGCGGGCCGTCGGTGAACTACCGGCTGCGCGACTGGCTGATCAGCCGGCAGCGCTACTGGGGGGCGCCCATCCCGGTCATCCACTGCCCTTCCTGCGGCGCCGTGCCGGTGCCCGACGAGCAACTCCCCGTGCTGCTGCCCGAGGTGACCGAGTTCCTGCCCACGGGCCAGTCGCCGCTCGCGACGAACGCCGACTTCCTCAACGCCGAGTGCCCGCGCTGCGGCGAAGCGGGCACCCGCGAGACGGACACGATGGACACCTTCATGTGCTCGTCGTGGTACTTCTTCCGCTACATCGACCCGCACAACGACACGGCGCCGATCTCGCCTGAGCTGGCGAAGCAGTGGCTCCCCATCGACCAGTACACCGGCGGCGCCGAGCACGCCGTGATGCACCTGCTCTACGCCCGCTTCTTCACGCGGGCCTGCCGCGACATGGGCCTGGTGCCGGTCGATGAGCCGTTCACGCGGCTGTTCAACCAGGGCACGATCACCAAAGACGGCGCGAAGATGTCGAAGAGCCGCGGCAACGTCGTCAACCCGGACGAGTGGGTGGCCAAGCTGGGCGCCGACGCGGTGCGCCTCTACCTGCTGTTCCTCGGCCCGTGGGACCGCGGCGGCGACTGGGACGACTCCAGCATCCAGGGGCACTCGCGCTGGCTGAACCGCATCTGGACGCTGGTCCGGTCGCGGCCCGACCGCGCGGCGGACGCGGGCAGCGCCGAGCGCATCGGGCGGCTCAGGCACGCGATGGTCGCCAAGGTCACGGAGGACATCGAGGCGTTCCGCTTCAACACCATGCTCGCCGCGATGATGGAGTTCACCAACGCGCTCGCGAAGGAGCCGGAGCGCGGGCCGGTGGACGGGACGGCCTGGGACGACGCCGTGACGGCGCTGCTGCTCTGCCTGGCGCCGGCCGCCCCCCACGTCGCGGAGGAGCTGTGGGAGCAGTTGGGCCGCGAGTACTCCGTGCACGCCCAGTCCTGGCCGTCGTACGACGCGGCGCTGCTGGAGTCGGAGACGGTGACGCTGGTGGTCCAGGTCAACGGCAAGGTGCGGGGCCAGCTGCAGGCCGCCGCCGGGCTCGACGCGGCGGCGGCGCAGGCCGAGGCCGCGGCGGCGGACGGCGTCCAGCGCCACCTGGCCGGCAAGACGCTGCGCAAGGTCGTGCACGTGCCCGACCGGCTGGTGAACTTCGTCGTGAGCTAGGGCCTGTTCACATCGGCGCCCGGGGGGATCCTGGGCCCCAAGACGCAAGGTTCTTTTTTCTTCCGCGTCCGCCGGGCGCCCGGCGGGTGGCGGCGAGGCGAGACCCGCCGGGTTCATTGGGGATCTTGCCCGGTCACGGCGAATCATCGGGCGGCATGGGCGCGCAGCGGCGCGCATACGGGAGCATCGGGGGGAGAAATCCGTCACGAGCTTGCACGCACTCAGCGGGGTCCGCAGGGGCGTCGGTTCGGTTGATTAACACGCGGTACGCGGTCTCTGCGTCCACTTTAGCGGATCGCAGGAGGGGAGTCAAGCCGTCCCGCCGGAACTCCCGTGCCATGCGAACAGGCCCGAGAGGGAGGCGCGGCGGTCAGGTGCGGCCGCGCTCGCGTTCGCGCTCGGCGATGATGCGGGCGTCGCGGGCGTCGGCGCCGGCGATCTCTTCCTCGCGTTGGATCTTCTGGTCGAGTTGGTCGATGCCGGCCCGCACGCTGGACTCGATCGACGTCAACTGCGCCTCCAGGCGGCGCAGCATGTCGAGCGAGTAGCGGTCGGCTTCGAGGGCCTGCTCGACGGCCTGGGTGGTGGCGTCGGAGCGGATGCCGGCGGCGTCGCTGCGGGCGGCGGCGCGCAGGTCACGCGCCTCGGTGGCGGCCTTCTCCATCACGTCGGCGGCGCGGCGCTGCGCCTCGATCACGAGGTCGTGCGCGTTGAGGCGGTGCTCGGCCTCGTCGCGGGCCCGGTTGGTGATGATGAGCGCTTCCTCGTCGGCCTTGTTGAGCACGGTCTGCCGCTCGCGCAGGATCGCGCGGGCCTCCTCGACCTCCCGCGGGACGGCCGCGCGCATGCGGTCGACGACGTCGAGCAGCACGTCGCGGTTCACGATCCAGCCGCCGCCGAAGCGGGCGGCGCGGCCGCTGAGGACGGTCTCTTCCAGGCGATCGATCAGTTCCAGGAGGTCGATGACGGCGCCTCCGCTCGGGCCGGTCTGTCCCCGCGACCCACCACGTCCAGCGTAGCGCGCGCGGGCGCGCGCCGCGCTAGCCGCACACCGACTCCCCGAAGCGATCCGCCAGCGCGCGGGCGACGTTGGGCGGGACGAGGTCGGTGACGGAGTGGCCCAGCGACGCGATCTCGCGGATGCGGCTGGCGGAGATGAAGAGGTGCTCCAGCGAGGTGATCAGGTAGACCGATTCCACCTCCGGGGCCATCTTCTTGTTCATCAGCGCCATGTCGAGCTCGGCCTCGAAGTCGGTGACGGCGCGCATGCCGCGCACGAGCACGGTCGCGCCGACGCTGCGCGCATAGCTGACGACGAGGCCGCTGAACCCCTCGACGCGGACGTTGGGCATGCCGGCCGTCGCCTCGGCGAACATGGCCACGCGCTCCTCCAGGCTGAAGAGATCGTTCGCCCCGCGGGGGTAGACCGCGACGATCACCTCGTCGAACAGCGTCGCGGCGCGGGCGACGATGTCGAGGTGGCCGTTGGTGACCGGGTCGAAGCCTCCGGGATAGACGGCGACGGGCATCACGGGCCTCCTCTCGCGCCCTCCGGCGGCGCGGCGTGGCCGTCGGCGGCGGCGAACGTATCGAGGACGGCGTCACCATAGCGACGCTGGTCGACCCGGACCAGAGAGGGCCCAAGGACATCCAGCGGCGCGGGGCGCGCCCGAGGATAGCGCCAGAGCAGCAGCCCGTCGCGGTGCAGCAGGCCCCGCCGCAGCAGATCCCTGAGCACGGGCGTCGCATCGACGGCGTAGGGCGGGTCGGCGAAGCAGAGCGCGTAGCCCGGCGGCAACGCCGCCAGCGTGCGCTCGGCGGAGCGGCAGTGGAGTTCGGCCCGCGGCCCGCCGCCCAGGCTGTCGAGGTTCGCCCGGATGACGGCGCAGGCCGCGCGGTCGCGCTCGACGAAGTCGACCCGCGGAGCGCCGCGGCTCAGCGCCTCGAGGCCCAGCAGGCCCGCCCCGGCGTAGAGGTCGAGGACGGGGCCCCCGAGCGCGGCCTGCACGTCGGGGCGGTCGAAGATCGAGCGGCGCAGGCGGGCGGTGGCGGGCCGCGTCGCGCCCGCCGCGCCGCGCAGCCGCCGGCCCCCGTGCGCGCCGCCGGTGAGCCGCACGATGGGCGTCACCGCCATCGCTCAGGGCTCCAGCGTGACATCGATCTGGCTGCCGACCCGCACGTCCCCGTCGGAGACGATGAGGCGCGTCGCGTAGTCGCCGGGCACGGTGGGCGTATTCCAGACGACCCAGCCGGCCACGCCCGAGCCGGTCAGGTCGCCGGCCTCGACCTCCCAGATCGGCACGAGCAACTCCGCGTTGGGGCGCACGAGGTTGACCGTCCCGGCCTCCAGGAACTGGGTGATCACGGGCCAGATGTTGGCGTGTCCGGGGGTAGCCGAGACGTCGTCGATGGCGATCCCGCCCAGCCGGAACTCCTCGATGAGGTCGAGCTTGAAGGCCAGGCTGAAGCGGTTCTCGACCCAGACGGTGACGTTGTTGCCGGCGGCGTCGGGGTACACGTACGAGACCATGTTGGCGAAGCGGTCCCAGAAGAGCCCGCTGGCGCCGCCGTCCTGGAAGATGTTGTCGCCGACCAGCCGCACGCGCTGCCCCGCCACGAGCGGGCCCGTCTCGCGCACCGCCAGGCGCGAGGCCAGCCCCAGCGCGACGCGCTGGGTCAGCGCCTGCGTCCCGCTGATCGTCTTCTGGACGCTGTGCGGCGAGACCGTCAGCAGCAGCTTCTCGCGCGGGACGCGGTTGAGGACGGCGGGCAGCGTCGCGACGAGGGACTCGCGGAAGATCGACTGGTCCTGCGGCGGCACCAGCTTGATGCGGTCGACGGCCGCCCCCAGCGCGGCCAGGTCGTACGCGCCCAGGTTGAGGCCGCTGGCGTCGCGGGTGGGCATGGGGACGCTGATCATGATGCCGCGGTCGTCGCGGTGGAGCTGGTCGGCGAGTTCGGTGATGAACTCCGTGAACTCCTCCCGCAGGGGGGCCGCGATGTACTGGTAGTCGATGTCCACGCCGTCGAAGCGGCCCGTCTGGACCATCAGCAGGATGTTGTTCTTGTGCTGCCGGCGCAGCTGCTCCGACGCGAGGACGGTGTTGATCGTGTCCGCGTCGGCCAGTTGGGCCAGCACGACCGGATAGACGGCCTGCGTGACGCCGGGCGGCAGGCTCTCGACCTGCCCCAGCGACAGCAGCGAGCCGTCCTCGGCCGGGACATAGCTGATCGGGTTGATGATCGTGATCGTGTTCGCGGCCTCGGGGTGCAGCTCCTGCCCGGCGGGCAGGCGGCCGGTGACCATGTCGCGGAACTGCAGCCGCCGCAGGATGGCGATGTTGTCCGGCGGCGAGAGGACCTCCACGCTGGCGGCGGCCCCGTCGGGCGTGAGCAGCGCCGGGCCCAGGCGGTGCCAGCCGCCGTCCTCGTAGGTGTAGGCGCCCAGGTTGCGCTGGTCCTGGGTCTCGGCGTTGAGCCGCAGGGTCAGCACGTAGGGGCCCAGCAGCGTGACCGGGATCTCGACGCCGTAGATCGGGCTCATGGGGCGCAGGCTGTCGGGCACCTCGGGGATGGTCTCAAGCAGGCTGACCGCGACGCCGGTGCCGGGCGTCAGCGCCGTGACCACGGGGGCGGCCTGCGCCTGGGCCGCGGCGGCCTCCTCTTCGACCCGGTCGGACTCGTCCTCCAGCAGGGCGAGCGGCGGCAGGAAGAGCACCACCAGCGCGGCGGCCAGCCCGAGCACGGCGAGGCCGACGAGCAGCAGCCCGAAGTCGGGGCCGCGCCGCGGCCCGCCCCGGCGCCCCGAGGGCCGCACGCCGATGGGCCCGCGGCGCAGCAGGGGCTCCGCCGGG
>JAPOXB010000018.1:0-11035 GCA_026707335.1 Chloroflexota bacterium
GGTGAGGTCGGGCTAGCTGCCGCTGACGGTCAACTTCGACATGCGCAGGGTGGGCGCCGCCGCACTGCCGAACCACTGCACGTCCGTGCCCACGGCGTCGATCGACGCGAGCATCTCGGTCAGGTTGCCGGAGACGTTGATCTCGCTGACGGGCTCCGCGAGGCGGCCGTCGCGGATCCACAGGCCCGCCGCCCCGCGAGAAAAATCGCCCGTGGTCAGGTTGATGCCGAATCCCATCAGGCTCGTCAGGTAGAGGCCGTCCTCCACCTCGGCGATGATCTGCTCGGGCGAGTGATCGCCCGCCTGCATGACCAGGTTGCCGGCGCCGACGCCCGGCAGGCTGCCCACATCGCGGACGGCCGAGCCCGTGCTCACGCGGCCGAGGCGGCGGGCGTTGTAGGTGTCGCAGAGGAAGGTCTGGAAGACGCCGTCCTCGAACAGCACGTTGCGGCGCGTGGCGATGCCCTCGCCGTCGAAGGGGCGCGAGCCCAGCCGCCCCGGCAGCCGCGGGTCGTCGCCGACGCTGACGAGCGGCGAGGCGACGGCGTCCCCCTCGCGCCCGGCCAGGAACGTGCTGCGGCGGTAGAGCGCCTCGCCGTCGGCCGCGTTCGCGATCGTGCGCAGCAGGCCGGCGGCCATGCGCGGCTCCCAGACCACGGGCGCCGTCGTCGTGCCGGCCTTGCGCGCGCCGAGCTGCCGCAGGGCCCGGGCCGCCGCCTCGCGCCCCACCACGGCCGCATCCTCCAGCCGGTGCAACTGCCGCTCCGCGCTGAACCAGTAGTCGTTGCGCAGGCGGCCGTCGGGCTCGGCGGCCATGACCTCGACGCCGAGCGAGGCCGACGTGCCCAGGTAGCTGCCGGCGAAGCCGTTGCTGTCGGCCAGCGCGACCTCGGCGACGCGGGTGCTGCAACTGCCGCCGCCGCTGTTCTCGATGCGGCGGTCGGCGTCCAGCGCGGCCTGCTCGCAGGCCAGCGCGCGGTCGATGCGCTCACGGGCCTCCATCGCATCGACGGCCTCGTCGTAGAGCTGCAGCTCGTCGCGGGCGGTGGCCTGGTCGGCGGGGTCTGGCAGCCCGGCGTGCTCGTCCGGCTCCGAGATGGCCGCCAGCCCCAGCGCATCAGCGACGATCTGATCGAGCGCCTCGTCGGAGACGTCGGCGCTCGACACGACCGCCTGCCGCCCGTCGACGATGACGCGCAGTCCCACCGCCCGGGAGGCGGCGTCCTTGACGGTCTCCAGCTTCTGCAGCCGCACCGTGACGGAGGAGTCGCGCGAGGCGACGACCATTGCGTCGCACTCGAAGCGGCCGGCGTGGCCGCCCGCCGCCGTTCGGGCCTTCTCGACGACGCGCCGGGCCACCTCCAGCGGCGCCACGGCAGGCGTCGCCGCCTCGGGCGCCGCCCCGCGCCCGGCGGCGCTCATGCGCGCATCCCGCCGTGGACCTGCGTGCCCCCCACCGTGACGGCGTCGATCAGCACGGTGGGGATACCAACGCCCACCGGCACCGACTGCCCGTCCTTGCCGCAGGTCCAGCGGCCGTCGCTGAGGGCGAAGTCGTGGCCCACGCCGCTGACCTTCGAGAGCACGTCGGGACCGTTGCCGATCAGGTTGACGTCGCGGATCGGCGCGGTGATGCGCCCGCCCTCGATCAGGTAGCCCTCGGTGACGGAGAAGACGAAGTCGCCGTTGCTGATGTTGACCTGGCCGCCCGAGAAGGCCTTGCAGTAGACGCCGAAGTCCACGCGCCGGACCAGGTCCTCGGGGTCCGACTCGCCGGGCGTCATGTAGGTGTTGGTCATCCGCGGCATGGGGTAGTGCCGGAACGACTGCCGGCGCCCGTTGCCGCTCGAGCCGACCGCGTAGTGCCGGCCGCTGATCCGGTCCTGCATGTAGCCCGCCAGGACGCCGTCCTCGATCAGCAGGTTGCGGCGGGCGGGGGCGCCCTCGTCGTCGACGTTGATGGAGCCGCGGCTGTTCTGGACCGTGGCGTCGTCGATCACCGTGACCAGCTCCGAGGCGACGGGCTTGCCCACGCGGTCGGTGTAGTTGCTCGTCTTCTTGCGGTTGAAATCGGCCTCCAGGCCGTGGCCGACCGCCTCGTGCAGCAGGATGCCGGAGTCGCCGGCGGCGAGCACGACGGGGAAGCTGCCGGCCGGCGCGTCGCGGGCGTCCTGCTGGAGGACGGCCTGGCGGGCCGCCTCCTCGGCCAGCGCGGCTGGCGTGTGCGTCTCGAAGTACTCCATGCCCAGCCGGCCGCCGCCGCCCCAGCGGGCCGTCCGCCGCGACTCCTCCACCTCGGAGAGGCAGCCGACGTTGAAGCGCAGCAGCGGCTGCAGGTCCGAGACGAGCGCCCCATCGCTGGTGGCGACCATGACCCGCTTCTCCTCGTCGACGAAGCTCACATCGACGCGCGCGATCGAGGGGTGATAGCGGCGCGCCGCCTCGTCGGCGCGGCGGATCAGGTCCACCTTGTCGGCCAGCGGCGCGGCGCCGGTCGGCGCGGGCACGGCGTAGCGATCGGCCTCGTAGTCGCGGGCGGTGACGTCGACGGGCCCGGGCGAGCCGTCGCCGTCGCTGATCTGCGCGGCGGCCGCGGCGGCGCGCCGCATCGCGTCGAGCGAGAGGTCCTCGGTGAAGGCGTAGCCGATCGCGTCGCCGCGCACGACGCGCACGCCGACGCCCTGGGAGAGCGCCGCGTGCGACGACTTGACGCGCTGGTCCTCGAAGCTGATGGCGCCCGAGCGCTTGTGCTCGAAAAAAAGCTCCGCGAAGTCGCCGCCGCGCGCGAGGGCCGCGCCGAGCAGGCTCTCCATCGCGGCTTCGTCGATCGAGAAGCGGTCGTTGAAGAACTGCGCCACGGAGCGGTCGGCGGGGGAGGCGGTCACGGGCGTTCCTCCAGATGGATCGGGACTCTCAGTGTACCGGCCGCCGGGGCATCGAGAGGGCGCGGTCCCGCGCGGGCGCTATCCTGCGGCGGGCGATGCCGTGGCGCGCCCACCGGCCCGACAGCGTACGGGCCCAGGACGCCCGCAGACAATGGCAGACAATGGAGGAGACGATGGCACTCACAACGGCGGACCGGGTGGAGATTCTCGACTTGGCCGCTCGCTACAACTTCGCGATCGACGAGGTCGATGCGGAGGGCTGGGCGGCGACCTTCACGCCCGACGGCGTCTTCGACGCGGGGCGCGGCGAGGTCGTGGGCACGGAGGCGCTGGCGGCCTTCGTGCACGCCTTCCAGGAGCACATGGCCGGCACGGAGCACTGGACGAACAACCACGTGATCGACGGGGACGGCGAGCAGGCCACGCACCGCTGCTACCTGAACCTGATCCGGGGCGAGAGCGGCGAGAGCATCATCCGGGCGAAGTACAGCGACACGCTCGTCAAGGTCGGCGGGCAGTGGAAGTTCTCGCGGCGCGTCGTCCGCTAGGGCCGGCCTGCGCTACTCGATCGGATCGAGGAAGCCCCGCGGGATCTGCAGCACCTGCCCGATCAGGATCGGGTCGGCCGGGTCGATCCCGTTCAGCGCCGCGATCGCATCGACGGTCGTGGCCAGTTCCTGGGCGATGAGGAAGAGCGTGTCGCCCGAGGCGACCGTCCACACGACCACGTCGGTCCAGCCGAGCAGCGCTTCGGTCGCGGTCGGCGCATCGTCGGGGGCGGCCTCCCCGGCGCCGTCCTCGGTCGCACCGTCGCCGTCGTCGGTCCCGGTCGGCGCTTCGGCGCCGTCGCCGTCGTCGGTCTCGTCGGTGTCGTCGGTGTCGTCGGCGGCGGCGCCCTCCTCGGGAGGCGGGGACTCGTCCGTCGCTGCGGCGGCGGGCTCAACCACCGGCTCGAAATCCAGGTCCTCCCTGAAGCCAATCGGCACGCCGAGCACCTGGCCCACCTGGATGGTGTTCACGTCGGCGATGCCGTTGAAGACCGCGATCGCCTCGACGGTCGTGTTGTACACGGCGGCGATCGCCCCCAGGCTGTCGCCCGCCTCGACGACGTGCTCGGTCAGCTCGGTCCAGTTGAAGAGCCGCTCACGCGGGGTGAGGGACGACTCGGGCTCCTCCGCCGCCGGCGGTGAGGCGGCGGCCTGTTCGCCGGCCTGCTCCCCGGCCGCGTCTTCCTCGGCCGCTGGCTCCCCAGATGCCTGGTCCTCGGCCGCCTGCTCCCCGGACGCGGCCTGACCCGCGCCCTGCTGTGCGGCGGCCGCCTGCCCGTCCTCCGCCGACGGGGCATCCCCCTCCGCGGCCTGGGCGGGGGGGTCGCCGCCGGTCTCGCTGGGCTGCGCCTGCTGGGCCGCGCCGGCCCCGGCGTCGCCGTCCGCGTCCACGACGGCGGCCGCCTGCTCGGCGGCGGGCTCGTCTTCGTCGTCGAGGATCGCGAAGCCCACGCCGATCGCGGCGGGGATCAGCATCGCAAAGAAGATGAACGCCAGCCCCTGGGGGGAGGTGATCAAGTCGAACAAGCCGCCGCCGAAGATCCGTTCGCTGATCGACGGACCGGGCGGGTGCGCGACCACGCCCCGATAGACCGGGCAGCGCTGGTAGCGGGCCGACAGGCAGAAGCGGCCCTGGATGTCGGAGCGGATGCGGTGCGGGCTGGGCGGTTTGTAGCAGCGATGCTCGCCGTCCGGCGCCGCCTCGACCAGGGCCGGGTCGCTCTGCCGCCCCACGAAGGGACAGACGGGCATCGCGACGGCGTCCGTGCCGCCGACCTCGCGCGGCTCGCCCATCGGATCATTCATGAGTCGGACCTGGGCATGCTGGGATCCCGTACGGCGTCATGGGGTGCATCGGCTTGCGCATACTCTACTGCCCTTCCCGCGTATGGGGCCTGGCGGCGGTTCCGCGCGCCGCGAAGGCCCGGCGATGGGACGGCGCGCGCACGATCGCACTACCGCCCGCTCGTAGTAGCGACGCGCCCGCCCGCCTCGTACAGTGGCGCCGCTTCGGCGTCGTCGAGCGGCGGGGACTGACGCGCCACGAACGGCATTCCCTGGAATGTTCGCTGCTCGGCGAGCCCTCGCCCCGATCCTGATCGCCGCCATCCTGTTGCTGGCCCTGCCCGGCACGGTCCACGCGGACGTGTACGTCGTGCAGCCGGGCGACACCCTCTCCGGGATCGCGGAGCGCTTCGGCACGACCCAGGCGGCGCTCCTGGCCGCCAACCCGCACGTCACCTCCCCCGACGTGCTCTGGGCGGGCGCCGAGCTGACCATCCCCGACGATGCGACGGAAACCGCTGCGGCCACGACTCCGGAGCGGGCCGAGGCGGCGTCCGCGTCGCCGACGGCGCGCGGCGGCGTGCGCCTGACGCACCTCGTCCAGCCGGGCGACACCCTGTCGGAGATCGCGGAGACCTACCAGACCACCACCGCGGCGATCCTGGCGCTGAACCCAGGCTACACGGCCGACTACCTCATCGCCGGGGTCGTGCTGGTCATCCTGGATACGACCGGCGACGATGCGACCGCGTCGAATCCCCTCCGCGCGGGCGCCGGCGCGCCCCAGTCCATCGGGGAGATCCTGCCCGGATCGAGCGGGGAGAGCGTCAGCACGACGGCGCGGGTGGGCGATCAGGCGGTGTCGCTCTACACCGTCGCGCCCGGAGACACCTTCAGCGGCCTCGCCGAGCGGGCGGGCGTGACGCAACAACTGCTTGCCCGGCTGAATCCGCACGTGGACCCCCATCTGCTGTACGTCGGCGAGACGCTGTTCGTTCCCCTCGCCGATGACGGCCCCCCGGCGCGCAGCGCTCCGACCGCCGTGACCACCAGCGCTCCCTACGAGGTCGTCCCGGGCGACACGGCCACCGGCATCGCCGAGCAGTTCGGGATCTCCCTCGCCGCGCTGCGGAGCGCGAACCCCGGCATCGACCTCGCGTTCGTGTACGTGGGCCAGGAGATCCTGGTGCCGGGCGCCCCGGCCGATCGCGCCGCCGCGGGATCGTCGCTCGACCCCGAGGCGGAACTCACCACCTACATCGTGCGCGCGGGCGACTTCGCCGAGGAGATCGCGAACCTGCACGGCATCAGCCTGGACGCCCTGGGGCAGCTCAACCCGCGCCTCGACCTGAACTTCATCAGGATCGGGCAGGCCCTGGTCGTGCCGCTGGTCGACCTGCCGCCGCCGCCGCCGGGCACGGTGGGCGCGGGACCGCCGCCCCAGTTGACCTACACCGTGCAGCCGGGCGACACGGTCAGCGGGATCGGCCTCCAGTACGGCGCCGACGCCGCCGCGATGGCGCTGCTCAACCCGGGGCTGAACCCGAACCTGATCAGCGTGGGACAGACCCTGTTCGTGCCGGGCACCGTGCCGATCCCCACGGTCTCGCGCACGTTCGCGCCCAACTTCGGCGACTCGATCGAGTACGTCGCCGCGGCGGCCGGCGTCACGCCCCACACGCTGCTCGCGAACAACCCCGGCCTGTCGGCGGGCTACATCGGCGCGGGCACCGCGATGCGCGTGCCCGACCGCGAGGGCGTGATCGTGGATGTGCGCACCGGCGACACGCTGCAAGCGATCGCGGCCCAGTTCGGCACCACGGTGTCGGCGCTGGTCGATGCGCCCTTCAACGGCGTGACCGACCCGAACGGGCTGATCGCCGGGCAGGAAGTGCTGATCCCCATCCTCGTGCCGACCTTCGTCTGGCCCGCCCACGGCACCCTGACGGACGGCTTCGGCGTCTGCCGGTCGTGGGACTGCGGCGTGCGGCACCGCGGGGTCGACATCGCGCAGAACGGCGGCGCGCTTGTCGCGATGGCGGACGGCGTCGTGACGGCCGTCGGGGGCAGTTGGTGCTGCGGGCTGGGCTTCTTCGTGGAGATCGACCACGGCAACGGCTGGGTCAGCGTCTACGGACACCTGAACGGTCCCGCCTGGGTGTACGAGGGGCAGGTTCTCGAGGCGGGCGACCCGATCGGGGAGGTCGGCACGACGGGCTACAGCACCGGCGTGCACCTGCACCTCGAGCTGTATCACAACGAGTGGGCGCTGGACGCCCTCAACTACCTGCCCTAGCGCCGCCCGGCGCTCGCCCGAATCGGGAGTCACTCGCCGGCTGCGCGCACCTCGTGCAGGACGTGCCGCAGCGCGGCGACGTCGCAGCGGCCGTACAGTTCCGACGCCCGCTCGCGGTAGCCGGGCGACAGCCGGAAGCCCGGCGACACCGCCGTCGCCGCCTGATCGACCACCAGGCCCGTGACGACGGCCGCGAACGACGCCGCCTCGGGGTCGCTCCCTTCCAGCACCGCCACCGAACGCCGCCCCTTCTCGACCGCGCTCGCCCAGCGCGGCAGCAGCCCGCTGACGGCGTCGGCGTGGGTGGCGCGGATGTGGGCCTCCGCGAGGTCGCGGAGGGCTTCGGCGTCCCGCAGGGCCGCGGCGGCGTCACGCTCCGGCAGCGCGAGCGCCCCGGCGACCTCCCCCGCCAGCGACGGCCGGCGGCGGACGCGGGCGGCCGCGCGGAAGCGGGGCAGCAGCCGCCGCCGCGCGGGCGGCTCGTCGACCACGTGGCAGAGCGCCGGCCCGACGCCGAACACGAAGGCCTCCCACGCCTCGGCGGGGGCAAGGCCGGTCCCGGCCCCCGCGCCGCGATCGATCAGGGCCGCGGCGCGGTCGCAGAGGCGGCGCACGCGGGCGGCACGTTCGTCGGGCGCGAAGTAGCGGTCGCGGAAGTCACGCAGGACGCCGTCCAGCGTTGGGTCGTACGAGAGCAGGGGCTGGGCCGTCGCCAGGCGGTGGGCGCGGATGTCGTCCTGCAGCGCCGGCTCGACCTCGACCAGGAAGGCGGTGGTGGGCCAGTCCAGCGCGACGGGCAGCCCGTCGAGCGCCTGCACGGCGCCCAGCGTGTAGTCGGGCCGCCAGTCGGGGAAGAAGGCGATGCAGGTGAGGACCGAGTCGGCGGCCTGCACGCCGTGCGCATAGTCGCCGGCGACGAGGAACGCGCGCACGGCCGGCTGGCGCCGGCGCAGCCGCTCGCAGATGCGGAGCAGGCGGGGGCGCCAATCGGGCTGGGGCGTCCAGTCGATGTTCATGGCGTCGGCGTCGGGCGGCGCTGCGCGGCTTCAGAAGCCGCGGTAGGCGTTGGCTATGGGGAAGCGGCGATCCTTGCCGAAGGCGCGCGGCGTGATCTTGAGGCCGGGGGCCGCCTGACGGCGCTTGTACTCGGCCCGCGTCACCAGCGTCATGACGCGGCGCACGTCCGCCTCGTCGAAGCCCCGCGCGACGATCTCGTCCAGCGTGCGGTCCTCCTCGACGAACGCCTGCAGGATGGGGTCGAGGCGCTCGTAGGGCATCAGCGAGTCCTCGTCGCGCTGGTCGGGACGGAGCTCCGCGCTGGGCGGCTTCTCGATGACGCTGCGCGGGATCCGCCCGTCGCCGTTGGGCTGCGGGCCGGCCACGTCGTTCACGTGGCGCGCGAGGCGGTAGACGGTCGTCTTGGGCACGTCCTGAATCACGGCGAGGCCGCCCGTCATGTCGCCGTAGAGCGTGGTGTACCCGGTCGCCGACTCGCTCTTGTTGCTCGTGGTCAGCACGAGCCAGCCGAACTTGTTGCTGAGGGCCATGATCAGGTTGCCGCGCAGGCGGGCCTGGAGGTTCTCCTCGGTCACGTCCGGGCTGCGCCCGGCGAAGGCGTCGTGCAGGACGTCCAGGTGGGCGGCGAAGGGGCCCTCGATCGGCAGCGTCAGGAGGTCGATGCCGAGGTTCTCGGCGAGGGCGCGGGCGTCGGCGATGGAGCCCTCCGAGGAGTAGCGCGACGGCATGGCGACCGCGGTCACGTTCTCCGGCCCCAGCGCGTCGGCGGCGATGGTGGCGGTCAGGGTCGAGTCGATGCCGCCCGACAGCGCCACGACGACCTTCTCGAAGCCGGTCTTGCGCACGTAGTCCCGCGTGCCCAGGACGAGCGCCCGATAGATGGCCGCGACGTCGTCGAGGTGGGGTTCGTTGGCGGGGGGATCGAGCGGCGGACGCGAGCCGTCGCGGGCGGCGCTCACGGGGACGGCGTGCGGCGGCTCCGGCGGCAGGCGGCGCAGGCGTGGGTCGTGCAGGCGCACCTGACCGACCGCCCCCACATCGAGGTCCGAGATGAGCAGGGTCTCCTCGAACATGGACGCGGCAGCGGTGCGTTCGCCGCGGGCGTCGAAGATGGCGGAACCGCCGTCGAAGATGAGCGCATCCTGCCCGCCGACCATGTTGCAGTAGCAGACGATGACGGCGTTGTCGGCGGCGCGGGTGGCGAGCATCCGCTCCCGCTCGTCGATCTTGCCGGCGTGGAAGGGCGAGCCGTTGAGGTTGACGACCACCTCGGCGCCGGCCAGCGCCTGGGCCTGCACGGGGCCCGATGAGTACCAGATGTCCTCGCAGATGGAGACGCCCACGGGAACGCCGGCGATCCGGAAGACCGGCGACTCGGCGCCGGGACGGAAATAGCGGCTCTCGTCGAAGACGCCGTAGTTGGGCAGGTACTGCTTGTGGTAGACGCCCGCGCGCCGGCCGTCGTGCAGGACCGCGGCGGCGTTGTGGGCGTCGGGAGCGAGGTCGACGAAGCCGACCACGGCGGTCACGTGCAGGCCGCGGGTGGCGTCCTGGATGCGATCGAGGGCGGCGAGATTCTCCGAGACGAAGGGGCGGCGCAGCAGGAGGTCCTCCGGCGGGTAGCCCGTGACGGCCAGCTCGGGCAGCACGACGAGGTCGCAGGCGGCGGCCTCCGCGTCGCGGATGGCGGCGAGGATGCGATCCACGTTGCCGTCGAGGTCTCCGACGGTGGGGTTGATCTGGGCGAGAGCGACGCGAAGGCTGCGCATGGGGCGTCTTCCGGGCCGGGCGCCGTGGAAGGACTCGGCGGCGCCGTCCGACCGAACTTCGACTTCGTGTCAGAATGACACGAAGTCACGGCCACTGTAGGCCCGGCCACGGCGGCGGGTCAATTCGGGCCGGATTCGCCTCCGATCGCGGCTCGCCCGCCGATCGGGGCGGCGATACACTCGGCGCGGCCCGGCGACGCCGGGCGGGGGCCGCAGCGGCGATCGGGTGAGGGGTGCGATGGCTGACGGGATCTCGCCGCCACTCGCGCTCGAAGGGGTGTCGTACCGCTACCCGGCGGCGAAGTCGGCGGCCGACGACGCGGTCAGCCGGGGGATCGAGGACGTGTCGCTGTCGGTGGCGGCGGGGGAGGCGCTGGGGCTGCTGGGTCCCAACGGCAGCGGCAAGAGCACCATCCTGTCGCTGGTCGCCGGGCTGCTCGCGCCGCAATCGGGCGCCGTGCGGCTGCTGGGCGAGCCCGTCTCGGCCCCGGTGCGACGCCGGCTGGGCGTCGTGTTCCAGGAGCCCAGCCTCGACCCGCTGATGACGGTGGCGGAGACGCTGCGGCTGCACGGGCTCCTCTTCGGCCTGGGCGGGCCTGGATTGCGGCGACGCAGCGACGACCTGCTGGCGCGGATGGGGCTGGCGGAGCGGGCCGGCGACCGGGTGGAGACGCTGTCGGGCGGGCTGCGGCGCCGCCTGGAACTGGCGCGAGCGCTCCTGCACGCTCCCTCGCTGCTGCTGCTCGATGAGCCGGCCCTCGGCCTCGACCCGGACTCTCGCGGGGCGCTGTGGGACCTCCTCGACGACGTGCGGGGCGCGGGCACGGCGCTGCTGCTCGCGACCAACGACGTGTCCGAGGCGGAACGCACCTGCGACCGCGTGGCCTTCATGCAGTCCGGCCGCATCATCGCGACGGGCGCCCCCGAGGAGTTGCGCCGCGAGCTGCGCCACGACTCGGTGCGCGTGGACTGGCCGTCGGCGCCCGCCGACGCAGCGTCGAGGCTCGCGGCCATGGAGGGCGTGGGCTCGGTGCGGATGGCGGCCGGAGCCGGCGCGGGCACCGTCCTGCACGTCACCGTCGACGACGCCTCGGTCTTCGTGCCGGCGCTGTTCGCGCTCGACGGGGCGAACCGCACGCCGGGCGGGATCGCCGGCGTCCGCATCCACGAATCGACGCTGGAGGACGCGTACTTCCAGCGCGTGGGGGAGCCCCTGCGCCCGCCGGACGCCACGGA
>JAPOXB010000018.1:11368-18799 GCA_026707335.1 Chloroflexota bacterium
TTCTACCGCGACCGCGACAGCGGGTTGCTGCGCACGCTGCTGGCGTCGCCGCACCACGCCCGCACGATCCTGCTGGGCAAGTCGCTGGCGGCGGTGCTGATCGGGTCGCTGCAGGCGCTCGCCGTCCTGGTCATCGCCGTTCTCATCCCCGGCATCGACTTCGCCTGGCAGTACGGCTGGCTGGGGGGCGCCGGGCTGGTGATCGCGGGCGTCGTCGCGCTGAACCTGCTGCTGTCGGGCTTCGCGCTGGCCGTCTCGACCCGCATCCGCTCGATGCAGGGCCTCCACCTGGTGATGAACCTGGTGCTGTTCCCGTTGCTGTTCCT
This sequence comes from Chloroflexota bacterium, assembly GCA_026707335.1. GTDB lineage: Bacteria > Chloroflexota > Dehalococcoidia > Bin125 > Bin125 > TK10-74A. Next base: position 11,695 of record JAPOXB010000018.1, read on the forward strand.
CTCGGGGGCGTTCTTCCCGCTCGACAGCCTGCCCGACTGGCTGCGCATCCTGGGCTGGATCAACCCCCTGACGTACGCCGTGGACCTGCTGCAGACCTCGGCCTACGCGGCGAGCAACGCGGGCTTCTTCGGCCCCTGGATCGACCTGCCGGTGCTGGGCGTGCTGGCGGTGCTGCTGTTCGGCCTGGCGCTCGGACGCGCGCCCAAGGCGGCCTGAGTCCGCCCCGGCCCGCGAGCGCCGCGGGGCCGCGGCGCTAGAGCACCAGGACGTCGACCATCGCCGCCAGGAAGAGCAGCGGCAGGTACAGGATCGAGAAGAAGAACAGCTGCATCGGGGCGGCCCGATCGAGGTGGACGCGGGCGGCTTCGACGATGAACGCCAGGCCCAGCACCGCGGCGGACCCGAGGTAGATCCACGAGACATCGCCGCTGAGCGGCAGCAGCAGGCTGACCGCCGTCAGCAGGACCGCGTAGATGAGGATCTGGCGCTTGGTCGCCGCCTCGCCCCGCACGACGGGCAGCATGGGCACGTTCACGCTGGCGTACTCGTCGCGGTAGCGCAGCGCGAGCGCCCAGAAATGGGGCGGCGTCCAGAAGAACACGATGAGGAACAGGATGACCGGCGCGACCGCGACGTCGCCGCGCACGGCCGCCCAGCCGACCAGCGGCGGCACGGCGCCCGCCGCCCCGCCAATGACGATGTTCTGCACGCTGCTGCGCTTGAGCCAGACGGTGTAGACGCCGACGTAGAACGCGACGGCGGCCAGCGCCCAGACGGCGGCGAACCAGTTCACGGTGAGCAGCAACTGCACGCCCCCGGCGGCGGCCAGAGCCGCTCCCCAGGCCAGGGCCGCTCGCGGCGGGACGACGCCGCTGGGAATCGGCCGGCCGGCCGTGCGGGCCATCACGCTGTCGATGTCGCGGTCGTACCACTGGTTGATGGCGTTCGCCCCGCCGGCGGTGAGCACGCCGCCCAGCAGCACCAGCGCCACGATGCCGAGCCCGGGCCAGCCGTCCTGGGCCATGACCATGGCGGGCACGGTGGTGACGAGCAGCAGCCAGATGATGCCGGGCTTCGTCAGGGCGACGTAGGCCCGGGCGAGGGTCCGCAGGTCCGCCGCGGCCGGCCGCTCCAGGGCCGGCGAGGCGGGACGCGGCCGCGCCGCGATGATGAGCCGTCCCGAGCGCGTGATCACCGTCTCGTCTCCCCCAATCCGGCGCGCCGCGGACGCACCGACGGGAACGGCCGCGGCCGGTGCAGGGAGTCGCTGCGGATGGCGTCGTAGCAGGCGAAGGCGGTCATCGCGACGAGGGTACCCCAGGTGACCGATCCGGTAACTAGGTGCAGTACCCGCGACCACTCCGCCAGCGTTGTCCACATGACGACCGCGCCCAGGATGATCTGCGCCGCGTACAGGCCGCCCACGGCGAGCGCCAAGCGGAAGACCGTCGGGGCGCTCCGGCTGCGGCGCTCGGCCATCCAGACGGTGGCCAGCACGAGCAGCGCGACGGCGGCGGCCAGGAAGCGGTGCGAGACGTGGATGAGGGCGTTGCGCCCCTCGGGCAGGACGACGCCGTTGCAGAGCGGCCAGTCGCCACCGCAGAAGTAACCGGCCTCGGTGCCGCTGACGTAGCCGCCCAGCACGATCAGGACGTACGTCCCGGCGGCGGTCAGGCAGGCCAGCAGCGCCATGCGGCGGTCGGAGGGGTCGGCCGGCCCGGCGCGCGCCGCGACCTGCTCCCGCTGCTCGGGAGAGCCCTCGGCCCGCGGCACGAACGTCGCCAGCCAGGCGACGACGATCAGCAGCACGATCAGCATCGCCGTGCCCAGGTGCGCCGCGACGATGGCGGCGTCGAGGTCCTCCGTCACGGTGAGCCCACCGAGGACCACCTGCACGGCCAGCGCCACCGCGCCCAGCAGCGCGGGCACGACCACCCAGCGCCGGTCGCGGTGGCGCCGCAGCGCCCCGATCACGAAGGCCAGGATGACGAAGCCGAAGACGCTGGCGGCCAAGCGGTGCGTCCACTCCAGCCAGACGTGGTAGCCGCCGGCGGGGATGACCTTGCCGTGGCAGAGGGGCCAGTCGGGGCAGGCCAGGCCGGAGTCGGTGACGCGCACGGTCCCGCCCAGCACGACCAGCACGATCAGGCCGAAGATGGTCACGAGGCCCAGCCGCTGATAGGCGCTGAGGGACCGCCACTGGCACATCACGGGCGTCGCCTCCCCTTCCGGGCGATCAGCGTCGGGGCCGGACGGGCGCGGGTCAATCCGACCGGGGACGGGCGCGCGCGTCTCATCGGTGCGTGGGCCGATCGGAGGGCTGCGGGTAGACGGGCCGGCCGGCGCGCTCGTCGAGGTCGCGCAGCAGGTCGGCGCGGCGGGAGCGGAAGGTCTCGTGCTCGGCCCAGTAGTAGACGATGACCAGCACCGCGATGGCGAACATCATCGTGCCGGGAACCCACATGATGCCGGCGCCGATGCGCTGGTCGGTGAGCGCGGAGGGCCCCCACTCGCGCAACCCCTCCAGCCGCGCGTAGCTCTCGTAGACGGCCTCGCCGAGGCTGGTGAGGATGAGCCCGAGGGCGAGATTCTGGAGGATCGCGACGATCAGGATGGCGACCCGCGCGATGTGCCCGGGCCGCAGATGGGACGCGTCGACGCCGATGATGAGCCACCAGAAGAGCAGGCCGCCGGAGAGGAACGTGGCGTGCTCGAGGAAGTGCAGCGGCTCGCTGTCGATGGCGGCGTCGTAGAGCGCGGGGATATGCCAGATCCAGATCGCGCCGACGAGGATCAGGATGGCGACCGGCGGGTAGAGCAGGACCTGCAGCAGGCGGCTGTTGAGCAGCGGCACGACGTATTGCCGCCGCACGCGCGGGCTCGAGGCGCGCAGCGCCAGCGTCGCCGGCGCGCCGAGCAGGAGCAGCGGAGCGATGACCATGACGATCAACACGTGCTGGAGCATGTGCACCCAGAAGAGGTCGTCCGAGTAGGTGTCGATCGGGGAGACGAGCGCCAGCAGCATCAGTGCGATGCCCGCCCCGAAGGCGGCCGGACGCCAGCGGGAGAAGTGGAAGCGCTGCACACCCGAGGGCGCGGGGTCGGCCGCGGCGGCGGCGCGCAGCCGCCGATAACCCCACCAGTAGACGCCCCCGGCGATCAGCGTCAGCACGACGCCGGGCGCATCGAACGACCAAGTCGTGAGCGCGACCAGAATGTCGCCCGACTCCGCCGCCGTGCCGTCGTGGGCGAGGGCGGCGGCCGGCGCCAGCGCGCCGCCCAGCCCCGCGAGCGCGAGGGCGGGAAGCAGACGGGCGCTGCGCGCGGGCATGGGCGCCCCGATTCAACGTGGTCCCGTGGCGGGCGTCGCGCGGCGCGCGGGCCTCAGGCCAGGAAGAGGAGGCTGAAGACCAGGATCCACACAGCCCCGACGAAGTGCCAGTACATCGTGGCGGCCTCGACGGCGGTGTTGCGGTGGGCGTCGAAGTGCCCCAGGTACGAGCGCATCCACAGGAAGGCGATGAACAGCAGACCGCCCAGCACGTGCGCGCCGTGGAAGCCGGTCAGGAGGTAGAACGTCGCGCTGTAGGGACCGTCGCCGATCGCGAAGTCGGCGTGCATCCATTCGACGGCCTGGTTCAGCAGGAAGGCGGTCCCGATCACCATCACGACCAGCATCCCGAGCTTCATGCCGCCCCGGTTGCCCTTGCGGATGGCGAAGGCGGCCAGCTGCATGGGGATGCTGCTCGCGACCAGCAGGATCGTGAAGAAGACCGGCCGGAACTCGGCTTCGAGGATGGCGTGGTGGTCATAGACACCCTCGATCAGGGGGGCCCACTCCAACGCGTCCTCCCGCAGGGCCAGGTAGGCGGCGATGAGGCCGGAGAAAAACATGATCTCCGAGAAGATGAAGAAGACCATGCCCCAGAGGCCGTTGGTCATGGGCTCGTTGCCCACGAAGAAGCTCTTCAGGGGGTTGACGGGCTGCCGGGCGGCGGTGCGGGAGGCCATCGCTGAGGTATCCGTTTCCTAGGAGGATGTCTGCGGCGGGGACTCGCCCTCGGAGGAGGCGTAGGCGCCCAAGCCGTGGCGCTCGTCGAAGACGGGCCGCTCCGAGCGGACGCGGGGCAGCCGGTCGAAGTTGTAGACGGGCGGCGGCGAGGTCGTGGCCCACTCCAGGGTGCCGGCGTCCCAGGGGTTGTCCTCTTCGCACTTCTCGCCCCAGTAGATCGAGTGCACGACGTTGAAGAGGAAGATCACCGCGCCCACCATCGCGACGAACGCGCCGACCGTCGCGATCTGGTTCATGAGTTCCCAGCCGGGGTTGTCGGCGTAATCGTTGATGCGGCGCGGCATCCCGTCGAGACCAAGCATGAGCTGCGGCCAGAAGATCATGTTCGTGCCGATGAACATGCTCCAGAAGTGGATCTTGCCCAGGCCCTCGTTGAGGAAGCGGCCGAACATCTTGGGGAACCAGAAGTAGCTGGCGGCGAAGATGCCGAAGGCCGCGCCGGTGGCGAGCACGTAGTGCAGGTGCCCGACGACGAAGTAGGTGTCGTGCAGGGCGAAGTCGACCGGGACGGCGGCGTGGAAGACGCCGGTGATGCCGCCGATGAGGAAGAGCATCACGAAGCCCACGGCGAAGAGCATCGCCGTGTTGAAGTGCAGCGAGCCCTTATGCATCGTGGCCATCCAGTTGAACATCTTCACCCCGGTGGGGATGCCGATCAGGAAGGTCGAGGCCATGAAGAAGGGCAGGAACACGCCGCCGGTCGTGAACATGTGGTGCGCCCAGACGATGAAGCTGAGCAGCCCGATGCCCACCGTCGCCATGACGAAGGCGCGGTAGCCGAAGAGCGGCTTGCGTGAGAACACGGGCAACACCTCGGACACGATGCCCATGGGCGGCAGGATCATGATGTAGACGGCCGGGTGCGAGTAGAACCAGAACAGGTTCTGCCACAGGATCGACTGTCCGCCGGTGGCGGGGTCGAAGAAGACGCCGCCGGCTCCGTTGCGGTCGGCGAAGAGCAGGATCAGCGCGGAGGCCAGCACCGGCGTCGCGAGGACGACCAGGAAGGCCGTGACGAGCACGGTCCAAGTGAACATGGGCATGCGGAACATCGTCATGCCCGGGGCGCGCATCTTGAAGATCGTGACCAGGAAGTTCAGGCCGCCCGCCGTGGAGGCGACGCCCAGGGCGATCACGCCCACGAGCCAGAGGTCCATCCCGACCCCGGCCGGCTGGATATTGCCGGCCGTGTTGCTGGAGATCGGCGGGTACGCGGTCCAGCCCGCGGCGGCGGCGCCGCCGTCGAAGGCGAAGGCGCTCAGCATCAGGATGCCGCCGAAGAGGAAGATCCAGAGGGAGAGCGCGTTGATGCGCGGGAAGGCCATATCCAGCGCGCCGATCTGCAGCGGCACGACATAGTTCGCGAAGCCCGTCGCCACCGGCATGATGAACAGGAACAGCATGATGCTGGCGTGCATCGTGAACATCTGGTTGTAGGTGTCGGCCCCCATGATGGCGCCGGTCTCGATCAGCTCCGTCCGCACCACCAGGGAGAGGGCGCCGCCCACCAGCCCGAACACGCCGGCGGCGACGACGTACATGATGCCGATCTTCTTGTGATCGACCGTCGTCAGCCAGTCCAGCAGCACCTGGGCGCGCCCGCCGGCGTACCCGGTGGGGACGGTTCCTGCGAGAGTGGCCATGCGTTCTCCCGTTCGTTACCCCGTCGCCGGGGTGTCCGCCGCTAGAGCGCGCCCGCGCGGGGCGCCGTCCATCCGGCCGGTTGCGTTGGTAGCCCGGCGGGCGCCGGGGGGCCGCCGTAGCGGCTGGTCCCAGGCTCCGCGGCGGGGTCGGTCTCGGCGCCGATCTCCGCGGCACCGGCGTCGTCGGCGGCGTCGTCTTCGGGCGCGGCCTCACCGGCGTCATCCGCGGGGGCGGCCTCTTCCGCCGGAGGCGGCGGCGCCACGAGGGCCGCCAGCCAGGCGTCGTATTCGTCGAGCGGCAGGGCCCGGACCGAGAAGAGCATGCGGGCGTGCTCGCGGCCGCAGAACTCGGCGCACTGGCCCTGGAAGAAGCCGGCGTCGGTGACCTTGAGCCAGAGCGCCTGCGTGCGGCCCGGCATCGCGTCGAGCTTGTAGAGGAACTGCGGCGCGTAGAAGGAGTGGATCACGTCGAGGCTGGAGATGTTGAAGCGCACCGTCTTGCCCACCGGCACGGTGACGATGGGCGTGTTCATCGTCGTCACGGCGCCGCTGCTGGGATCGATGCTGTCGGTCAGCTCGCCGCGGTCGTCCTGGGACACCTCGGTGCCGTTGGTGATGCGCAGGATCTCCTCGCCGGCGGGGTGGTCCTGCACGACCGTGCCGTTGACGCCGCGGGCCACCATCAGGGTGTTGCCCTCGATGCTGTCCACGCGGATGTGCTCCACGTCGATGCGATAGGTCTTGAACGGCTCGAACAGCGTGCCGTCGGACACGCGCAGCCGGACGTCGGCGGGGTCGTCGGAGATGCGCGCACGCGTGGTCGCATCCATGGGCGTGGCGTAGTAGAAGCTCCAGGCCCATTGCTGCGCGGTGACGTCGATCACCTCGACGGGCTCGTACTTGCTGGGCGCGGATTCGATGTGGTCGAGGACGACGAACGAGACGATGAACAGCACCAGCACGATGATGCTGGGGATCACCGTCCAGAGGACCTCGACGCCGCGGTGACCGTGGATCTGCGGCGGCAGGCTGTCGTCGCGGCGGCGGTACTTGATCGCCAGCCAGATGATCCCCGCCTCGACCACGACGAAGACCGCGGCCGCGAGGAAGAAGACCAGGAGGTAGAGGTTCCGGATGTCGGAGCCCTCTTCGCTGACCGCCTCGGGCGGGAAGGCCTGCGCGCCCGCGACGCCGGCGCTGAGCAGCAGCAGCCCGGTCACCAGGGAAGCGGCGACGGCGATGCGCCAGCGCAGGCGGATGCGGCGGGGGGACGGCATGGGCATGCGGTTCCTCATCGTCTCAGGACCCACCGTGGTCCGGGGCGTGGTGCGGGCCCGCGGCGAAGTCGCGGATGTCCTCGGTCGTCCAGCCGATCACGCCGAGCGCGGT
>JAPOXB010000108.1 GCA_026707335.1 Chloroflexota bacterium
GCGTGCGGCGGCGGGCCGGCCCCGGCGGCGGGCGGGTGGCGCCGCGCCGCGCGCGCACGCTGTCGAGGCCGTCCGGGGCGTGCACGACGATCGTCCCAACGAGCTTGTCGTGTAGCGTCTGCCGCTGGCGGTCGAGCATGATCCAGAGCATGTCGACCAGCGGCACGATGCCGCCGGTCATGGGCGAGAGCAGCGCCCCGAAGAGCAGCCAGAGCACGCCCACGTCGCGCAGCCAGAGCCGCTCGTACGAGGCCGGCTCCGCGTCGTCCCGGACCACGACGTAGGTGCTCATCAGCCGCTTGCCGGGCGACTGCGACGTCTTGGCCGTGAAGTGGAACCAGATCAGCCAGCCCACCCCGAAGGTCACCAGCAGCAGGATCGAGTCGAGCAGGTAGTTGGCCAGCCGCCGCGGACGGCTGGCCAGCCGCACGCCCTGGCCGTCGGCCAGCGTGAGCGCGCCGCAGGCGCGGCAGGCCATGTCGTCGCCGCGCCGCAGGCCGCAGTGCTCGCATACCGGATTCGGCGAGGTCATCCGCGCCCCGTCCTTCGCGCGGCGGGCGTTGCTGGTCCGCGCGCCTCCCGGAGCATACGATCCCCCCATGCGAATCACGATCCCCCCGCTGCACGGCGTCGCCGTCCAGGACGAGCGCCAGCTCGACGGCTCGCGCCACCTGACCGTCGACCTGGCCGACCCGCTGGGCGCCTGGGCCTGCTCGCTGCAGGGCGTGCTCGACCGGGGCGGCGCGCTGCACGAGGCGGAGTTGGAGTTGGAAACCCCCGACGGCCCCTGGTCGGGCGCGCTGGCCGCCGTCGAGCGGGTCAGCGGCGAACCGCCCTTGCGCCTGCTCGCCATCTTCGAGGACGCCGGCTTCCATATCCGGCTCGACCTCCAGGAGTCCGATGACGGCGGCGGCTTCCTCGCCCGGCTCGAGCCGCGCGACGACGCGCCCGGCGACGGCTAGGCGAAGCGGAGGCCGGCGATGCCCCCCGCCCGACCCGAGCCCGGCGGCCCGATCGTCGTGATCGCCGGCGGCGTCGGCGCCGCCCGCTTCCTGGAGGGCGCGCTGGCCGCCTTCCCGCCGGCCGACGTGGTCGCCGTCGTCAACGTCGGCGACGACCTGGAGATCGCCGGGCTGCACATCAGCCCCGACATCGACACGGTCACCTACACCCTGGCCGGGCTGGTCAACCCCGCGACCGGCTGGGGCGTCCGCGGCGACCGCTTCACCGCGCTCGACCGGCTGCGGGCGCTGGGCGGCAGCGGTTGGTTCAACCTGGGCGACACCGATCTGGGCACGCACCTCTACCGCAGCGAGCGGCTGCGCGCGGGTGCGCCCCTCAGCGCTGTCACGGCCGAGATCGCCGCCGCCTCGGGCCTGGGCTGCGCCATCCTGCCCGCCACCGACGGCCGCCTGCGCACGATCGTCGAGACCGACGCGGGCGAGCTTCCCTTCCAGGAGTACTTCGTGCGGCGCCGCGCGGCCGACATCGTGCGCGGGCTGCGCTTCGAGGGGGCCGAGTCGGCCGCGCCCGCGCCCGGCGTGACCGAGGCCATCGGCCGGGCCCGGGCGATCGTCATCGCGCCCAGCAACCCCTTCCTCTCGATCGGGCCGGTGCTGGCCGTGCCGGGCCTGCGCGACTGCCTCCTGACGACGCCCGCGCCGGTCGCTGCCGTCAGCCCAATCGTCGGGGGAGCAGCAGTGAAGGGGCCGGCCGCGGCGAACCTGCGCAGCCTCGGCCACGACGTCTCGGCGCTCGGCGTGGCCCGGCTCTACGCCGACCTGATCGACGTCTTCGTCATCGACGAGCAGGACGCCGCGCTGGCCGCCGCCGTCGAGGCCGAGACCGGCGTGCGCTGCCTCGTCACGCAAACGCTGATGCACGGACCGGCCGAGAAGCGCGCCCTTGCGGAGCGCACCGTCGCGGCGGCGCTGGCCGCGACCTCCCGCGGCAAGAACGACGACGGCGATGCCTGACGCCCCCGTCGAGGCCGTCGTGCCGGTGCGGGGGCTGCCGGCCGGCAAGGCCCGCCTCGCCCGCCTGCTGACCATCGAGCAGCGCAACCGCCTCGTGCGCGCCATGCTGGACGACGTCGTGCGTGCGCTGCAGGACGCCCGGCGGGTCGGGCGCGTCACCATCGTCAGCCGCGACGCGGCCGCCGGCCGCGAGGCCGAGCGCCTGGGCGTCGCCTTCCTGCGTCAGCCGCCCGAGCGGACGGGGCTCAACCCCGCCCTGCGCGACGCGCAGGAGGACCGCGCGGCGGCGGCCGCCCTGCTCATCGTCCCCGCCGACCTGCCCCTCATCCGCCCCGCAGACATCGACGCGCTGGTCGACGCCGCCTCTCCAGCAACGGCGGGCCCCGCCGTCGCCGTCGCCCCGGCCGAGGACGGCGGCACCAACGGGCTCTGCCTGCGCCCGCCCAGCGTCATCGCGCCGGCCTACGGCCCCGGCTCCGCCGCCCGCCACGAGCGCGCCGCGCGCGACGCCGGGGCCGCCTTCGCCGCCGTCCGCTCGGAGCGCTGGGCCCTCGACGTCGATTGGCCCGAGGATCTGGCGCGGCTGCTGGCCCTGGCCGGTCCCGCGGAGTTGGAGACCGTGCGCTGCCTGCGATCGGCCGGCTTCCCGTCCTGGGGAGGCCCGGCGCTGGGCTAGCCGGTCCCCGCGCGCACCCCCTGCGCGCCATTCGTTGGAGCGCGCACCCCCTGCACGTCATTAGTTGGAGCGCGCACCCCCTGCGCGACCGTGTGCCGCGGCCCCTGCCGCGCCTTGTGGTAGTTCCCGAACACCGCCTCCATCCGTCGTCGGACATAACGTCGCAGCCCGGTCACGCTGACGACCACCAGCGAGCCGCCCGGCCCCAGCCGCTCCCAGGCCCCCAGCAGGATCGCGTCGAGCGCCTCGTTGCCCGCCTGCGCGGGCAGGTTCGAGACGATCAGGTCGTAGGGGCCGGCTGGTGCGTCGCGGAAGCCGGGGCTCAGCGACGCCTGGGCGTTCGTCAGGCCGTTGGCCGCGATGTTGGCCGCGCAGGCTTCGACCGCCTCGACGTCCTTATCGATCAGCGCCACCTCGCACCGGGGCCAGAGGGCGGCCAGCGCCAGGCCCAGCGCCCCGTAGCCGCAGCCGAAGTCGAGCGCCCGCGCCGGCGGCGGCAACGCGACCAACTCTGCGAGCAGGAGGGCCGTCCCCTCGTCGATGGCCTTGGCCGAGAAGAGGCCCCAGGCGCTCGTCAGGCGCAGCGTGCGGCCGGGCAGCGGCAGTTCGACCACCGGCGGCTGCGCCAGCTGCTCGCGAATGGCCCGGTGGGCGGCCTCGTCGGGCGGGAGGGAGTCCTTCGCCATCGGGTGAGGCTAGCGGGTGTCGGGCGCTGTCGGTTGGGCGTCCTGGTACGCTGTGGATCGTGCGAGGAGGGGAGAGGGACCTCTGATGGCGGATGTACCCGCGGCCGATCGACTGGACGAGGAGATCGCCGCATACGATCGCATGCGCGACGACCTGGAACGCGATCATTTGGGCCAGTGGGTCGTCGTGCGCGATGAGCGGTTGTTCAACGCCTACGACGACTTCCAAGACGCGGCGGATGCCGCGGTGAGGAACTTCGGCCGCGGGCCGTATCTCATCCGTCGAGTCGGGGCCTCCCGCGTCACGCAGCTACCCGCCTCGGTGTTGTATCGCCCTGTCGCTTCGGATGATTAGGTTCGGCTTCCCCGGGAACCCCGAGGATCTGGCGGAGATTGGACCAACGCTGCCCGTGCAGATCGGGTTCGATCCGCAATTCCGGCCCGAGGATCCGCACACGGTGATCCTGCCGGAGCGGCGCTATCCGGCGCTGATCGATACGGGTGCGCACTCGAGTTGCATCGACTCACAGCTGGCGGAGGCGTTGGGCTTGCCGATCATCGATCGCATCCGGGTCGGCGGCGTTGGGGGAAGTACCGAGGTCAACGCTCACCTTGCGCAGATCTACGTGCCGAGCCTGGATCACACGATCTACGGCGAGTTCTCCGGTGTGCATCTCGCGCTCGGTGGTCAGCCGCATCAGGCTCTGCTGGGCCGGGACTTTCTGCGCCGTTTCACTTTCGCCTACGAGGGACGCAACGGAACCTGCGTCATCGTTGACGAGAGCCGTCGGTGATCGCATCGATACGACCGTCGACCCTCGCCCGCGCCGCGGCGCGGGCCTGGAACCGTCAACGACGCCCCCGCGGTTGACCGGCCCCGGCGCCCGCGCGACACTATTCCCGATTCCAAGGGAGTCTTCACGATGGTTCTCGTCCGCGCTTGCCGCCGAATCGGGCCCCGCACGTGGCTGCTGGCGCTGCTCGCGCTGACCGTCGCGCTGGCGGCCTGGACGCTGCCCGCGGGCGACGTCGCGGCCGCCGCGGCCGACGGCGCCCTGGCCGAGACGCCCGTCCTCGAGGCCGCGGGCGACGAGGCCTCCGACGACCCCTTCCACGTCAGCAATGCGGGGCTGGCCATCGCCATCATCGTCCCGGGCATCTTCCTGATCGCGACGGGCGCGACCGTCGCCTGGGCCGTGGCGAACCGCGTCCGCCCCGGCGAGGACGAAGCCGCCGCCGACGACGACGCCTAGCGCCACACCGACCGAGCACCGCCCCTAGAACAGCACTGAGCCCAGCCGGCGCCGGTATTCCTGCGTCAGTTCGTTGTCGTCGCCCAGGACGAGGAAGCCGTCGAGCAGCAGCAGGCGCGCCGCGTCGTCGTGCAGCGAACGGTCGAGCCGCACCGAGTTGAGCAGCCGCTCCAGCGCCTCCGCCCACTCCGCCCGATCGGCCAGCAGCGCGCCCAGCCGGTACTCCGCTTCGGCGTCGTCCGCGTCGGCCGACAGCCGCGCCCGCAACGCCGATTCGTCGGCCTCACGGGCCGCGCGGCGCAGGCGGATCGTCGCGAGCGTGCGCTTCGCCCCCTGGTTGTTGGGCACGCGGTTGGCCATTTCCTCGGCCCGCTCCTCGTTGCCGCCCTGCAGCAGCAGGTGCGCGAGCATCGCCGTCGATCCCTCGTGGCTCGGGTCCTCGGCGACGATCTTCTCGAAACGCTCCAGCGCCGCCGCTGGCTGACCCTGATCGATCAGCGCCGACGCCTCGTCGGCCGCCTGGTCCGCCGACGTGGGCAGCAGCGCCTCGACGAACTCCCGCACCTGCGGCTCGGGCAGCGCCCCCAGGAACTGCGACACGGGCCGCCCGCCCTGGTAGGCGAAGACGGCCGGGATGCTGGTGATGCCGTGCCGCTGCGCGACGATGGGGTTCTCGTCGGTGTTCAGCTTGGCCAGTTGCACCTGCCCCGCGAACTCCTCGGCCAGCGACTCGAGCACCGGGCCGAGGATGCGACAGGGGCCGCACCAGGGCGCCCAGAAATCGACGATCACGGGCAGCTCGCGCGAGCGCTCCACGACCTCGCGGTCGAAGTCGAGGTCGCTGACCTCCAGCACGGCGACGGGGCTCACGGCGGCTACCAGTTGGTGAAGCGCGTGCGCCGCAGCGATCGCGGCTGGTCCTTCGGGCGCTCCCTGGTGGAGTTCTTGTCCACGAAGTCCTGCACCAGCTTGCGCTTGCCGTAGGCCGGGCAGACGGGACAGCGAACGCGCTTGTTGATCTCCGAGAACTTGAGCATCCGCTCGAACTCGTGACCGCACTTGCAGGAGTACTCATAGATCGGCATCGGCGCCCCCTCTCCACGAGCCGGCCGCTGCGGCATGGCCCGGCGGGGGTCCAGTGTACCCACGTCGCCGCGCCGGGCCTAGCGCCGATGATCGCAGTGCGGGATGGGGGAATGGGCCACGCCCGACCTCACCCCCCATCCCCCTCTCCACCGGAACGGTGGAGAGGGGGAACGCGGACGCGGGCGTTGGATCCCCCTCACCCTAACCCTCTCCCCAGGGAGAGGGGATCAGAGTCCCCCCTCTCCATCGTCCAGATGGAGAGGGGGTTAGGGGGTGAGGTCAGGGCCTCCCGCTGGATCCCCAGCGCCCGCGCCCGCTACTCCCCCAGCGCCCGCGCCCGCTACTCCCCCAGCGCCCGCGCCGCCTCGACGACGCGCAGGGCGTGCGCCGTCGCGGCGACGTCGTGCACGCGCACGATGTGCACCCCGAGCCAGGCCGCCAGCGTGTTGAAGGCCAGCGTCGCCTCGGCCAGGCCCGCCACCGACTGCACCGCCGCCGACGGCAGCTTCGGCGCGCCCAGCAGCTCCGCCAGGAAGCCCTTGCGCGAGGCCGACACCACGACCGGCCGCCCCAACTCCAGCAGCGCCGGCGTGTCGAGCAGCATGCGCACGTTGTCGTCGGCCGGCTTGGCGAACTCGTAGCCGGGGTCGAGCCAGATGCGCGAGACGCCCTGCGACGCCAGCGCCTCCGCTCGCTCGGCCAGGAAGGCGCGCACCTCCGCCCCGACGTCGGCGTAGCGCTGGTCGGCGCGGCGGTGCTGCTTGGGGCGGCCCCGCATGTGCATCACGATCAGCGGCGTGCCCGACTCCGCCGCCACGCGCACCGTCTCCGCGTCGCTGCCGGCCGAGACGTCGTTCACGACGTGCGCCCCCGCCTCGACCGCCGCCCGCGCGACCGCCCCCCGCCACGTATCGACCGAGACCAGCACGCCCTCCGCCGCCAGCGCGGCCACGACCGGGCAGAGCCGGTCGATCTCCTCCCGCGCGCTGGGCGACTCCCCCCCGCTGCGCGTCGAGTGCGCCCCCACGTCGACCAGCGCCGCCCCTGCCTCGACCTGCCGCCGCCCCATCGCGACCGCTTCGGCCGCCGTCGCCACGCTCTCCGACACGGGCGAGTCGGTCGCGACGTTGACGATGCCCATGATCGCGGTGCGGCGCGTGCAATCGAGCACCCGGTCGCCGACGGGGATGCGCATCGGGCTAGCGCCCTCCCTCGCCGGGCGGCGGCGCGAGGCCCAGCGGCTGCGCCGTCTGCGCCAGGCTGGCCAGCGCGATCCGCCCCAGCGGCCCGCGGCGGTCGTACAGCGCCCCCTCGCAGACGACGAAGCCCACGTCGCCCTGGCGGCTGGTCGCGACGACGCAGAGCCACTCGTCGGCCGACTCGCGGTGCAGGTAGAGCGTGATGTCGGCGTTGATGAAGCTCACCGCCCCCTCGCGGCGGCGCGACGGCTCCCAGTTCGCCAGCGGGCTGAGCGAGTCGGCCGTGGCGACCGCCCGCGCCAGCGGGCTCAGCGGCTCCCCCGGCACGATCTGGGCCGGGTTGCGGATCCACAGCATCGGCCGCGGCGACGCCCCCCACTCCCCCACCGGCCGCCACTCGACCGTCGAGTGGTAGGCCTCGGCCCCGCCGGCCATGTTCGCCGGCCGGCGCGGCAGCGACTCCGGGTCGGGCGGCCGGGCCGCATTGATGTCGAGCGGCTCGCCCGCCCGCAGGTCCGACGGCCGCAGCGCCAGCGCCGTCGCCCGCGCCAGCTCGACCGTCTCGTCGCCCCGCGTGGTGAACAGGCCCGACTGCACCACCTGGATGCGCCGCCCTTCCCGCACGACGGTCGTGCGCGCCTCCAGCGGCTGCATCGGCGCCGGGCGCATCAGGTCGATGGTCAGCCGCGCGACGCGCAGCTCGGGCCGCACCGCCCCCTCGACGCCGCGCGCCAGCAGCGCCGCCATCGCCGCGCCGTGCACCAGGTCGAGGCTCCACACGCTGCGCGCGCAGTCGGCCGGCGCGAACAGCGTGCGGCCATCGTCGCCGGGTTGGGGCAGGAACAGCGCGGGCGCGCTCATCGCATGCGGCTCCCCTCCCGCGTCGCACGCCTCCGCGCGGCGCGATGTCGCGCAGCCTATCCGCCGCCGCGCCCGGTCAGAAGCCCTCACTCGGGCGTGATCGTCTCGACGGCCCGCCACATGTACCACGAGCCCACGCTGCGATAGGGCGCCCAGGGTGCGCCGATGGCCGCCGCCCGCTCGGCGTCGGGCGCCTCGGGCAGGCCGTAGACCGCCTGCATCCCCTTGCGCACCCCCAGGTCACCGACCGGCAGCACGTCGGGCCGGCCCAGGTGGAACATCAGGAACATGTGCGCCGTCCACACGCCGATGCCCCGCACCGACGTCAGCTGCGCCGTCACCGCCGCGTCGTCGAGCGCGCCCAGCCCGTCCAGCGTCAGCCGCCCATCGACGACGTGCTGCGCCAGGTCGCGCAGGTACGCCGTCTTCTGCCGCGAGAGCCCCGCCCCGCGCAGCTCGGCGTCTCCGGCGCGCAGGAAGTCGGCCGGCGCCGGCGCCGACTCGGCGTCGCCGAACAGTGCGAAGGTGCGGCGCATGATCGCGTTGGCCGCCGCCCCGCCCAGCTGCTGGTGGAAGACGCTGCGCACCAGCGCCGCGTACGGGTCGGCGCTGGGCCGCGGCGTATAGGGCCCGTGCGCGTCGATCAGCGCCCCCACCCGCGGGTCGGCCTCCCGCAGGTGCCGGTAGGCCCTCGCCAGGGGGAAGCGCGCGCGGGGGGTCGGTCGGTGGGTCAGGGGGGCCTCCTCGCCGCACAAGAGTATGCCGCGTGGCGAGGTCTAGTCAGCGACGAGGATGCGCGCGACGTTGAGCAGGTCGTACTCGATGCTCGGGTTGCGGGACTGCAGCAGATCGTCGAGCGCACGTCGGCGATCTTCACCGACCTGCGCGATCTGCTCCTCCGCCCGGCGGACGTTGAACTGCCATATGGGGATAACGCGCTGGTCGTCCGGGTCTTCGGACGCCTCGATCCGAGCTAGGACGGTCCGATCGGCATCAAGACGTTCTTGCGCGGCGTTTTCCCGGTAGTCGTAGAGCCGATCTAGCCGACTGCGTGCCGTCTCGTAGTCCGCCTCGGCTCGTTCGCTGTAGCTGCGCTGCAGGTCCTTCTGGCGTCCCAACACCGCGTGCTCAGCCGCCCGGTACGCGTGATCGAGGCCTGCGCCATCGATCGCTGGCCGAGTAGAGTCACGCGGCGCCTCCGCCGCAAAATCACGTGACTCCTCAAGCAACAACTCACCGAGCTTCGCGTCGGCGCGACCCTCGTCATCGACGAAGACAGGGAAGATCCATTCACGGGGCTCGGCTGCTGTCAGGCCCAGCCGCCAGTTGAATTGCCAGCCGTCTCGGAGCGCGGGCGCTGCGTCGCGCGGGAGGCACCGGATCGCGGCACTCCCTTTCAGGTTATCGCGTGTCACGATGCGCACCAACGCGTCAACGATCGGGTGACCGAATCCGAAGTATTCGACCGTTTCCGAATCGACGGAGATCCTTGGATCGAAGCACACGAGTCGCCGCTCCTGTCCGTCGAGCAGGTCGCGATGCTCCTCCGTAAACGGCGGCCCGAACTCGACTCGGCGCTGGCCTAGCGGGTGGCGGGTGCCATCGCCAGGCCGCGTGACGTGGGCGTTAGCGGCAGTCAGCAGATTGTGTAGGAGCCGATCGACCTCTCCCTGGCTCACTGTGACGGCGCTCGCCTTGCCGATCAGCTTGTCGATTTCCTCCCGGTATGCGCGCGTATCGACATTCACGTCCGCGAGTTGTCTGTCCGCTTCTCGTGCGGCCTCCTGAACCGCCTGCTCAAGCCGGCGGCCGAGCTTCTCAAGCTCCTCATCGCGTTTCTCGGCTCCCTTCCGCAACGCTTCCCGGATGTTGTCTTCAGCTTCACCCAGGATCGGCTCGAGCCCGCCGACGGCGTCCTTGAAGAGCCCGATCCGCTCATCGAGAACCTCCAGGATGCGCTCCTCGATCGTGTCCCGAACGCGGAAGTTGAAGATCTGAATCGGCTTCTCTTGGCCGATCCGGTCCACGCGGCCGATGCGCTGCTCGACCCGCATGGGATTCCATGGCAGATCGTAGTTGACGAGGATGTGAGCGAACTGCAGGTTTCGCCCCTCACCACCTGCCTCAGTCGCCACCAGTGCCTGCCGCCCCATTCCGTCTCGGAAGAGTTCCACTGCCTGATCCTTCTGATCGGCGTCGAGCTGGCCATGGAAGATCTCGCAACCCCACTCTTCGCTGGCGAGTAGCTCACGCAGCATCTCCTGCGTCTCGCGGAACTCAGTGAAGATGAGCACCTTGGCATTTGGCTCGATTGCGCTCAGTTCGCGCAGGCCATCGAGTAGCCGCTGTGCCTTGGAGTCGATAGGGATTTCGCGGAGCAACTCGATGACTTCACCGATCCGATCGGCTTCGCGCTCAACGCCGGGGGGAAGTTTGTCCGTCACATCGGCTGCCGCGACGTCATCTGCGAGGTCCTCTTCCGCATCGGACTGGTCGATGTGGCCGGTCTGTGACGCCAAGAGGCGCTCACGCCTACCTTCCAGTGATCGCAGCAGCGCCCGGGATGAACTCGCGGCGAGCTTCTGGTAGATGACCATCAGGAAACCAACCGCGTTCGCCTGGCGGCCGGACGATTCGGAGGCCACGCGGTATCCATCCCGCACGATCGAGTCCATTTGCTCCTGGATCGCCGCTTCTTCGGGCGTCAACTCGACATTCCATTGGCTTGCCTGGCGTGGTGCGAAGCCGCCGACCGCCGCCCGCCGGTTTCGGAGCATCACCTCGCCGAGACGGTGGCTGGTCCGCAACTCACTTGCTAGGTCGTCTGCCGAACGCAGAGCGGAGCCGGAAGTGCGACTCAACCACGGGGAACTCTCTCGAATGTACGCTTGAAGTTCGTCTCCCTCGGGAGCCCGCTCCTCAATCTCCGCGATCAGTCGGGTCAGTTCGGTCCGCTGATTGACGTGTAACTCGAAGTCTTCCTCGGACGGGAACAGTGTCGGCTGTAGCAACTCGACCAGCGAGAACAACTCGTGGCGTTGCAGTTGCATGGGCGTCGCAGTGAGGAAGAGGACGGCGCGCCGGCCAAGGCCTGGTTCAGCCGTCAGATCGCGGACGAGCCGGTACAGATTGGTCTGCCTGGTTCGTTTCCCTTCGCGACGGCGGCGCGCGTGGTGCGCTTCGTCGACGATGATTAGGTCCCACGGCACGGCGGAAATCTCAGCCCGGCGTGCTGGATTGTGCGCAGCGAAGCTCTGTGAAGTGATGACGGACTGCTCGGTCTGCCATGGGTTAGGCACCCCCTGGTTTTTAAGGTGCCGAATGGTGTCCCGGTTGAATCTCCGGAACGTCTCGTTGAACTTCGTCTTCAACTCGTGCTGCCACTGTTGCTGGATGTTCGCCGGCGTGAGGATCAACACCCGCTTCGCTGCCCCACGGCTTCGTAGCTCCTTCAACACCATCGCGGCCTCGATCGTCTTTCCCAGGCCGACCTCGTCGCACAGAAGGAATCGATGGGGCCAGTTTTCGATGACTCGATGCAGAACCCCGACCTGATGCGGCATCAGGTCGAAGCGCGCGTGCGAGAGCGACACAAGCTCCTCGGACCGGTGGCGGGCCCACAGGTCCGCGGCGACAGAGCGAAGGTTGAACGCCTTCGCGGAATCGAGCATGCCCGCTTGCATCCTATCCACTGGATGGCTGACTTCGGCATGTCGAAGCTCGCGCTCCGCGACTTGCGTGGTGGAGCCACCTGCCCAGAAGACTTCCCAAGTGGGGACATCGGCGGCTTCAACGCCGTTGATGATCACGCCGGTCGTGCCGTCCCGGCGGCTGACTTTCACCCCGCGCGCGAAGACTTCACGCTCTAGCGCCCCGGAATCAAGTGTGACTTGATGGCGATCTCCGTTGTCTAGCACGACGGATGCCCGGCGCCCTTCGAGCCGGTCGACGTAGCCAAACTGATCAAGCCGGACCATTCGGATCCGCGCGCCTGGGACGATTGGGGCATCCTGCACGACCTGCAACTCCTCCCGGCCGACCAGTCGTCGGTACTAAGCCCACAAGTACTCATGATGAACGGCCTAGTGTGCTATGGCGACCCCCTCCCCGACCGCCGCGCCCGTACCATGGACCGACGACCACCCCCACGGAGGAGCCATGCTCGACCCCGGGCGCGTGCGCACTTTCGCGGTTCTGGCCGGGATTGTGATCCTGGCGGTGACGCTGGCGGCGCTGCTGACGCCCGGCATCCGGCCCGGCGAGATCAGCAACGAGACGGGCCACTTCCTGCTCTTCGCCGGGCTGGGCTTCGTGGTGGGGCTCTACCGCGGGGCGGGGCCGCACCGCGGCATCCTGCGGCACCTGATCGGGCTGCTGGTCGCGCTGCTCGTCGTCGCGGCGCTGACCGAGCTGGGCCAGTTCTTCGTTGAGGACCGCTCGCCCGAGCGGGCCGACCTCATCGCCGACGCGGCCGGCTCCGCCGCGGGGCTGTTCAGCGGCGCCCTCGTCGGGCTCATCGTGGCCGGGCGGCCGGGACGCAACCGCCCCTGACCCGGCGCCGCGCGCGGCCTATTGGTCGACCCGGCGGCGCAGGACGGCGTAGCCGAAGTTGTCGGCCGTGCGCTCGGACGGCGGCAGCACCTCCACGACGGCCCGCGAGAGCCCCACGACCTCGCCGTCGGCGTCGAAGCTGTAGCCCTCGCCGATCGCGCCGCTCCAGGTGATGTCGTACAGGCAGTCGCGGAAGCCGTCGGCGTCCTGGTCGTCGCCGGTCCGCTTGAGGCAGGCCGCCGCGATGTAGACCGTGTCGTAGGCCGAGCCGAGGTGCCAGGGCAGCGTGATGTAGTCGTAGCGCTCGCGGAAGTTCGCGAGCACGGTCTGCGCCTTCGCGTTCTCGGGGTCGGGGGCGGCGGTGACGGCCTTCATCCCCGTCGCCGCGTCGCCGGCGATATCGAGCGCGGTGGCGCCCACCGTGATCGTCTCGCCGTAGATGGGGCCGTCGTAGCCCAGCTCCCGCGCCTGCTTGATGATCGTGCCCGCCGCGAATTCCGACTGCGGCGAGAGGTGCAGCGCGTCGGGCTCGGCCGCGAACAGCTTGGTCAGCTGGGTGCGGAAGTCGGTCGTGTCGGAGGAGAAGCGCTCCGCCGCGACCACTCGCCCGCCGTTCTCCTCGAAGCGCGCGACGGTGGTGCGGCGCACGCCCTCGGCGTAGTCGGTCTCCTCGGTGATGGTCGCCAGCGCGCGGACGCCGTCGGCCCAGAGCGCGTCGCCCGTGGTGAGGCCGACCTCGAGGTCGCTGATCTGGGTGCGGAAGATGTAGTCGCCGGCGTTGGCGATGTCGGGGTTGCTGGCCAGGCCGGAGAACAGCACGACGCCGTCGGCCTCGGCCAGCGGCGCCACGCCCAGCATCGCGCCGCTGCACGACGTGCCCAGGATGATCTTGACGCCGTCGACATCGGTCAGCTTCTGGTAGGCGTTGATGGCGTCCTGGGCGCCGCACTTCGAGTCCTCGACGACGAACTCCAGCGGGCGCCCGGCGATGCCGCCGGCGGCGTTGATCTCCTCCAGGGCCATGGTCTTGGCGCGCACCGCGACCGTGCCGTAGGTCTCGCCCGGCCCCGTCAGCGACTCCATCACGCCGATGCGGTAGGGCTCCGACTCGCCCGAACCGCCCTTGCAGGCCGCGGCGGCCGTCGCCAGGACGGCCACGAGTGCGGCTGCGGCGATGCCCCGCCAGATCGTGCGTCGCATGGCCTGCCCCTTCACGCGGCCGGGGCGCGACCGCCCCCGATCAGCCGCCGGCCGGCGCCCCCGCGGCGGTGGCCTCTTGCATGGGGGCCTCGCGTACGCCGGGCTCGGGCGAGCCGGCGGTCATCGGGTTGCCCGCCTCGCCGGCCACGACGGTGAAGCCCATGTCGGCGATCATCGCGTGCGCGTCGGCCGTCTTCTGCCCCGGCTCCGTCAGGTAGCCGTCGACGAAGATCGAGTTGGCGGCGTACAGCCCCATCGCCTGCATCGAGCGCAGGTGCACCTCGCGCCCGCCGGCGATGCGGATCTCCGCCGCCGGGTTGAGGAAGCGCGCCAGCGACAGCTGCCGCAAGCACTGGTTCGGCGTCAGCTCGTGCACGTCTTCCAGCGGCGTCCCCTCGATGGGGATGAGGAAGTTGATCGGGATCGAGTCGGGCCCCAGCGAGCGCAGGTCCATCAGCACGTCGATGACGTCCTCATCGGTCTCTCCCATGCCGAAGATGGCGCCCGTGCACAGTTCGAGCCCGGCCGACCGCGCCGCCCGCAGCGTGCGCAGCCGGTCCTGGTAGGTGTGCGTCGTGACGATCTCCGGCGTGAAGCGCTCGCTGGTGTTGAGGTTGTGGTTGAGCCGGTCGACCCCCGCCGCCGCCAGCTGCCCCGCCTTGTCGGCGTCGAGCAGGCCCACGCAGGCGCAGAGGTCGATGTCCATCTCGTCCTTGATCGTGCGCACCACGTCGGAGACGAAGTCGACCTCGCGCTGCGTCGGCCCGCGGCCGCTGGCCACGATGCAGTAGCGCATCGCGCCGGCCGTCTTGGCGCGCCGCGCCGCCTCGACGATCTGCTCCTTCTCCAGGTAGGGGTACTTCTCGATCTCCGCGTCCGACACGGCCGACTGCGAGCAGTAGTTGCAGTCCTCGGGGCAGAGCCCGCTCTTGGCGTTCTGGAGGACGTGCAGCTGCACCGTCGTGCCCCAGTGGTGGTGGCGCACGCGGTAGGCGGCGGCCAGCAGCGCCAGCACGTCGGCGTCGGGCGAGGCCAGCACGGCGCGCGATTCCTCACGGCTCAGGCAGTCGCCGGCCAGCGCCTTCTCGGCCAGTCGGGCGTAGTCCACGGGCGTCCTCCTCCGGCACGCGCGGTCGTCGCACGGCCTGGGCCTGATTCTCCCCGACCGGCGGCGCTGCCGCAATCGCGCGGGGTGCGGGGGCCGGCGTCGGCCGGGCCCGGCCGGGATCTTCCGGCTCAGCGCCTATTCGCTCTGCGGGAACAGTTCGACGTCCTCCAAGCCGGCGGGGACCGGCCAGTGCAGGTCGGTGTAGACGAGCACGAACGTCCGCAAGCTGCGCAGCCCCCCGAGCGCTTGCGGGATTGGGCCCGTCAGAGGGTTGTTGTAAAGCTGCAGAATTTCCAAGTTGCCCAGCGCGCCCAATGCCGCTGGGATCGCGCCGCTGAGATGGTTGTAGCTCAGTTCCAGATGCTCCAAGTCGCTTATGTGTCCCAGTTCCGACGGGATGGATCCCGTCAGCCGGTTGCGGGCGAGTGACAGGTGCTCCAGGTTCGCCAGCGCTCCCAGTTCTGCCGGGAGGGGGCCGCTCAGCCCGTTGCGGAATAGCGACAGGGACTCCAGGTTGTGCAGCGCCCCCAACTCCGCCGGGATGGATCCCGTCAGCCGGTTACTGGCGAGTGACAGGTGCTCCAAGTTTGCCAGCGCTCCGAGCTCCGGCGGGATGGGGCCGATCAGTGCGTTGCGGACCAGACTCAGGGTGCGCAACTCCGCCAGATCGCCCAACTCGGGCGGGATCTGACCAGTGAGATCACGGTCTGGCAGAGCCAGGATCCTGACCCGCCCCGGTGTCCCGCCGATCGTGACGCCCTCCCACTGCGTGATCGGGGTTTCGGCGTCCCAGTTCAGAAGTGCGCTGCCGGCCAGCGAGGCCTCTGCCGTCAGTAGCGCCACACAGTCGGCGACGAGTCCTGGATTCTCGTCCGCCCGGGGCACGACCGTGCCGTTCTGGCATGACTCCGATGGAGGAACCGGCGGCGGACAGTCGGGCAGGCCGAGGTCGTCGAGGTCATGGTCCGGCACCGCCCGCAGTGCCGCTGGGATGCAGCCCGTGAGGTCGGCGTTGCCGTTCAAGGACAGCCGATCGAGCGCGGGTAGTTCGGCCAGCACCGACGGGATGATTCCCGTGAGCGCGTTGTCTCGGAGCCGCAGTTCGCGCAGGTCGGATAGGCGGCTCCACTGCGGCTGAATACGGCCCGCGAGCCCCGCCGACTCGAGATCCAACATCCGTACCCGCGCGGGCGACCCGCCGATCGTTACACCCTGCCAAGCGGTGATTGGTGTGTATGCGTTCCAGTTGAGTCTGAACACGGGTTCAGACCCGACGAACATTATCGCGTTCCCGCCGATCCCTTCCCGTGCCGTGAGCAAGGCGATGCAATCGCCGACGAGCGCGGGATTGTCCGCCGCGTCGGCGATGACCGTGCCGTTCTCGCATACTTCCGCCGGTGTGCAAACCGGGACATATGGATAGACTCCCCCCTTCTGCAGCAGGTACAGGTGTGGGTCGGCCGACGGCACGCATGAAGGCGGGAGAGGCCAGCCTGGTGACTCGGATGGCCCCCGCCAAAAGCCCCTCGGCGCACTTGGGATCGCTCCGCTGAGTTCATTGCCCTGCAGCGTCAGCGCGTCCAGGCGGGGCAGGGCCGCCAGCTCCCCGGGGATCGGGCCGCTCAACCGGTTGTCGCTCAGCCCGAGAGACTGCAGGTTTGCGAGCCTCCCCAACTCGTTGGGGAGGCTGCCGGTGAGTTGGTTTCCGCTGAGATGCAACTGCTCCAACCGACCCAGGACCACGAGTTCTCGGGGAATCTCGCCGTCCAGTTGGTTTTCGTTGAGCCACAAAGCCTCAATGTTCGCCAACCCGCCCACCGCCGGCGGGATGCTGCCGCTGAGTCGGTTGCGGCCGAGATCGAGAACCCGGAGGGCACTGATACTCGCCAACTCCGCGGGGATGCCGCCGCTCAACCGGTTCCCGTGCAGCCGCAGGGTCTCCAGGTTCGACAAAGCCCCCAGCGCCGGTGGGATGCTGCCGGTCAACTGGTTCGCCCCGAGATGTAGCTGCTCCAGCAACTCCAGGCCGCCCAGTTCCCCGGGGATCGCGCCGCTTAAGTCGTTCCGTGTCAGCAGCAGCTGTCTCAGGTTCCGTAGCGCCCCCAGCGTCGCTGGGATCCCACCCGTCAGCTGGTTCGTATGAAGCGACAAGGTCTGTAGGTGCTGGAGCGCTCCCAACGTCGAGGGGATGCCGCCGCTCAACTGGTTTCTATGAAGCGACAGGGTCTGCAGGTGTTGGAGCGCTCCCAACGTCGGGGGGATCTCGCCGGACAGCCAGTTGCCCGACAACAACAGGCTCCGCAGGTTGCCCAGCGCCCCTAGCGATGCAGGGATCGGACCGCCGAGATCGTTCCGGTCGAGGTGCAGCCACCGTAGTTCCCGCAAACTGCCGAGTTCCGGTGGGATGCTCCCCCACATGCCGCGCCTCGTGAGGTGCAGCCCGCGCACTCGCGGTGGTTCCCCACCGACGGTCACCCCACCCCACGTCATGATCGATCGGTTGGGATCCCAGCCGAGTATCCGGCCACTGCCAGGTTTTTCCCCCGACTTGAACAGCGCCTGTGCCGAGACGAGCAGGATCGCGCAGTCTTGAACGAGTCCTGGGTTCTCGTCGGGGTTGGGTACCGCCACGCCGTTCTCACACGCCTCCGTTGGCGGCGGCGGCGGAGTCGCCACTGGTGGCGGTGGCGGCGCTTCCGGCGGCGGCGGCGGTGGTGGGGGGGTGCGGGGCGCTGGTGGTGACGGCGGCGGCGGGACGGCCGGACAGGCCGGCAGACCGAGCCCGGCGAGGTCGTTCTCGGATACCGCCACGGCGGCCGCTGGGATGCAGCCTGTGAGGCCTGCGTTGCCGCCCAGCCTCAGGTGCCAGAGGGAAGGGAGCCCCCCCAGATAGGTGGGGATCGCGCCCGTCAATCGATTATCGTTCAGCCAGAGGACCCCCAGGTACCGCAGGTTCCACCACGCGACGGGGATTTCGCCAGTCAGATGGTTGTTGTTCAGCCGCAGGTATCGCAATCTGGTCATGTCCCCCAACTCGATGGGGATCGGGCCGGTGAGTTGGTTGTGGTCCAACTGCAGAAACCACAGGTTGCTTAGATAACCCAGCGACTCCGGGATCTCGCCGCTGAGTTCGTTGTCGTCGAGCCGCAGGATCTCCAGGTTCACGCGGTAGCCCCACTGCCGTGGGATGCCACCGCTAAGTTGGTTGTCCTGCAGCCGTAACTCGCGCAGCGCCCACAACTCGGCCACCGCCTCGGGGATTGACCCCGTCAGTGCGTTGTCGCTCAGGTCCAGGATTTCCAGGCGGCGCAAGGATCCCAGCGCTGCGGGAATTGGGCCGGTCAGTTGGTTGTCGTTCAGACGCAGTTCGCGCAGTTCCGCCAGAAGGCCGAGTTCCTCTGGGATGTGGCCTGTGAGCGGTCGCCCCCACTGCCACTGCGGCCCGTGCCACTCAAGGTCTAGGCGTGTCACGCGCCGCAACACCCGACCAACGGTTACCCCGTCCCAGTCATTTATCCGCTTCTCTGGATACCAATCCAACGACGCCTCACCAGCCAGCGCATCTCGCGACGCCAGCAGCGCCTCGCAGTCTGATACCAGCCCCGGGTTCCTCCCGGGGTTCGGAACCGCAACCCCGTTCTCGCACGGCGACGGTCGCTCTGCTTCCTCCGCGGGCTCCGGCGCCGCCTCGGTCGCCTCCACGGCCTCCGCTACCTCCTCCGCTGGCTCGGGCGTCTCCGCCGGAGCCTCTTCCTCCTCATCCTCAGCTTCTGCCTCCGGCGTCTCCACCTCCGCGACCGCCTCTTCCGCTTCGGCCTCCGTCGCACCGGGTTGCTCTTCTACCTCCTCCTCCTCGACCGCCTCCTCTACCTGGGGCGTGTCGACCGCAGCCGGCTCAGTCTCCCCGACCTCCTCCCCACCGCCCGACAACGCGACCACGGCCGACACGACGCCGGCCACGATCAGCACCGGGACCACGAACCAGAGGACACGCAAGCGCACGGATCACGTCCACACCAACCGCACCCCTGCGTGCCGTGATTCTACACCCCCGCCGCCGTGACGCGAAGAGCCCGCTCGGATGAGCGGGCTCTGCTGTCGCGTCACTGGCGACCCCGAGCGGATTCGAACCGCCGATCTCCACCTTGACAGGGTGGCGT
>JAPOXB010000012.1 GCA_026707335.1 Chloroflexota bacterium
CCGCACAGCGCGACGCACAGCAGGTTCGCGTCGAACAGCGCCGGCGCGCCCGCCCCCTGCCACTCCGGCCCCGCCTCCTGGTAGCGACGCAGCTGCCGCACGGCCTGCGTCTTCCACTCCTCCGTCGGCGGTTTGGCCTCCAGCACGACCAGCGGCAGCCCGTTGACGAACAGCACCAGGTCGGGCTTGACGACGCGCGTGTCGTCGGCGTCGCGCGCGCCGCGCTCGCCCGACCGCCGCACGCGGAACTGCGTGGTCACGACGTACTCGTTGCGCCCCACGCCCGGCTCGGGGTGGTCGAAGTCGAAGAAGCGCACCGTGGGCGTCTCCTGGCGGCCGCCCCGGTCGACGGGCAGCGGCATCCCGTAGGCCAGATAGGTGTGCACGTCGCGATTGCGCGCGAGGCCCGTCGCGTCGAGGTGCTCGAGGTTGAAGATGACGCGCTGCGCCTGCTCCTCGGTCAGCCAGTCGTTGAGGCGCAGGAGGGCCTTCGTCAGCCGGCCGCGGAGCAGCACGTCGCGCTCGTCGTCGCGCTCCGCCGCCAGCGTCTCGCGGGGGACGTAGGTCCAGCCCAGCCGCTCCAACAACTCCCGCGCCGGCGTCTCGGCCAGGGTGAGTTCGTTGGCGGGGTGGGGGGCGGTCACGTTTTCGGGGCTTGGATGAGTTGGAGGTTGGGGATATCGGCGAAGTCGCGGTCGTGAGTCGCCAGCGGGCAATGCAGCAGCATCGCCGTGGCCGCGATCCATGCATCAGCCGTCTGTAGTGGCCGACCGGCTCGCTCTCGTTCGCTACGCAGGTTCGCGCTGACTTCCACTAGCTCCAACGAGCCAGCGACCACGTCGTACTGGTCGAGATGGGCCCGCAGCACGCTCATACGTTCCTGGCCCCAGCCGGCCTTGATCGCGCCGAAGAGCGCCTCTTCGCGCGTCTGGAACGAGATCACTGGACGCAAGCCCTCGATCTCGTCCTCGTAATATGACGCCGTGTCACCGCCGCGCGCGAGCAGGGACACGACGCTTGAGTCAAGGACGACAAGGGATGACTGTGGCGACATCAGCCGTCCCGGCCCTCTCGGATGGCGCGGTCGAACGCCTCCCACTCCTCATCCGGCAGGTCGATCGTCACGACCTTCTCCGGGACCGCCGGCGACGGTTGTCTTGTTGCCGCCAGCCTCCTCGCTACTCGCATGAATCGCTCATGCTGCTGGATCCGCGACAATGCGTCGTCTGACACGCCACATTCGCGCAACAGGGAAATGACGACGAGGAGGTAGAGGGACTCGGATAGCCAGTACAATCTCTGCGCCTCTGCGCTACCGTACAATCCCCGGTGCACGACGTTCTCAACTCGAATGTCCTTGATCTCCTTTGCCCAAGCGTTGATGTCATCGCCCACCAAGCTCTTGGCCACATCTCCCGCATCAGAAGCGATGCTTACGAGAACGTCCCTGAGAATCACGTTCTGATCGTTGAGTCTGATTCTCCCCAGGGCTTCCGCGCCAATCACGATCTGTTGGAACCGGATGTCCACGTCCATGCCTGGGGAGTACATGGGCCTCATGAGAGGCCCGATAGCCACCCGATACTTCTGCGATACATCTAGCCATCGACCGATTCTGTCTGGACCGCCGATGCCATCGAAAGTGAATAGCATCGTCGCAGGGTGTGCGGGCCTCGGCTTGGTAGGCGGATCATCTCCCTTCCATCTGCCGAAAGCAGTCACCGTGCGATCAACGACCTCCCCTTCCGGTCCCGCATCGGTGCAGTCAGGGTATGTCAGAGAAACTCCCGTAATCGCTGCTGGTGAATCGATGCCGATGCTGACGAGATCCTGCAGTTCTGGACAAGGCGCAAGGGCATCCTCAAGCGCGACCGGTTCGGCGAACTTGATTGCCAGAGAACAGCGCTGCGTCAGCGCGGCCTCGAAGGCGTCTGGGTTCAGTGTGACTGGGAACGACACCTCCACTTCGCCCCGTTGTGAAGACCCCACGAGGTCGTCCAAGAGGGTGTGGGTTATAGTGATGGGGCCTGACGTATCCTGCGGAAAGCCGGATGGCACAGTGATGACTGTTCCGGTCTTGCCAACCCAGCGGTCCAGGTCGGATAGCTCGCAACGCACGCCCGTGAACTGGGTCAACTGGTCCGCACCCAAGTGAGCACCGGACAGAACGACCCATACGTGGTATCGCTCTCGGCGGATCCCTGGGATTTCCAGTTGGCCACCAGCGTCGGAACAGCCCTCAAGTGTGAGTGTCTTGCCTCCGGCGAGACCGTGTATGCGGATCGGCTCGCGATCGCGGAAGAATTGGCCGTCCTCGTGGAGGCTGCCGAGTAGCTCCAGAGTGGGCCAGTCCTTGGCATTGAACGTGAGATGGCCTGGCACATGTTCGTCCGGTCGGCCTTCGAGCCAGAACGCGCCCTTGACGTCGAGTTCTTCCAACTCCGCCCCCTGATCTAGGTTCCCGCGACCCGCACTCGGCCTGACAGCAGGTTATCTGCCAGGGACGCCTTCAGGGAGCCTAGCACAGATGTACTGTTGCGCGCTGCCTCAAGCGACCTGTCCACGGCGTCCAGCGCAGCGACGATCGCCTCCTGCTCCTCGATGGGCGGCAGGGCAAGCGGGAACTGACGGAGGATGTCGCCCGTGATCTTCACCATAGAGCCACTGGTCCCGCGAGCGCGTCTCTCGAAGTACGTGCGACCCCTACCAGAGAGAAGCGCCGCTTCGACGAATTCAACTAACGCCCGGGTGTTGTCTACGCGAACACGCATCAGCAGGTCAGGGTACGAGCAGTTCTCGGGGATGCCTCGATAGATTCCTGCCAAGCCCACCCGCTCACTCGTATTCGATCTGCTGACCAGGAGATCACCTGGGATGAGTTGGAATGACTGCACGTGGGCATCGATCGGGGCTGGCTTGGTGGCTTCTGGCACGAAACCGCTGTGAGAAACTGCAGCGAGCGTGAGCAACCACCAGCCCGTCGGTGCATCCGCTGCTCCGGTCGAGAAACCATTTCGGATCGGCTCCGTGGTGACCTCCCCCAACCTCACGACCTCCCAGCTCGACGGCACGCGCCCCACGCCCGCGACCTCCCGCCACGCCGAGTGCCGCTCCGGCAGCCCCTCCGACAGCAGCTCGTGCAGCAGCGACCGCCGCAGCCCCTCCGTCGCCGACACCACCGCCTGCGACCGCTCGATCGCCTCGTCGATCGCGTCCAGCACCGCGGCGATCCGCCGCTGTTCGGACAGGGGCGGGAGGTTCAACTCCAGCCTTCCGAGCGAACTGAACCTGATGGACTTCCGCCGGTGGACTGTTCCATCACCGAGACGGCCATACTTCTGGATCATCGACGGTCGTTTGAGGTACTCGAACAGGAACGTCCGGTCGACTTGATCCCCGTCAACCTCGAACACCGTGTACATGGGGCTAATCAGCCCTGCGTCAGCCGCCTTGAACAACCCCAGAGATCCCTCGTCAAGGTGGATCGTCGCGTAGGCGAAGTCACCGCGCCGCACCAGTCGGTAGGCGCTGACGTCGCGTGAGAACACCTGCCGGTCGAAGTAGTCTGCTGAACGCACGAAGCCGTCGTGCTTGGTGACGGAATAGACTTCCGGGCGTTCGGCGCCCGCGCGCTGGCGTCGCTCGTCCGCCACCTCCCCCAGCCGGACGACCCGCCAGCCGTCGGGGACCGCGGCGGCGACCGTCGTCATCCCGCTCGCGCCGCCCGCGGGGCCGGGACCTCCACCTCGACCTCCACCAGCTCGAACCGCGTCGAGAGCGTCGGAGGGTCGTCGCCGTACTCGGCCAGGTCGTGCTCGTCGTACTCGGCCAGGGCGTCGCTGTGGTAGGCGATCGCCTCCTCGATGGTCCTCTTCGGCTCCGGGAGCGGTTCGCCCTGCTCCAGCAGGTCCTCGATGTGGTAGGTGAGCGCCTCCCGGATCATGGCCTGCATCTCGTCCCAGGTGTCGCCGACGCTCACGCAGCCCGGCACGTCGGGCGCGTAGGCGCCGTAGTTGTTGGGCAGCCGCTCGAAGACGACGACGTAGGTCAGCTTCATCGTTCTCTCCCCCGCAGTCCGGCCTGTCTCATGATACCGACCCAGGTTCCCTTCGGCAGGACTTCGCCCGGGTGACCCGGGATCGATACCGTGCCTCGCTTCACGGGATGGTGGAATTGGCGGTGGCTGCCTCGCATCCGCACCTGGTACCAGCCGTCGCGCTCGACCAGGCGGATCGCGTTCCTAACCTTCCGCTGCATAGCCCAGCTCCGAGAGCAGCGCGTCCATGCGGGCCGCGGCCTCGTCGCGCCGGCGCTCCGCCTCGCGCAGCGCCGCCAGCGCCTCCCCGACGCTGGGGACCGGCTCGTGCTCGGTCGTGTCGACGTAGCGCGAGATGTTGAGGTTGAAGTCGTTGGCCGCGATCTCCTCCAGGCCGGCCACGTGGGCGAAGCGATCGGCCTCGGCGAAGGCCCCGAACGCCTCGACGATGCGCGCCACGTGCTCGGGGTCGAGGAAGTTCTGCGCCTTGCCGGCCCGGAAGCAGCCGGGCTGCGCCGCGTCGACGAACAGCACCTTGCCCCGCCGCTCGGGCGGCTTGGCCTTGTTCAGCACGCAGATCGCGACGGGGATGCTCGCGCCGTAGAAGAGGTTGGGCGCCAGGCCGATCACCGCCTCGAAGAGGTCGGCCTCGACGATGCCGCGGCGGATCGTGCCCTCGGCGCCGCCGCGGAAGAGGATGCCGTGCGGCATCACCACGCCCACCATCCCGCCGGGGTTCGTGACGGCGATCATGTGCTGCAGGAAGGCCAGGTCGCCCTTGGTCTTGGGCGGGATCGCGCCGAAGCGGTCGAAGCGGTGATGCGGGTCGTCGGCGGCGACGTCGCGCCCCCACTCCTTGAGGCTGAACGGCGGATTGGCGATCACCCGGTCGTAGGCCAGCAGGCGGCCACCGGGGTCGCGCAGCTGGGGGTCGGCGATGACGTCGCCGCCCTCGTAGCGGGCCGCGCGCAGGCCGTGCAGCAGCAGGTTTAGCTTGCCGATGGCCAGCGTGCCCAGGTTGCGCTCCTGCCCGTGCAGCACCAGGTTGCGAGGGTCGCCGCCCTGCCCGGCGACGTACTGCGCGGCGTAGATCAGCATCCCGCCCGAGCCCGCCGTCGGGTCGCAGATGCGCATCCCCTCGGTCGGCTGCAGCAGCTCGACGATCAGCCGCACGACCGAGCGCGGCGTGTAGAACTCGCCGCCCTTCTTGCCGGCGTCGTCGGCGAACTGGCCGATCAGGTACTCGTAGGCGTCGCCCAGGACGTTCACCGCGCCCGACTCGCCGGGCGGCGTGAGGTTGGCGTCGCTCAGGTCGAGCGCGTCGAAGTGCCGCAGCAGCCCGCCGATCGTGCGGTCGCGGCTGATGGGGTTGCCCAGCTTCGACTCGTCGTTCCAGTTGGTGTTGCGCAGCACCCCGTCGAGGCGGCCCGGGTTCGCCTCCTCGATCGCCGCGCTCGCCCGGTTGACGACCTCGCCCAGGTTCATCGACTCCCGCACGATGGCCGGCCAGCGCGCCTCGGGCGGCACGTGGAACTCGTGCTCGTCGGGGTCGCGCTCGGCGATCTCGCGGGCGACGCCGGCGGCCCCGGCCTGCTCGACCTCCTCCGCGAAGCGGTCGGACAGCCGCTTGAGGAAGAGCATCGAGAAGATGTAGTTCTTGTAGTCGCTGGAGTCGATCTGCCCGCGCAGGATGTCGGCCGCGCGCCACAGCTTCGATTCGAGTTCCTGCGTCGTGAGCGTCATCGCGCCCTCCTGTCGCGGTCCGGCGCCGCGGCTGCGCCAATGATGGCGTCCCGGAGCAGATCGTGCCTCCCGTCCCGAAACGGGAAGCGGCGCGGCGGCCGTCGAGCAGCGTCGCCGGGTACGGCGTGCGCCGCCGCCGTGACGCAGTGCCCGGCGATCGAGTGTCGGCGCTAGCGGGCCGGCTCGCCGGCAGTCCGCGCCGCGCGCCGGCGCCGCAGCGGCTGCCCGCGCCGGTACGTGGCCACCCGCCAGAGCCACTCGGCGGGCCCGAACTGGAAGCGGCGCAACCAGGCCTGCGACCACCACACCTGCAGCGCCCACACGGCGGCGACGAATACCAGGACCGCGGCCCGGTTCACGTCGTCGGCGTCGGCGAGCAGCCTGGTCAGGACGAACACCCCCAGCACGGTCTGCGCCAGGTAGTTGGTGAGCGCCATCCGCCCGACCGCGCGCAGGCGCTGCTTGAGCCAGCCGTCCGCGCGGTTGTTCCAGAGGATGATGAGGCTCATGTAGCCCATCGCGGCGGGGATGGTGCCGAGCGTGTTGGGGACCTGGCCGATGAATGCCACCTCGCGCGAGTAGTCGCTCGCGGCGGTGACGATGACCCCCGCGGCCGCGAGCGGCAAGCCGACCGCCAACCCAACGACGGCGGTCCGTTGATAGGTCCTCGCGGGCATGTCGCCGTTCATGAAGCCGGTGCGGTACAGCCCCGCGCCGACGAGGATCAGTCCCAGCGCCCGCAGGAAGAAGCCCAGGAGGACGAGGGACTGCGCCGTGTCATCGCCGGAATTCTCCTCCGGAGTCCACACGTCGGCCAGCGACGCGGCAGTGGTATCGGCGACGTGCTGGGCCGCGAGCGTCGTGCCGACGGACAGCAGGAACACCGCGACGCCAAGGGAGATGAGCGCCCGGTTGGGCAGCTTGCGCAGGGCGAGCAGGAACACCGACGACAGCGCGTAGGCCATGAGCACGTCGCCGGACCAGAGCAGCGCGTGCAGGAAGCCGATCAGCAGCAGCAGCCCGTTGCGCCACAGGTTCAGCAGGGCGGCCCGCCTGCCCCGCGCGCCGGCGCGGTCGATGAAGAGGATCATCCCCGCGCCGAACAGCAGGGAGAACAGCGCCATGAACTTCTGGTCGACGAAGATCTCGCCGCCAACGCCCACGGCCCAATCGAGCCACGTCTCCGAGCCGCCCGCGCTGAGGTTGAAGTACGCCGCGTCGCCGAACTTGAAGCTCACGGCGTTCATCAGCAGGATGCCCAGCACGCCCACCCCGCGGATCAGGTCCAGGCTGACGATGCGTGCGAACCCCTGGACGGGGCCGGTGTCGGTGGGCGGAGGATGCGCCGTCAAGGCATGCCCCCTACTCCGGGCGCCGCGACCGGTCGGGATCCCGACCGGATGATCGGCCGGGAACCAGACTACCCGCCGGCCGGCCTCTGAGATCCTTGGCGCGCTACGACGTCGCGTGCGCCGCGCCCTCACCGTCATCCGGGGGTGCAGGCCTCGCCATGCGGTAGCCGACGCGGGCCTCCGTGAAGATGTAGACGGGGCTCGCGGCATCGTCGCCGAGCTTGCGGCGGATGCTGTTGATCGCCGTGCGCATGGGCCGGACGTCGTCGCCGGCCTCCAGGCCCCACACCCGGCGCAGGAGTTGTTCGTGGGTCACGACGCGGCCCGCGTTCGCCGCGAGTTCGACGAGCGTCCGGTGCTCGATCGGGGTCAGGGCGACCGGTTCGCCGGCGAGGACCACCCGCCGCTCGTTGAAGTCGACGACGAGCTCGCCCATCACATACGGCTCCGCGGGCGCCGACACCGCCCGCCTTCGCAGGCACGCCTTGATCCGCGCGCCCAGCTCCGTCGCCGAGAAGGGTTTGACGACGTAGTCCTCGGCGCCCTCTTCGAAGGCCCGGGCGATGAGCTCGTCCTGTCCATAGGCGGAAATGAACATGACGGGCACGTCCGCCATCGCCGTGATCTCGGTCATCAGCTCGATGCCGTCGGTGCCGGGCAGGCGCAGGTCGAGCAGCGCCAGGTGCGGCCGTTCGTCCCGCATGAGGGCGAGCGCCTCCTGGGGGTCGGTCGTGACGACCGGCTCGTAGCCCGACGTGGTCAGCGCGGCGCGGATGTAGCGGAGCGCCTCGGGATCGTCGTCCACGGCGAGCACGCGCAGGCGCTCCTGCGCCTCCGCGCGCGACGCGCGCGTGGACGGCGGCGCGGTCTGGGCCGGCGACGGCGCCTCGACGTTTCCCACGGTGGGGATGGTGAAGGAGAAGCGGGCGCCGGTCCCCGGCCCGTCGCTCTCGGCCCAGATGCGACCGCCGTGGGCCTCGACGATGCCCTTGCAGATCGCGAGGCCCAGGCCCGTCCGCGCGAAGTCGCGTTCCCGGTCCTCGGCGGTGATGCCCGAGAACTTGCGGAACAGGCTCGACATGCGGTCGGCCGGCACGCCGCTGCCCTCGTCGGCCACGGTGACCGTGACCTGAATCTCCCCCCGCTCGACCAACAGCCGGATGGGCGACGTCTCCTGCGAGTGCCGGGCCGCGTTGAACAGCAGGTTGTTCAGCACCTGGACCATGCGCAGCCGGTCGGCCATGACCAGGGGCAGCTCGGGATCGAGGTCGATGCGCAGCGTGTGCTGGCCGCCGCCGCTCTGGAAGGCCTCCCTGGCCTCGGCGACCAGGATCGCCAGGTCCGTCGGCTCCGGCGCGACGCTGAGCGTGCCGGTGTCGATCCGCGCCACATCCAGCAGGTCGGCGATCAACTCCCGCATCTGGTCGGTCTGGGAATTGATGATGCGGTGGAACTGGCGGATCTCGCCCGGGTTGAGGGGGCTGGAGGGGTTCAGGAGGGTGGTGATCGATCCCTTGACGGAGGTCAGGGGCGCGCGCAGTTCGTGGCTCACCATGGCGAGGAACTCGGCCCGGAGTTGCTCGAGCTCTCGCAGGGGCGTCATGTCCTGCACGGTGGCGACGTACCTGTCGAGTTCTCCGTCCTCCGTGCGGATGGGCGTGGCGTTGAGCAGGACCGTGAGCGAGCCGCCGTCGGGCATCGTGAGGGTGATCTCCTCGCCGCGGACCGTCTCGCCGGGCTGGAGCGCCTCCGACAGGGGGACGTCGCGCAGAGAATCCTCGCGCCCATCCGCGCGCTGCAGGGTCAAGGCGGTGAGGAGTTCCGCGGGCGGCAGACCGGGACTGAGGACGCCGACGAGCCGTTTCGCCTCCTGGTTGACCGACACCAGCCCCCCGGTCTTCGCATCGACGACGACGACGCCGACCGGGGCGGTGTTCACCAGGGTCTCGAGGTCGGCCCGGGCCCGCTGGACGTCCCGGTGCCGCCGGGCGTTGACGATGACGAGCGCCGCCTGCGAGGCGAACATGACCAGCGTCTCGGCATCCGCTTCGCTGAACCGCTGGTCCGCCCGGCCGTGGCCCAGCCAGATGATCCCCACGAGTTCGTCCCGGTGCCGCATCGGCGCCGCCAGGCCCGAGAACACGGTCATCGGCAACTGGCCGTTCAGTCCAGCCGAGTCCGCGAATTCACCCCAGTCCTCCACGCGGAGCGGCCCCCGGATCTTGCTGAAGTGATCGAAGATCCGCATCCCGCCCGGCAGATCGATGAGGCCGCGGTGCTCTGCTTCCGTCGTCCCGGAGGTGAGGAGCGTGTCCAGGCCGCCGGCGTCATTCGTCGTCGAGATCACGCCGTAGCGGGCATCGGTCAGGCGCCGCGCGTTGTCGATGGTCTCCTGCAGGACGACGTTGAAGTCGAGGCTCTCGTTGATGCGGACGCTGGCCTCGCTCAGCTTCGAGAGGCGGTCCCGCAGCGCCTGGGTTTCGAGCGCCGGCGGCGTGTCTTCCTGGGCCATGATTCCCCCGCCGACCGATCGGTGTTGGCACTGCCGCTGAATACTAACAGATCTTTCACGCGCGAGGCGCCGATTTCTTATAGAACCCTCACATCTTGCCGGGTTTGGTCGGGTATCGTTGCGCCCCGTGCTGATAATCCGCGACGGCCAACAGCGCGCCTTGGCCTTGCTCGCCCCGGTCACGGGCCTGCTCGTGCTGCTGGCGGTACTGCTCACGGGCACGACCGGCGTCCGCGCCGACGCGACCTGCAGCGTGCCTCCGGTCAACCTGACCAGCGCCCTCAGCGACGACGGCACGGCCGTCGTGCTGACCTGGCAGGCCTCGCCCGACTGCACCCCCGACGTGTACGAAGTCCATCGCCGCGACATGGACGTCGACGGCTCGCGGATGACGAAGATCGACAGCGTCGACGGCGGCGTGCTGACCTACACCGACACGACCGTCAGCGCCGGCCAGGTCTACCGCTACAAGATCCGCTCGAACGACCTGGGCTCGCGCTCGGGCCGGACCGAGATCACGATCCCGGAGGCCACCGTCGCCGAGCCCACGCCCGAGCCGTCCCAGCCGTCCATCACCTCGCGCGTCGAGCCCCGCGCCGACGTATCGCTGGTTACGAACTTTGGCGCGGGCGGCGTCTCCGTCAACCAGAATACCCCCGGGTATGCACAGCGATTCACCACGGGCTCCAGTCCGGCGGGTTACACCTTGAGCGCGGTGGAGGTGAAGTTCGACAGTGGAAATGAATTCACCCTGTCCGTGTGCACAGTGGAATCAGACAACACGCCGACGACTACATGCTGGGGCTTCACCGCCCCCAGCTCCTTCGACGAGAACTCCACCGTGTCCTTCACGGCGCCATCGACAATGGCCGATCTTGACCCTGCCACGAGCTACTCAGTTGTGATCGAGCCGAAGGTCACAAGTCAGACCTTTGGTATGGCAGTGACAAGCCAGAACACGGAGGACTCGGGAGGCGCGGCCGGCTGGACCATCGCAGATGGGAGCCACATTCTGTCGGGTGGATCCTGGACATCACAGAGCAACGTGATGCGCATCAACGTCAAGGGCGCTGTGCTGAACAGCGAACCGACGTTCGACGATAGCCCTCCCGTCACCCGCGACGCTGACGAAGATGTTGCTGGGGGTACCGCGATCGGCATGCCGGTTGCGGCGACGGACGACGACGGCGACACGCTGCACTATGAACTGTCGCCGGCGTCGGCAACATTCTCCGTCGATTCGGCGACCGGCCAGATCAGGACCGCGAGCGGAGTGACGCTGGACCACGAGACCTCCGACTCGCACACAGTCACCATCCGGGTGCGGGACGGCTTTGACGACGACAGAGGCGCCGACACGGATTTCGACGCCAGCGTCACCGTGACCATCAACGTCATCGACGTGGACGAGCCTGCGACCGTGTCGCTTGCACCGTCGAGTGGGCCGTACGAACTGGGAGTTCAGATCACTGCGACGGCCACCGATGAGGACGAGGACTTCATGGTGGACTCATACCAGTGGGCCAGTGGCGCCACCCAGACCGGGACATTCACGGACATCAGCGGCGCCACCAACATGACGTATACCCCGACCGAAGACGACCTCAACAACTTCCTGCGCGTCACGGTGCAGTACGACGACACGCACGGCGACGACAAGCAGATCACCGCGACCACCGACTCCAAGGTGGTCCTGGGCAACGTGGAGCCTGAATTCTCCCTCGCCTCGACCACCAGAAGCGTGGCCGAGAACACGGCGACCGGCATGAACGTCGGCGCCCCGGTCAGCACCACCGACAGCGACGGCGACACCCTGGAGTACCGCCTGACCGGCACGGATTCCGGGTCGTTCACCATCGAGGCGGCCAGCGGCCAGATCAAGACCAGCGCCGCGCTGAACTTCGAGAGCAAGTCGAGCTATGAGGTGGTCGTCGAGGTGCGCGACAAGAAAGACAGCACTGGGGCGGCCGATCTCGCCTGGGACGACACCATCGACGTGACCATCAACGTCGACAACGTGGATGAGCCCGGCACGGTGACGATCTCGGGCACGGAGTCGGGTGGCGAGACGCTGACGGCCTCCGTGACCGACCCCGACGGGACCGTCAGCAACCTGACGTGGAAGTGGGAACTGGGGGCGATGGCCGCAGGACCCTTCGCCCCCATCTCCGGGGCGACCGCAGCCACCTACATGACCGTGGCCGTCGACGTGAACCGGTTCCTGCGCGCCACGGCGAGCTACACGGACCCCCAGGGCTCGGGCAAGAGCGCCGACGCGGTAACGGGCCAGATCAGCGCCAGCAACGCCGAGCCGGAATTCCCGGCCAGCGAGATGGGCTCGCGGAGCGTCCCGGAGAACAGCCCCGTCGGGACCGCCGTCGGCGATCCCGTGGAGGCCGAGGATGACGACGGCGACACGCTGCACTACTCGCTCAGCAGCGACGGCGCGGCATCCTTCACCATCGATTCCGCCACCGGACAGATCCGGACCAAGATGGGCGTCACCTACAACTTTGAAGGGACGGCCTATTACGCCTTCTCCGTGATCGTGCGGGACAGCAAGGACGCCGCCGGCAATCCCAACATGGCCCCCGACGACACCATCAACGTGACTGTCAGCCTCACCAACGTGAACGAGGCGCCGGAGATCCAGACCACCCAGACGATGGCGTCGGTGGCGGAGAACACGCCCGCCACCACCGCCATCATCACCTTCGCCGCCGACGACGTGGACGCCTCGACCACGTTCAGCTGGTCCGTGGAGGCCGCCGACGACGGCGACAAGTTCGACATCAACTCCGACGGCGAGCTGACCTTCAAGACCTCGCCCAACTTCGAGATGCCGACCGACGACGGCACGGACAACGTCTACGACGTGACGGTCAAGGTGACGGACAACGGCACGCCCGCCATGAGCGACACGCACCAGCTCGCCGTCGCGGTCACCAACATCAACGAGGCGCCGGAGATCACGAGCACGGGCGGCAGCCACACCGACCCCAGCTTCGACGAGATCGAATACGACGCCGATGCCCAGGGGTTGACGGTCAGTCTCGTGGTCGCCACCTACACGGCGACCGACGTCGACGCGGACGACACCGGGGCGAACTGGTCCTGGTCACTGAGCGGCAACGACGCAGGCGACTTCACGATTGCGAAGAACGCCAGCGGCGAGGGCGTGCTCTCATTCAAGGAGCGCCCCAATTTCGAAGATCCGGCCGACGCCGACACCATGAACGACTACGACCTCACGGTGATCGTCAAAGACGACGAGAACCTGCAGGATTCGCTGCCGGTCGAAGTCACGGTCGAAGCCGTCAACGAGCGGCCGAGAATCATCGGCGACACGTTTGTCCTGGTGGACGAGATCGAGTTCGATTTGACCGACGCGGAAGTGGCCTTGGAGGGCCTGCTGCAAGTGCTGGACTACAACGCGACCGACCAGGAGAACGACACGGTCACCTGGTCGATCAGAGCGGACCCCCCGGATAACGCCTCGGTGGGTCACATGGAGATCGACGCGGCAACCGGCCTCCTGTCGTTCAAGTCCGGTAGCCGGCCCAACTTCGAGGCGCCCGTCGATGGCAACTCCGACAACGACTACGCGATCAGAATACGGGCGACCGATGACGACCCGGACCATCCCCGCTACAGGGAAGTCGGCGTATTGGTCCGCATCCAAAACAAGAACGAGAAGCCGGAGATCCCGGGCGGCGTTGCCGACGAGAGCTTCGCCGAGATCGAGTGGGACGCCGCCACCGCCGACCTGGACGTGATGACCTACATCCCCCGGGACGAGGAGACGAGCACCCTCACCGATCTGTCCTGGTCCCTGGCCGGCACGGACGCGGCGGACTTCCAGATCACCGAGGACTCCACGACCGGTCACGGGACGCTCAGCTTCCGGGACCGGCCCAACTACGAGGATCCGACCGACCGCGTGAACACCACCGACAGCCACGCGGCCGACGACAACATGTACCAGGTCATCGTGAAGATCAGCGACGGCCCGAACACGCGGGATTATCCGCTGACCGTGACGGTCACCAACATCAACGAAACGCCGCAGTTCACGGACTTGGTTGGCCCGGGCCTGCACGCCGACGAGATCGAGCACGACTCGGGGACGACGGCGGCCGACATGGCTTCCATTCCGGCGACCCTGGAGAACAAGCCGTACTGGTACCCGTTCGAGGCCCGGGACGAGGAGGGGGATGACATCATCTGGACCATCACCGGGCTTGACGCGGTCGACTTCGTCATCGTGGAGGATCCGAATGTCATGGAGGCCGACTCCGACGAGCGGGCCATCATCCGCTGGAACATCGTGCCGGACAGAGAGAACCCGCTGGGTTCTCACTCAAGTGGCAGTGACTTCTACGTGCTGACCGTGAACGCCTCCGACGGCGCCAATATCGCGCGGTACGATCTCTTCATCCGAATTGACGACGTGAACGAGCGGCCGGAGTTCACGGGAACCATCGAAACGGCGATCGCGCTCGACGAGCACGACGCCACTCTCGACGCGAACCTCCAGGAGCCGCCCTACGCCTTCCCGACGATCGCGACATACACCGGGCGCGACGAGGAGGGCGGTGTCACGTGGTCGCTCACGGGCGCCGACGCGGGCGACTTCGAGATCGACAGCGGCGGCAACGTCGTCTTCAAGGAGACGCCCAGCTTCGAGGACCCGAAGGACTCCGGCGGGGACAACGTCTACAACTTCACCGTCGTCGTCAGGGACATCCAGAGCAAGACAAACCGGCGCACCGCCGAGCAGCCCGTCACCGTAACGGTGCGCGATATCGAGGAGGCCGGCGCGATCTCGGTCAGCAACCTCAACCCCGCCGTGGGGGAGGACGTCACGTTCACCATCTCCGACCCGGACGGCGGCATCGTGCTGGACCAGGTCCCGGGCTCCGGCGGGTTCGCCTGGGTCATCCAGACGCGGACATCGGGCGGCGCGTGGCAACAACTGATCCACTCGAACACCGGCCTCGCCTCCTACACGTACGTGGCGGACGAGGACGAGACGGACCTCGAGCTGCGCGCCATCGTGAACCCGTACACCGACCGCCGCGGCGGCGGCAAGTCGGCCGAGAGCGAGGTGACGGCCGCGATCACGCCGGACCCGATCGTCAACGCGCCTCCGCGCATCCGCCAGGGCGGCACCCAGAACGTCCCCGAGGCGGACGCCGGCGAGCAGATCGGCGACCCGGTGACGGCGAGCGACCGCGACAACGACAACCTGACCTTCGCGATCGGCGAGGGGGCCGACGGGGCGCTGTTCGAGATCCATCCCACCAGCGGGCAGCTGCGGACCCTCCAGGCGCTGGACTTCGAGACCACGACGGGGCTGCTCCTGGTGCCCGTCAACGTGAGCGACGGCCGCGACGCCGACGGCAACGTCGAGACCGAGCGCGTGCCCGACGCCTCCACGACCGTCGGGGTCCGCGTCCTCGACGTGGAGGAGGAGGGCGTCGTCACCCTCTCCGACGCGGAGCCGGGGGTCGGGACCACCGTGCAGGCCACGCTCAGCGACGGCGACGGCAGCATCAGCGGCCGTAGCTGGCGGTGGTGGCGCTCTCGCGACGGCCGCACGGGCTGGACCCCCATCCCGGGCACGACGTCCAGCAGCACCAGCAGCAGCTACACCACGGTGCTGGCCGACGCGGGCTTCTACCTGCGCGCGGCCGTCGGCTACACGGATAATCGCGGGGGCGGCAAGCGCGCCGAGGGCATCACCGCGCTGCGCGTCTTCGGCGAGAACCAGCAGCCCACCTTCGGCGCCACGGCGGACGGCGCGCGGTCCGTGCCGGAGAACAGTTCGCCCGGCACGAGCATCGGCGCGCCCGTAGTCGCGCACGATCCCGAGAACGACCGGCTCACATACTTGCTCAGCGGGACCGATGCGGCGGCCTTCAGCATCGTCGCCGGCAGCGGCCAACTGCGGGTGAAGGAGCCCCTCGACTTCGAGACGAAGTCGAGCTACGAGGTCACGGTCGACGTGCACGATGGCAAGGACGGCCTCGGCAACCCGTCCGCCGCCATCGACGACTCGATCGACGTGACGATCACGGTCGGCAACGTGGAAGAGCCCGGCAGCGTCACGCTCACCACGCTCACGGCCACCATCCAGGCCCGCGTCGAGGTGACGGCGGTGCTGGAGGACGACGACGGCCCGACCTCCGTGACTTGGGCCTGGGCGCGCTCGCCCAACGGCCGCACCGACTGGGTCAACCTTGTGGGCGTGACCGGGAGCAGGTACACCCCGACGCTGGTGGACGCCGGCAAGTACATCCGCGCGACGGCCTCCTACTCCGACGGCCACGGCTCGAATAAGAGCGCCGCGAAGGTGTCGCCGCGCGTGGGCGACCCGCCGCCGGTCAACTCAGCGCCGGCGTTCCCGGTCACCGAGGACGGCAGGCGCGACGTGCCCGAGGACGCCTCGGGCGGCGACCGGATCGGCGACCCGGTGGCCGCGAACGACGTGAACTTCGACTCACTCACCTATTCGTTGAGCGGCGCCGACGCGGCCTCCTTCGAGATCGGCGCGAACAGCGGACAACTGCGCCTGGCGTCGGGCGTGTCGCTCGACTTCGAGGGCAAGCGGACCTACCGCGTCACCGTGTCGGTCAGCGACCGCGCCGACCAGAACGACGACCCCGACGACGTGATCGACGACACCATCAGCGTCGTCGTCAGCGTGACCGACGTGAACGAGGCGCCGGTGGTCGGCGGCGACACGACGCCGTCGCTGAGCGAGAACAGCAGCGCCGCGATCGCGACCTACACGGCCGCCGACCCGGAGCGCGACACCATCGAGTGGTCGGTGAACAACAACGACTTCTGGATCTCCAGCCGCGGCCAGTTGTACTTCGCGACGCCGCCCGACTACGAGGACGGCGCCACGAGCTTCTCGATCCGGGTGACCGCCGAGGACCCCGGTGGCCTCACCGGGAGCCTCGACGTGACCGTCACGGTGACGGACGTCGAGGAGGCGGGCGTGCTCACCCTCTCGCCGCCGCGCGGCTGGCAGGGGACGCGGTTCGACGCCGCCCTCAGCGATGGCGACGGCGGTACGAGCGGCTTCACCTGGAAGTGGGAGCGGTCGAGCAACCGCTCGAGCTGGCAGGAGATCGCCGGCGCCACGTCGAGTTCCTACACCGCGGGCGCCGACGA
The DNA here is from genome assembly GCA_026707335.1 of Chloroflexota bacterium. Classification (GTDB taxonomy): domain Bacteria; phylum Chloroflexota; class Dehalococcoidia; order Bin125; family Bin125; genus TK10-74A. The sequence goes on from JAPOXB010000012.1 coordinate 16,826, forward strand.
CGTCGGCAGCTACCTGCGGGCGAGCGTGGAGTACTCCGACCGCCGCGGCAGCAACAAGAGGGCTTCGGCGGTGCTGGGCGGACGGATCGGCGATGCGCGCCCCGGGTCGAACGCCGCCCCGGCATTCGACGAGGCCGAGGTGCCCCGCTCGGTCCGCCAGGGAACGGGGGGCGGCCGGCCCGTGGGCGCGCCCGTGCAGGCGACCGATCCCGACTCGGACGACGTCCTCACCTATTCGCTGAGCGGGCCCGACGCCGACCTGTTCGACATCGACCCGGACACCGGCCAGATCCGGACGAAGGGCGTGCTCGACCCGGACGTGCAGGAGACCCATAACGTTACCGTGGACGTGCGCGACGGGTTCAGCCCCAGCTACAACCCGTCCGACGCGACCGACGACTCCGTGGACGTGATCATCACCGTCGCCAGGGTCAGCACCCGGAGCTCCGGCGGCGGCGGCGGCGGTGGCGGCGGCGGCTTCGGGCCGGGGCCCGGCGAGGTCAGTCTGACGGTCACGGCGGCGGTCGCGGGTGAGGGGGCGCCGGCGGGCCATCGCTTCGGCTTCGCGCTGCGCTGCACGCCGTCCGAGGCCGGGCCGGAGATCAGCCAGGCCTTCAGCCTCGGCGCCGGGCAGGGCTTCGGCCGCTTCGTTCCCGGTGCGGCCCCGTGCTCCCTGACGGTCACCGACGACGGCGGCGCCGACCGGGTCGACGGCCTCTTCACGGACTTCCTGCTCGGGGAGAACCGGCGCATCGTCGTCACCTTCATCTACGGGCTCGTGACGACGCCGGTGGACCCCGCGTCGGAGACCGTCGTGGAGGATGGGGCGGTGTCCCTCACGATCCCCGCGGGATCCCGCGGCGCCCCCTACGCGGTGCTGCTGGAGACCGGCGCCGAGCACTGCGAGGGCGGCCTGGAGTTCGCGGGCGAGGTGATCGCCTGCTACTCGGTGACCGTCTTCGACGCGGACGGGGGCGAGGAGACGGACGCCACGCTGCTCGTGCCCGCCACCGTCACGATCACGCTGGACGCCGCGACGGTGGAGGAGCTGGGCGGCCTGGCGGGCGTCCGCGCCGCCCGCGAGCGGGGCGAACTGCGCATGCTCCGTCGCGACGACGCCGGCTCACCGTGGCGGGAGATCCCGTTCACCGTCGGGGAGAGCGACGCCGGCGCGGTCCAAGTCGTCCTCTCCATCTCCGCCTTCAGCGACTTCGCGCTGATCAGCAGCGAGGCGCGGCTACGGACCGTGCCACTGCACACGGGCTGGAACGTCGTCCTGTGGGACGGCGCCGACGGCGCGGCCATCGCGGATGCTCTCGGCGACCTCGCCGAGCAGGTCGACGTGATCTACCAGTGGGTCGCCGAGACCCAGACCTGGCGCAGCCACCGCCCCGGCGCTCCGTCGATCCTGAGCGCCTTCCACACCTTGACGCGCGGCGCGACCTACTGGGTCCGCGCCGCCGCGGCCACCGAGTGGACGGTCGTCGGGGGCCCGATCGAGCCCCCGGCCGCGGAAGCCCTCCGTCTGCACCCCCGCTGGACCGAGGTGGTCTGGCGGGGGGCGGACGGGGCGCCCATCGCCGGGGCCTTCGGCGCCCTCCTCGATCGCGTCGAGGTCATCTACCAGTGGCTCGCGGCGAGCCAGACCTGGCGCAGCCACCGCCCCGGCGCCCCGCCCATCCTCAGCGCTTTCCACACGTTCGAGACCGGGGCCAACTACTGGATCGCCGTCGCCGAGGCCATCGACTGGACCGTGCCCCTGGCGCCGCCGTAGCCGTCCGCCGGGTCGTGGCCGCGGGCCCGCCTCGACTCCCCGAGTTCATCAGGGGCGCTGGAGCGGGAGACGGGATTCGAACCCGCGACCCTCTGCTTGGGAAGCAGATGCTCTACCACTGAGCTACTCCCGCTCGACCGAGC
>JAPOXB010000248.1:0-2716 GCA_026707335.1 Chloroflexota bacterium
CTCTCCATTGCTCGGCAATGGAGAGGGGGTTAGGGGGTGAGGTTCGGGCGGTCGCCCGGGGGTGAGCCGGTCCCGTTCGTGGTGAGCCTGTCGAACCACGCGGCCGGCCCTTCGACAGGCTCAGGGCGAACGGATGCCGTGCGATCTCCTCTCCCCAGGGAGAGGGGAGTCTGGCCCTAGCTGGGGCCGGGCGGCTCCAGCGGGGCGTCGAGCAGGACCGAGGCCGGGGCGGGCCGGGGCCGGTGGCGGATGCGCAGCCATTCGAGGAGGGCCAGGCCGATCGCCGCCGCGCCCACCGCCCCGACGATGAGCAGCGTCTCGCGCACGCCGATGGCGTCGGCCATCGCGCCCCAGACGGGGCCCAGCAGGGCCTGCACGCCGAAGGCCATCATCGAGAGCGCCATGACGCGGCCGTAGAAGCGCTGGTCGGCGGTCGTCATGAGCAGGGCGCTGTTGACGAGCCAGTAGCCCGAGCGCCCCGCGCCCAGGGGGATCGCCGCCACGAAGACCAGCCAGTAGGCGCCCACCGTCGCCAGCAGCACGAAGCCGCCCATCATCATCAGCCCCATCGTGAACATCAGCGGCCAGGCCATGGGGCGGTGCACGACGCCGGCCAGGACCACGTTCATCAGCAGGCCGGCGATGGCGAAGGCGAGGAAGGTGGGGCCCACGTCGGTGGGGTCGCGGCCGAACTCCCGGTCGAGCAGGCCGGGCAGCAGCGTCTGGAAGGAGAAGCCGCAGACGATGATGACGACGAACGAGACCCAGAGCAGGCGCAGGCGGGGGTTGCCCCAGACGTAGCGCAGGCCCTCGACGAGCTCCCCCGAGATCGATCGCTGCACGGCCTTGGGGGCCGGCGTGGTGTTGGGCAGCGACAAAGTGATCGGCAGGATGATCGCGAAGAGCGAGGCCATGAAGAGGTAGGTGCCGCCCACGCCGACGGCGGAGCCGACCAGCAGCGCGACGAACAACGGTCCCAGCACCTGGGAGATGCCCAGGCCGACCTGCAACAGCGCCACGGAGTTGGGCAGCAGCCGGGGCGGCATCAGTTCGCCCACCCAGGCCTGCCGCGCCGGTCCCATGAACGCCCAGCCCAACCCCATCACCAGGGTGACCACGACCAGCCAGAGGATGGAGATCGCCCCGCTGACGATGAGGATGCCGATCGCGAGGATCATCGCGCCGGGCACGGCTTGCCCGGCCAGCACCAGCGGCTTCTTGCGCAGTCGGTCCGCGATCACGCCCCCGAACGGGCAGACCAGCAGCATGCCGATGCCGGACCCCATCTGCGCGATCCCCGCCGCCGTGTTGGTGCCGGTGATGTCGTAGGCCACGGCGGGGATGAGGATGAACGACATCATGAACGCCGTCGTGGCGACCATGGAGCCGGTCCACAGCATCCGGTAGTGCGGGACGGCGAACGAGGCGAAGGTGTGCCGCAGCCAGGGCATGCAGGGAGGCTACCCGACGCCCCTCCGCGGGGGTGCAGTCTACTGCGCGTGCGGGCGGGGGCGGCTAGACTCCGCCGCAGCAACGCGGAAGGGACGGCGGAAGGGGAACAGGCATGCCGCCGACGCTGACGAAGGCCGATGTCGATCGGATCGCCGGGGAGGTCCGCAACTGGGGGCGCTGGGGCGACGAGGACGAGCGCGGCGCGCTCAACCTCATCACCGATGAGAAGCGGAACGCCGCCCTGGCGTCGGTGCGGGGGGACCGGGTCGTCAGTTGCGCGCTGCCGCTGCCGGTGCGGCCGAGCCCCAGCAACCACCTGCCGGTCGCACATCATATGTTGCAGGCGGGCGACGCGACGCCGGCCGAGGGCCTGGCCTGGACGGCCGACTACTTCGCCATCGCGCCGCACGGCATGGCGACAACGCACATGGACGCGCTCTGCCACGTCGTCTCCGACGGCAAGCTCTACAACGGCTTCGAGCGCACGGAGGTGCGCAGCACGGGCGCGCGCCGTAACAGCATCATGGCCGGCAAGGACGGCATCGTCGGGCGGGGCGTGCTGCTGGACATCCCGGGCCTCAAGGGCGTCGACTGGCTCGAGCCGGGCACGCCGATCCACGCCGACGACCTCGCGGCGGCGGAAGCGCGCCAGGGGGTGCGCGTGGAGCCGGGCGACATCCTGCTGATCGGCACCGGCCGCGACGCCCGCCGCGCGGCGGAGGGCGAGTGGAGCTTCCGCGATCTGGGCCTGGCCGGGCTCTACGCCGACACGCTGCCCTGGCTGCGCGAGCGCGACATCGCCGTCATCGGCTGCGACGGCGTCTCCGACGTGCTGCCCAGCGGCGTGGAGGACTCGGTGCAGCCCATCCACGAGGTGATCATCGCCCACATGGGCGTACACATCATCGACAACATGGCGCTCGACCGGCTGACGGCGGCCTGCCGCGAGTTGGATCGCTACCACTTCGCCTTCGTGATCGCGCCGCTGCGGCTGGAGCGCGGCACGGCCTCGCCGATCAACCCGCTGGCGCTGTTCTAGGGCCCTGTTCTAGACCCGGCCGAGACCCGAAAGGACCATCGATGCTCAAGCAGTTCCGCGTGCCCGACGAGATCGCCGTGCGAGTCGAGTCGGCGGTGATGCGACGGACCGTCGGCGACATCTTCGGCAAGTTCGGCATGCCCGAGGACGACGTGCGGCGAGCGGTGGACTGCCTGCTCTACGCCGACGACCGCGGGATCGACTCGCACGGCGTCAGCAACATGA
>JAPOXB010000248.1:3460-18186 GCA_026707335.1 Chloroflexota bacterium
CCGGGCACGAGCGGGTACTCTATGCCGGGCTGGAGGAGCACGAGGTGGAGATCGAGCGCCGGGAGCGGGGCATCCCCTACCACCCGGAGGTCATCGCCTGGTTCCGCCAGACCACCGCCGAACTCGGCCTGCCCGACCACCTGGGCTGAGGCCGCACACCGAAGCCCGCACAACACAAGAGGAGCGCCGCATGCCTTCCGCACCGACAAGCAGCACCGTCTACGAGCCCGTCGCCGGCTGGGCGAAGATCCCGCACGGCTTCTGGCTGCGCGAGGCGACGTCCGTGGCCGTGGACGCGCAGGACCGGGTCTACGTCTTCAACCGGGGCAACATGCCGATGCTCGTCTTCGACGCCGACGGCAACCTCATCGACCACTGGGGCAACGCCACGCCGCACGGCGGCCAGCACGAGATCGAGGACCCCTACGGGCTCAAGCGGCTGGTCTGGGACGGCGTCGAGTACGGCTGGCCGCACTCCGTGCGGGTCGACCCGGCGGGCGCGCTGTGGCTCGTCGACGTGCACCAGCACCAGCTCACGAAGACGGACACCTCGGGGACGCCGCTCATGACGCTGGGCGGATCGCCCGCCCCGCCGCAGAGCGGCGATCCGTTCAACAAGCCCACCGACGTCGCGATCAACGCGGCGACGGGCGACATCTTCGTCAGCGACGGCTACGGCAATTCGCGCGTGCACCGCTACACGGCGGAGGGCGAGCACGTGCTGTCGTGGGGGGAGTCGGGCGCCGACGACGGCCAGTTCAGCCTGCCCCACAACATCTCCATGGTCGACGACGAGCACGTGATCGTCTGCGACCGCGAGAACCACCGCGTGCAGGTGTTCACGGTCGACGGGGCCTGGGTGCGGACCTGGCACGCGCACCACGCCGTCGCGGTGACGCGCGGCCGCGGCGCCGACGATGCGCTCTACGTCGCCGAGCAGGGGCCGCCGCCGGTCCAGTACGGCGTGCCCAACCTGGGGCACCGGGTGTCGGTCTTCTCGCCCGACGGCGAACTCATCAATCGCTTCGGGGCGCCGCTGCCCGGCGAAGCGCCGAATCAGTTTCTCTGGCCGCACTCGATCGCGACCGACTCGCGCGGCGACGTGTACGTGGCGGAGGTGTCGTACGTCGAGGTGGGCGCGCGCATGAAGCCGCCGCGGGAGATGGTCAGCCTGCGCAAGTGGCGGCGGACGGACTAGCGGAGCAGCCGCGCAGGCCGCGGCGGAAAGCGAGAGGACTGTCGATGGCGGATCGGATCGTGGTGCTGGACGGATACACGCTGAACCCGGGCGACATCAGTTGGTCGGGGCTCGAGGAGTTCGGCGAGTTGCGCGTGCACGATCGCACGCCCGACGACGCGATCCTGGAGCGCGCGGCGGGCGCGCGCTTCGCGCTGACCAACAAGACGCCGCTCACGGCCGAGACGCTGGCGCAGCTCCCCGACCTCGCCTACATCGGCGTGCTGGCGACGGGCTACAACGTCGTCGACCTGGCCGCGGCGAAGGAGCGCGGCATCGTCGTGACGAACGTGCCGACCTACGGGACCGACTCCGTCGCGCAGCACGCGACGTCGCTGCTGCTGGAGCTGGTGCGCCAGCCGGCGCTGCACGCGGCGGCCGTCCGCGAGGGGGCCTGGACGCTGAGCGAGGATTGGTGCTTCGCCCTGACGCCGATCAGCGAGCTGAGCGGCAAGACATTCGGGGTGGTGGGGATCGGCCGCATCGGCCGGGCGCTGGCGCGGATCATGGCGGCGATGGGGATGTCGATCATCGCGCACGACGCCTACCCGCCGCCCGATGCGGCGCTGGACGGGCTCTCGGTGGAGTTCACGGAGCTGGACGACCTCTTCCGCCGCGCCGACGTGATCAGCCTGCACTGCCCGCTGACGCCCGAGACCGAGCACCTGGTGAACGCCGAGCGGCTGGCGTTGGTCAAGCCGACCACCTACCTGCTCAACACGAGCCGCGGGCCGCTGGTCGACAATCAGGCGCTGGCCGACGCGCTGCGGGAGGGCCGCCTCGCGGGGGCGGGCCTGGACGTGCTGGACGTAGAGCCGCCGCCGCCCGACAATCCCCTTCTGACGGCGCCCAACTGCCTGATCACGCCGCACATCGCCTGGTACGCGCGTGCCTCGCGGCAGCGGCTGATGGACATCGCCGTGGAGAACGTGCGGGCCTTCGTGGCCGGCGCACCGATCAACACCGTCGGCTGACCCGCGGTCGGCCGGCGCATCCAGGCCCCGCTCCGCGGGGACCAGCACCGGAGGATCCATGCCCCCCACGATCTACAACTGCGCCGTCGCCGAGCCCCACCTCACCGCCCGGCTGGCCGCCGCGGGCGACCTGCACCGCTTCGACGCCCGGGCCGGCGAAGCCGCCATCGCCGAGGCCGTGCGCGGGGCCGACGCCCTGCTGCTCCACCCCATGGTCCCCGTCGGCGAGCAGTTGCTGGCGGGCGCGCCCGACCTGAAGGTCGTGGCCACCACGTCGGTCGGCTTCAACACCTTCGACGTCGACCTGCTGACCCGGCACGGCGTCGCGCTGTGCAACACGCCGATCGTGCTCAACGACGCCGTCGCCGACCTGACGATCGCGCTGGTGCTGATGCTGTCGCGCGATCTGATGGGCTTCGAGCAGTTCTCGCGCAGCGGGGCGTGGGGACGGCGGGAGCCCTTGCCGGCGCTGGCGCACGACCCGGAGGGCAAGACGCTGGGCATCATCGGCTTCGGGCGCATCGGCCAGGAGGCCGCGCGGCGGGCGCACGCGTTCAAGATGAACGTGATCTGGTACGACGTGTTCAGCGAAGCGCCGCCGGAGGCGCCGGAGGCCACCTACCGCCCGCTCGACGACCTGCTGCGAGAGTCGGACTTCGTCACCCTGCACACGAACCTCACGCCCGGCGCCCCGCCCGTGATCGGCGAGCGGGAGTTGTCGTTGATGCGCCCCACCGCGTACCTGATCAACACGTCGCGGGGGCCGATCGTCGATCAGGCGGCGCTGACGGCGGCGCTGCGGGCCAACACCATCGCCGGGGCCGGCCTCGACGTCCTGGAGGACGAGCCGCCGGACCCGAACGACCCGATCGTGACGCTGCCGAACGTGATCACCTTCCCGCACATCGGCACGGCGACGGAGGAGACCCGGCTGGCCATGCGCGAGATGTCGGTCGACAACCTGCTGGCCGTGCTGGCGGGGGAGCCGCCGCGGGCCTGCGTCAATCCCAGCGTGCTGGGCTAACGCGAAGGCGGCCGCGCGGCGCTATCCTGCATCGGCCCATTCGGCCGCCCGGCGCGCCCCGGCGGGCCGGAGCTTGCGTGCGAAGGATCCGAGCATGAGCGACGCCCCGATGATCACCAGCCTCGACGAGTTCGAGGAGGAGTACCGCAAGGGCATCGGCCGGCAACTCGAGCAGCGCTGGACGACGGCCGCCAGCCTCGACAACATCCGGCGCTGGGGCGACGGCGCCGGCGACTACAACCCGCTCTGGCGCGACCCCGACTACGCGGCGCGCAGCCGCTTCCGTATGGTGACCGCGCCGCCGACGTTCATCTACGCGGTGTCGCTGGGCGTGCGGGCGGCGGAGGACGGCGCGATCGACCCGGCCCGCCTCTCGACGACGCACTTCCCGATGAACTACGCGGGCGGCGAGCTCGTCTTCCACCGCACGATCTGGCGCGGCGACGTGCTCACCGCCCAGGAGGAGGTGGGGCCGATCGTGCGCAAGCACAGCGAGCGCATCGGGCCCTTCGTGATCAACACGGGGCTCGTCTCGTACTACAACCAGCGCCAGGAGTTGGTCGCCTCGAAGAGCACGCGCATGGCCCGCTACCACAACCTGGGATCGGGCGCGACGATCGAGTACGATCGCGCGCCGCGCCGCGCCGACGCCGGCGAACCGGCCGACCCGCTCGTCTGGGAGCGGACGCGCCGGGGGTCGGAGCCGCGCTACTGGGAGGACGTGTCGGTGGGGGACAAGCTGCCAATCCTGCCGAAGGGCACGTACAGCGTGTCGGAGTTGTTCCTCTTCACGCACGGCGTGATGGGCACCTACCGCACGACGCGGGCGGCGCTGGAGAAGGAAGGCTCGGCCGAGCTGGGCGGCGGCGGCCGCTTCGACATGGAGCACGCGACGGAGCGCCGCAACATGCCCGGCCAGTTCGACTACGGGCCGCAGCGCGTCTGCTGGATGGCGCAGATCGTGACCGACTGGATGGGCGACGCCGGCACGCTGCGGCGCATGCGCAACCAGATCCGCCACCCGAACGTCGTCGGCGACACCAACTTGGTGAACGGCGAGGTCGCCAAGACGTACGTCGAGGACGGCCGGCGCCTGGCCGACGTCGACGTGTGGGTCGAGAATCAGGCCGGCTTGCAGACCGCCATGAGCCTGGTCACCGTCGAGTTGCCCTCGCGCGCGTAGCGCGGGCGGGCCGGCAGGGGAGGAGCATCGCATGCCCAGCCGTCGCAAGAGCATCGAGATGACCGAGGAGGAGCAGCGCGACTACCTCGCCAACGGCTACACGCTGCAGGTCGCGTCGAACGGGCCGCGCGGCGCGCCCCACCTCGCGGCGATGTGGTACTCGCTCGACGAGGAGGGGCTGATCCAGTTCACCACCTTCACGAAGAGCCAGAAGATCGTGAACCTGCAACGCGACCCGCACATCACCTGCATGCTGGAGGACGGCAAGGCCTACTCGGAGTTGCGCGGGCTGGTGGTCGAGGGGACGGCGGAGTTGACCATCGGGGATGTCGAGGCGACGCTCGCGGTCATGCGGCGCAGCCCGGAGAAGTACCCCGGCGGCGCCAATACCGAACAGAGCGAAGAGCAGGCGCGGCGCATCGCCTCCAAGCGCTGCGTCGTCAAGGTGCGGCCGTCGAAGATCTACAGCTGGGACCACAACAAGCTGGGCGGCGTCTACTGACGGCGCGGCGGCGGGACATCCATCCGGAGACAGACAGTTCAACAGAACGGAGATTTCGATGGAACAGCGCACATTCGGCGACACGGACCTCGTCACCTCGGCGATCGGGTTCGGGACGTGGGAGATGAGCACGACGATGTACGGCGACATCGACGTCGATGACGCGTCGCGGGCCGTGAACGCGGCGATCGACGCCGGCATCACGCTGATGGACACGGCCGAGGTCTACGGGCCGTACCACTCGGAGCGGCTGCTGGCGAAGGCGCTGGGGGAGCGCCGCGACGAGATCGTGCTGGTCACGAAGGTGGGCTTCCGCTGGGAGCCGAAGGATCCGAACGCCGACCCGGTGCTGACCGACAACAAGGGCAACGACGGCACGCACGACAACATCATCAAGTGCGCGGAGGGCTGCCTGCAGCGGCTGGAGACGGACTGCATCGACCTGCTGCTGATGCACTGGCCCGACCATGACACGCCGATCGCCGAGACGATCGGCGCGTTCGAGGAGTTGAAGCAGGCGGGCAAGATTCGCCATTACGGCGTCTCGAACTACAGCGTGGCGATGATGGAGGAGGCCAACCGGCACGGGAAGATCGCCACCAACCAGGTGGGCTATCACCTGTACGACCAGCGCATGGACGCCGAGGTGCTGCCCTGGTGCGGCGCCAACGGCGTGGGCTTCATGGGCTACGGGACGCTCGGCTTCGGCCTGCTGACGGGCGCGTTCAGCGAGGAGACGACCTTCCCGGAGGACGACTGGCGCAGCGACGGCAACATGTTCGGGGTGCCGCAGTTCCAGGGGGAGCCCCTCCAGAACGCGGTCCGCGCGACGCGGCGGCTGGCGGAGTTCGCCGACGGGTACGGCAAGTCGGTGGCCCAGTTGGCGATCGCCTGGGCGCTGGGGAACCCGGCGGTCACGGTCAGCCTGGTGGGGATGCGCAACGAGCGCGAACTGGCGGAGAACATCGCGGCGGCCGACTGGCGGCTGAGCGACGACGAACGCGCCACCATCGCGGCGATCCTGGAGGAAGAGGGGGTGCCCTCCCACCTCGACACCCCGCAGCTGCTGGGGAATCCTCGCCGGCGCCGGCCCGCCGACTAGCGCGCGGCCGCGGCGCGCTAGGAGCGGGCCATCATCGTCGAGTAGCCGCCGAAGGGCACGGTGGTCGCGCGGGCGTGCTCGTCGACGTGGACGTTCACGCAGGCCGGTTTGCCGCTTGCGAAGGCGCGCTCGATGGCGGGCCGGATCTCGTCCGGCCGGGTGACGAGTTCCCCGTGGCCGCCCAGCGCCGCGACGACGTCGTGGTAGCGCTGCGCGAAGCCGAGCGGGCGCCCCGGCGTGTCGTTGGAGCCGCCGGTCCAGCCGCCGTTGTTGCTGATCACGGCCACGATGGGCAGATCGTGGCGGACCATCGTGTCGAACTCCTGCACGTTCATCAGGAAGGAGCCGTCGCCGACGAAGGCGACGACCTGGCGGCCGGGCGCGGCGGCCTTCGCGCCCATCGCGAAGGGGATGCCGACGCCCATGCAGCCGTTGGGGCCGGAGTTGAGCCGCGCCCCCTCCGTGTAGGAGGGGATCCACTGCCGCCCGAAGTTCAGCGTCTCCATGCCGTCGATCGAGACGATCGCGTCGCGGTCCACGTAGTCGCGGATCTCGTTGGCGACGCGGAGGGGGTGGATGGGGCTCGCGTCCGACTCCGCGACCTCGCGCGACTGCTGCTCCTTGGCCTGGTGCGACTCGCTCAGCCGCGCGATCCAGGACTCGGACCCCCGCACGCCCGCCTCCGCCGCCGCCGACGTGAGGGCGCCGAGGGCGAGCTTGGCGTCGGCCACGATGCCGAGATCGACGGGGCGGTTGCGCCCGATCTCGGCCGGGTCGGTGTCGATCTGGATGACCTTGACGTCGGGCGCGAAGCGCGGCGGGTGGCCGAAGGAGACGATGAAGTTGAAGCGCGTACCGACCGTGAGGATGGCGTCGGCCTCGCGGAAGGCCTGGCCGCGCGCGCCGAGGAAGGCCAGTTCGTGGTCCTCGGGCACGACGCCGCGGCCCTGCGGCGTGGTGAAGAAGGGAATGCGGGCCTGATCGATGAAGGCGCGCAACTCCGCCGCCGCGTCCGACCAGAAGACGCCGCTGCCGGAGAGCACGAGCGGGCGCTCGGCGTCGCGCAGGATCTCGATGGCGCGGGCGACGGCCCCTGCGTCGGGCGCGGGGCGGACGGGCAGGCGGCGTCCGGGCGGGAACCAGACCTGCTCCTCCTCGGCGCGCTTGTAGAGCGCGTCGCCGGGGAGGTCGAGGTAGGTGGGGCCGGGCTTTGGGCCCTGCGCGCGGCGCATCGCGATGTTGAAGTACTCGGGCATGCGGTCGGCGTGGTGCACGCGGGCCGCCCAGCGGGTGACGGGCTTCGCCATCGAGAGCTGGTCGTACTCCTGGAAGGCGTCGGTGTCGAAGGCGCGCGTGGCGGCGGCGCCGCCCAGCGCGACCAGCGGCACGCCGTCGAGGTAGGCGTTGGCGACGCCGGTGAGCAAGTTGGTCGTGGCGGGGCCGGACGCGGCGAGGCAGACCCCCGGCGACCGCTTCACGCGCGCGTAGCCGTGGGCGGCCATCGCGGCCCCCTGCTCGTGGCGGCAGTCGATCGTGCGGATGCCGTAGTCGGCCGCGAAACCGGCGACTTCGATGATCGGTCCGCCCATGATGTAGAAGAGATCCTCGACGCCTTCCTCGCGCATCTGCTGCGCGAGCAGGTCCGATCCCGATCGTTCGGCCATGTCCGTCTCCTTGCCTTCGTTCCGTGTGCGCCCCGAGCGGGATAACATCGAGCCCGCCCATCGGCAAGCGCGCTCCGATCGCGACGGTGGAGGATGCCCGTGCGGATCGACCGGATCGAGCTGCATCACGTCGCGATGCCGCTGATCACGCCCTGGCGCACCGCCTACGGCGAGGACAGCGCCGTCCACGCGCTGCTCTGCCGGCTGTCGAGCGGCTCCGTCGACGCCTGGGGCGAGAGCGCGCTCTTCGCCGCGCCCACCTACAAGCCCGAGTGGGGGGCGGGCGTCTTCCTGCTCGCGCGCGACTGGCTGGCGCCGCGGCTGCTGGGGCAGGAGATCGCGTCGGGGGCGGCGCTGCAGGAGCGGCTGTCGGCGTTCAAGGGCAACCCTTTCGCCAAGGCGGCCTTCGACATCGCCTGGTGGCATCTGCGCAGCAAGATCGAGGGGCGGCCGTTGCACGCGCTGCTGGGCGCGAGCCGGACCGAGGCGCCGGTCGGCCAGGACTTCGGCGTCGGCGACGACGTCGACGCGCTGCTGGCCAGCGTCGATGGGGCCGTCGCGGATGGCTACCCGCGGATCAAGCTCAAGTTCCGCCCCGGCTGGGATCTGCCGATGCTGCGGGCGGTGCGCGCGCGGCAGCCGGACCACCCGATCCACATCGACTGCAACAGCGGCTACCGGCTGTCCGACCTGCCGCTGTTCCGGGAGGTCGACGAGCTCGGCCTGGCGATGATCGAGCAGCCGCTCGCCCACGACGACCTGGTCGACCACGCCAGCCTGCAATCGGCGCTGCGCACGCCGCTCTGCCTCGACGAGAGTGTCAGCCATCCCGGCCACGCGCGGCAGGCGATCGCGCTGGGCAGTTGCGGCTACATCAACGTCAAGCCGGCGCGGGTGGGCGGCCTGACCAACGCGGTCGCCATCCACGACCTCTGCCGCGAGGCCGACGTGCCTTGCTGGGTGGGCGGGATGCTGGAGAGCGCGACGGGGGCGAGCGTCTGCGCCGCGCTGGCCATGCTCGACAACTTCACCTACCCGGCCGACATCTTCCCCAGCAGCCGCTTCTACCACGAAGACCTGGCGGAGCGGCCGCTGACCATCGACCGCGACGCGGACGGCGTGCCGGTCGTGCGGGCGCCGGAGACGATCCCGGAGCCCGACCCGGCGCGGCTGGCGGCGCTGTCGCTCGAGAGCGCCGTGCTGCGTTAGAAGGCGCGGGCGCGGAGGCGCGGCGCCCGCTAGCCTCGCCATCGACACGTTGCAGGACGGAGCCCTACCCATGCTGGAACAGACCGACCGACTCGCCCTGGCCGTGCCGGATCGCCGCGTCGCGGCGGAGGCGTTCCGGCAGTTGTACGACGCCGAGGTCGTGGACGACGCGACGGACGCGTTGTTCAACGCCCGCCGCCTGACGCTGGGCTGGGGCGGAAGCCAACTGGAGATCCTCGAGCCGGACGGCGACGGCCCGGTGAGGGAGTTCCTGTCGCAGAACCGGCGCGGCATCTTCGCCGGCGGCGTGGCGGCGCCGGACCCGGCGGCCGTCGCGGCGGGGCTGGAGCGCCAGGGCGTGCGCGTCCAGCAGGAGAGCGCGGATCGCTTCGCCGTCACGCCGGACGACGGCGATGGGGTCGGCATGATCATCAGCAAGACCGCCGAGCGGGAGATGGTGGGGCTCGACACCCGGCTGTGGCAGATCACCTACGCCGTGCCGGACCTCGAGGCGGCCATCGCCCGCTACGTCGCGCTGCTGCGGATGGAGGGGATGTACACCTACCGCTACACCAGCGACCTGTACGGCTACGACGGCGCGATCACCTGGTTCGACTCCCGCCGCGACGGCCTGCTGGACAGCCTGGAGTACCTCGACCCCAACGACCCCGAGAAGGCCGTCGCGCGCTTCCTGCGCAGGACGGGGCAAGGCATCTACATGGCCTCGATCGAGACAGGCCCGGGTGCGCTGCCGGAGTTGCGCGAGCGCGTCAGGAGCACCGGTCCCGGCTGGGACGGCGACGACGATACCCTGGGTTTCATCCATCCGTTGCGGCAGCACGGCCTGCTGCTGGGCATCGTCGATTCCGCGGCCTGGCACGCGCGCCGGCAACTGCCCGGCGGCTAGGCCGGCCCGATTAACGCGACATCACCCGGACAACCGAGAGCAGAAGGAGGCATCCCATGCCGATGAACGTGAACCCCGTCGCCACGCTGGACCCGCGCACCAACGAGATCCGCATGAAAACCGCGGAGATCGTCAACAACGACATCCTGCCCAACGAGAACGAGCTCTGGTCGGCATGGCGGGCCGACGGCACCCACGACACGACGCGGCGCGCGCGCTCGTCCGAGCTGCGGCGGGAGATCCAGGCCAAGGTCAAGGCGGCCGGCCTGTGGGCGCCGCACCTGCCGCCCGAGTACGGCGGCTGCGACCTGGGCTTCCTCGACCACGCCTACATGAACGAGGTGCTGGCCTACAGCCTGGGCGGGGCGTCGCTGTTCGGGGTCGTGGCGCCGAACTCGGGCAATCAGAAGATCCTGCTGAAGTACGGCACCGAGGAGCAGAAGCAGAAGTGGCTCGTCCCGCTGACCGAGGGGCGGATGCAGTCGGGCTTCTCGATGACGGAGCCCGACTCCGCCGGCTCGGACCCGCGCTCGCTGCGCACGACGGCCGTGCGCGACGGCGACGAGTGGGTGATCAACGGGCACAAGTGGTTCACCTCGAACGGGAAGGACGCCGACTTCCTCATCGCGATGTGCCGCACGGAGGACCCCGACGCGCCCGGCGACCGCAACAGCAAGATGACGCAGATCATCGTGCCGACCGACACGCCGGGGCTGAAGCTCGTGCGGGGCGTGCCCGTCTGGGAGCAGGAGAGCCACCACTGCGAGTTCATCTACGACAACGTGCGCGTCCCGCTCGGCAACCAGCTCGGCGCGAGCGGGACGGGGCACCAGGCGGCCCAGGACCGGCTGGGCGCGGGCCGCATCTACCACTGCATGAACTCGGTCGGGCAGATGTGGCGCGCCTTCGACCTGATGGTCGAGCGCGACATGACGCGCGAGGTGCACGGCGGGCTGCTGGAGGAGAAGCAGTTCATGCACGGCTTCATCGCCGACAGCTACATCGACATCCAGGCCTCGCGGCTGCTGACCATCGCGACGGCGGAGAAGATGAACGCCGATCAGGACGCGCGCACCGATATCTCGGCGATCAAGATCTTCGTCCCGGCGGCCTACACCCGCGTCGTCGACCGGGCGATCCAGACCTTCGGCGCGAAGGGGGTCTCGGGCGACCTGCCGCTGGCGAAGATGTACCTGGGCGCGCGCACGCTGCGCATCGCCGACGGGCCCGACGAGGTGCACAAGATCCTGATCGCGAAGAACATCCTCAAGCGCTACCACAACGGCGAGTCGTGGGATTTCGGGAACTAATCAGCGGGAACTGATCGGCGCGCACCGACCGGCGGGAACCCGCCCCGCGAGGGGCGCCGCGGCTAGGAGGCGTCCATCGCCTTGCGCTCGCGGCGGCGCGCGTAGAGGCTCGGCTCGGTGTAGCCGGAGGGCTGGCGCACGCCGGTGAAGACGAGGTCGCAGGCCGCCTGGAAGGCGAGCCCGTCGAAGCCCGGGGCCATGGGGGTGTAGAGCGGGTCGTCGGCGTTCTGCCCATCGACGACGGCCGCCATGCGCTCCATAACGCCCCGCACGGTCGCCTCATCGACGACGCCGTGGTGCAGCCAGTTGGCGAGGTGCTGCGAGGAGATGCGGCAGGTGGCGCGGTCCTCCATGAGGCCCACGTCGTTGATGTCGGGCACCTTCGAGCAGCCCACGCCCTGGTCGATCCAGCGCACCGTGTAGCCCAGGATGCCCTGCGCGTTGTTCTCCAGCTCGGCGCGGATCTCGTCGGCGCTCCACCCGGCCGAAGCGACGACCGGCACGCGCAGCAGGTCGTCGAGCGTGGCGCGGCGCGGCCCCGCCGCCAGCTCCCGCTGCCGGGCGAAGACGTCCACCATCAGGTAGTGCGTGGCGTGCAGCGTCGCCGCCGTGGGCGAGGGCACCCAGGCGCAGTTCGCGCCCGCCATCGGGTGCGCCAGCTTCTCCTCGAGCATCTTGCCCATGAGGTCGGGCGCGGCCCACATGCCCTTGCCGATCTGCGCCCGGCCGGGCAGCCCGCAGGCCAGGCCGATATCGACGTTCCAATCCTCGTAGGACGTCATCCAGGTCTGCGACTTCATGTCGTTCTTGCGGATCATCGGGCCGGCCAGCATTGAGGTGTGGATCTCGTCGCCGGTGCGGTCGAGGAAGCCGGTGTTGATGAAGACCACGCGCGACTTCGCGGCGCGGATGCACTCCTTGAGGTTGAGCGTCGTGCGCCGCTCCTCGTCCATGATGCCGATCTTGACGGTGTTCGGCGGCAGGCCCAGCGTCGCCTCGACGCGCGCGAAGATCTCGTCGGTGAAGGTCACCTCGGCGGGGCCGTGCATCTTCGGCTTGACCACGTACACCGAGCCCGTGCGCGACGACCGCAGGGCGTCCCCGTCGCGCTTGGCCAGGTCGTGCTTGGCGGCGAGCACGGTCAGCATGGCGTCGACGAGGCCCTCGTAGGCGTCCTGCCCGTCGCGGTCGCGGACGGCCGACGTGCGGATGAAGTGGCCCACGTTGCGGACCAGCATCAGCGAGCGGCCGTGCAGCGTGAACGATTCGCCGCCGGGCGCGGTGTAGGAGCGGTCGCCGCTGAGCCGCCGGGTGAAGGTGCGCCCCTCCTTGCTGACCTCCTCGGTGAGGTCGCCCTTCATCAGGCCCAGCCAGTTGTGATAGGCGAGCACCTTGTCGTCGGCGTCCACCGTCGCGACGGCATCCTCCAGGTCCATGATCGTCGTGACGGCCGCCTCGAGGATCACGTCGGCGACGCCGGCCTTGTCGATCGCGCCGACCGAGTGCTCGCGGTCGATCTGCAACTCGAGGTGGAGCCCGTTCTGGCGCAGCAGCACGGCCGAGGGGGCGGCCGGGTCGCCGCGGTAGCCGGCGAACTGATCGGGCATCGCCAGCCCCGTGCGCGCGCCACTCTCCAGCGTCGCCTCGACGTGTCCGCCGACGACCGCGTACGCCTCGGCGTCGGCGTGCGAGCCCGACGCCAGCGGCATCACGTCGTCGAGCAGGGCCCGCACCCAGGCGATGACGCGGTCGCCGCGCACGGGGTCGTAGGGGCCGTCGGGCGGCGAGTCGCCCATCACGTCGGTGCCGTAGACGGCGTCGTAGAGCGACCCCCAGCGCGCGTTGGCGGCGTTCAGCGCGTAGCGCGCGTTGTCGACCGGGACGACGAGCTGCGGCCCGGCCACCTCGGCGATCTCCGTATCGACGCCCTCGGTGTCGACCAGGAAGTCGGGGCCCTCCGGTTCCAGGTACTCGATCTCCTCCAGGAAGGCGCGGTACTCGGCGGGGTCGAAGCCCGCGCCGGGGTGATCGCGGTGCCAGCCGTCGATCGTGCGCTGCAGGTCCTCGCGCCGGGCGAGCAGCGCGGCGTTGCGCGGCCCAAGCTCGTTGACCAGGTCGGAGAGCCCCTGCCAGAACTTCGCCGGTTCGACGCCGGAGCCCGGCAACGCCTCGTCCTCGACGAAGCGGTACAGCACCTGCGCCACCTGCAACCCGGCGACCTGTTCGTATGTCTGTTCAGCCACGGCTCTGTCCAATCCCCCGGCGGCGTCGTTGCGCCCGGACCACGGGCCTAGTGTGCAACAGCAGGCGCGCCGGGGCCATCGGATCGAGCGCCGATGCGACGCCCAGGACGCAACCCACCGACGCGCTATCCGCCCAGACCGGAGAGGATCGCCAGCGCCACGCCGGTCGCGACGGAAACGTTGAGCGATCGGACGGCGGCCGGCTCGCCGGCGCCGGCGGCGGGCGGGGACGGGATCGCGCAGACGGCGTCGCAGGCCTCCAGAGTGAGGCGGCGCAGGCCGCGCTCCTCACCGCCCACGACGAGCAGCCAGTCGCGGTCGCGGGGGACGTCGGCGAGCGGCTGGGCCGCGTGCTCCGACGTGCCGAGGATCCACAGCCCGGCGTCCTTGGCCGCGCTCAGGGCGCGGCGCAGGTTCGTCTCGACGGCGAAGGGGACGCGCTCGATCCCGCCGCTGGCCGTGTCGTAGGCGACGGCCGTCAGGCCGGCGGCGCGGTGCTCGCCCAGCACGACGCCGCGCACGCCGAAGAACGCCGCCGAGCGGAAGATCGCGCCGACGTTGCGCGGATCCTGGATCGAGTCGAGCGCGAGCCAGAGGCCGTGGGGCCCGCCGGCGGGGCGGGCCAGCAGCGCGTCGATGGGCGCCGGCGCGCGCGGCGCGACGATGGCGCAGGCCGCGCCCTCGCGTCCTTGCTTGGGAGACGAATCGCGGCGATCACCGGGCGCCGAAGCCGGACGCGTGGGCGCCCCGGACTCGCGGGCGAGATCGGCGATCGTGCGCCAGAGGCCGGCCGGCCGCGGCGGCAGCCGGACCTCCTCCACGTCGTCGGGGCGGGCGTGCAGCGCCGCCAGGACGCTGTGCGCGTTGCGCAGTTCCAGCGACATCCAGCGCCTCGCTTCCCGCCCGGCGGGACGCGCCGCGGGCGGCGTCCCACCGCGCAGTGTCGCCCGGCGCGGTGTCCTGTGGCGAGTCTCGCGCAAGGACGGCGGGGGGTATCCTCGGGGTGCAGCGAGGTGCAGATGTGTTTCAAGCACTGATGGGTGCATGTTGAACTGTAAACTGATATAATGCATGCATGCCTCAAAATCAAATAACAATTACTAGTTGCTATGAATCACTATCACTAGGCATCCACATATTTGCAATTATCAGCTAAACAGTGAATAAATAAACAATCATTTACATGATTAAAGTTAACTGTAGGTTACTGATCATGTGATTTTGTTTATAAATTTGTTAGTTCTGCTTAGACCAAACCAATAATTCATGATTAGTGATTATGATAGTATCACTTTGGCACTACCAGGGTATGACATGTGGCTGCTAAACACAGTAGGTACATCGGATGATCCATGCATGCACAAATGAAAC
>JAPOXB010000198.1 GCA_026707335.1 Chloroflexota bacterium
ACCGGTTGGCTCGCGGGCTGGTCGGCGGGCGCGTCGGCGGGGCCCTCGGCCGCCTCGGTGGTGGGCTCCCGGCCGAGAACGTCGCTGAGCGTCTCCTCCAGCGCCGCGTTGGGCTGCTCCTCGACGCGCACGGCCATGCCGATCTCGACGGCCGGCACCTCCACCCGCCCGGCGTGGTCGTCGAGTTCCAGCGTGACAGTCTGCTTGATGACGTTGCTCTGCACGACCCTGCCCATCCCGGCCGGCGTCGAGACGCGCTTACCGATCTTGGGCAGCTTGCCGCGCATCTCCCGGTAGACCGGATACTCGAAGGTCAGGCAGCAGAGCAGGCGACCGCACACGCCCGAGATCTTGTCGGGGTTGAGCGCCAGCGACTGCTCCTTCGCCATGCGGATGCCGACCTTGGGGAAGTCGGTCATCCAACTCGAGCAGCAGAGGCGCAGGCCGCAGATGTCGTGGCCGTCGACCAGCTTGGCCCGGTCCCGCGGCCCGACGTGGTGCATGTGCAGGCGGACGTCGAACTCCTCCTCCACGCCCCGCCGCACCGAGGTGAAGTCGACGTGCCGGTCGGCCTGGAAGTGGCAGGATCCCTCCTCGCCGGCCAGGTTGAGTTGCACCGCGGCGACGTACATCGGCAGGTTGCGCTCGGCGACCAGGACCCGCGCCCGCTGCAGCATCTCCTCGCCGCGCATCCGCATCCGTTCCGCCTGGGCGCGATCGTCGGCGTCGGCCAGCCGCACGATCGGCCGCGCGCCCTGGGGGACGGGGCCGGCGTCGTCCCGCGGCAGCGTCACCACGCGCCCCATCTCCAGGCCCTTCGCCGTGCGAACCACCACGTACTCGCCCTCGTGCACCGGAACGTCCGGGGGGGCGAAGTGATAGATCTTCGCCGCGTCGCGGAAGCGCACACCGATCATGTTGCCGCTCATGCCGCACTCCTCTCCGCCGCCGGGCGCGGCGCGGCCAGCATCAGCGCCTCCAGCGCGACCTGGGCCCGCACGTCGATCCGCAGCAGCTCCTCCGTGCGCCGCAACTCCCGCAGGAAGGCGGCGACGTCGTCCGGGCGGTAGCGCGGCGCATCGGCCTCCAACTCCGCGCGCAGGAACTCGTGCGTGAGGCCGGTCCCCACGCCCAGCCGCACGCGCAGCACGTCGCGCCACCACTCGCGCCAGCACTCCAGCGCCTCAAGCGCGGGCCCGAGGTCGCCGCGGCGGCCGGTCACGCTCTGGGCGAACTCCAGGCGCTCGCCGGCACGGCCGGCGCTGAGTTGGCGCAGGTTCTCGATCGCCGCGCGGCGCTGCGCGAGCGGGTCGCCCTCCGCGATGGCGCTCAGCGCCCAGCCCGCCCGGCCCCGCGCCAGCCGCGCCAGGGCGTCGGCGTCCTCCGGCGTCACGTCGTCGGTCCCGGCCAGCCGGGCGGCCAGCGCCTCCCGGCGCAGCGGCGCGACGTCGATCCGGCGGCAGCGCGACCGCACCGTCTCCGACAGCCGGGCCGGCGAATCCGTCACCAGCACCAGGGTGACCGCGTCGGGCGGCTCCTCGAGCGTCTTCAGGAAGGCGTCCGACGCCTCGTTCGTCATCGCGTCCGCAGGGTCGATCACGAAGACCCGCCGACGGCCCTCGTAGGGATTGAGCGCGGCCTGCATCTCCAGCCGCCGGATCTGGCAGATGCCGATGCTGGTCCCCCGCGAGTGGTCGTGGTCCGACTCGCGGCAGATCCCGCCCGGCGCGACGACCTCGGCATCGGCGTGCCGCCCCGCCGCGATGCGCCGGCACGGGCGGCACTCGCCGCAGGGGTCGCCCAGCCCCAGCGGACCGGCGTCGCAGTTCAGCGCCTGCGCCAGCGCCGTCGCGAGCTGCGCCTTGCCGACCTGCGCCGGCCCCGCCAGGAGCAGCGCGTGAGGCAGCCGCCCGCTCGCGATCATGTGCGCCAGCGCGCGGGCGGCGGCGCTCTCCGTCATCGCGCCCCAGCCGGCGGTCACGGCGCCGCCTCCAGCGCGACGAGGTCGGCGTAGCTCTGCCGCCGCCGCACCAAGCGGGCGACCCCGTCGCGCAGGAACACGACGGGCGGACGCTGCGCCTGGTTGTAGTTGCTCTCCATCGCCAGGTTGTAGGCGCCGCTGGCCGGCAGCGCGACGAGGTCGCCGGGTGCGAGGCGCGGCAGCGCGATCGCGTCGATCAGCACGTCGCCGCTCTCGCAGAACTTGCCCGCGATGGCGACCGTCTCCTCGGCCGCGTCGCGCATCCGGTTGGCGACGACGGCCGTGTAGGCGGAGCCGTACATCGCGGGGCGGACGTTGTCGGCCATGCCGCCGTCGACGGCCACGTAGGTGCGCACGCCGGGAATCTCTTTCCGCGCGCCCACGGTGTAGACCGCGACGCCGGCGCGCCCGACCACCGAGCGTCCCGGCTCGATGTGCACCTCGGGCAGGGGCAGGCCATGCCGCTCGCAGCCCGCCCGCAGCGCGGTCGCGATCGCCTCCGCGTAGGCGGCGATCGGCGGCGGCGGCCTGTCCGGCGTATAGCCCAGGGCGAAGCCGCCACCGGGGCTGAACTCGCGCCAGGTGACGCCGTGGCGGTCGCGCATGGCGGCGGCGAACTCCGTCATCACCTCGATGCCGGCCTCGTAGGGCTCCATGCCGAAGATCGGCGAGCCCAGGTGCACGTGGTAGCCCGTCAACTCCAGCGACGCGGAATCGCGCAGCCGCACGACGGCCGCCTCGGCCGCGCCGCTCACCAAAGGCAGGCCGAACTTGCTGTCCACGAGGCCGGTCGTGGTCTTGGCGTGCGTGTGCGCGTCGATGCCGGGCGTGACGCGCAGCATGACCGCCTGCCGGACCCCGCGCGCCGCCGCGATGCGCTCCAGCCCGTCGAGTTCGTGCTCGTTGTCGACGATGATCCGCCCGACGCCCGCGTCGATGGCCGCGGCCAGCTCGGCGGCGCTCTTGTTGTTGCCGTGGAACGCCATCCGGTCGGCCGGGAAGCCCCCGGCCCGCGCGACGTACAACTCGCCGCCGGAGACGACGTCCATGCCGACGTCCTCCTCGGCCAGCAGGGCGGCCAGGGCGGGGTTCAGGAAGGCCTTGGCGGCGTAGAGGACGCGCGCGCCGGGCAGCCGCTCGCCGAATTCGCGGCGGTAGTCGCGGCAGATCTGGCGGATGGTCGCTTCGTCGTACAGGTAGAGCGGCGTGCCGTACTCGCGGCAGAGCGCCACGACGTCGCAGCCGGCCAGGCGCAGATGCCCGGCGCCGTCGATCACGGCCGTGATCGGGAGCAGGTCGCCCGCACTGGCGGGGACGGGCTCCAGCGGAGTCTCGCCCATGGCGGTCGCCTAGCGTCGCGGGACGGCCGGGCCCGCCCCGCCGATGCGCCGCATCGGCCGGGCGGCCGGTCGGGCCGCCGGTGTCGTCTCCAAGCCGCGCCGCGATCCCCGCCGCGGCGATCGGCCCCCTCAGTTTACGGGTCCGGGGCGGCGACGGTCCACGCGCGCCCGCCGCGGCGGCGCGGCGCCGTCCACACTTGACGACCAGCCCCCTCTGGTCGAGTAGACTCCGCCGCACCCCCGCGCGCACCCCGCGCACGGGCGTCCGGGAGAGGAGCGCCACGATGGCCACGCCGCCCACGCACGCGGAGAGCGACTCGCTCATCGTGCGCAAACTCGGTCCCTTCGGACCGATCTCGAACAACGCCTTCATCCTGATCGACAAGGCGACGCGGCAGAGCGCCCTCATCGACGCCGTGCCGGAGCCCGAGCAGGTGCTCGCCGGCGCGGCCGACACGACCGTCGCGATGGTGCTCTTCACGCACTCTCACCACGACCACATCGACGGCTTCGACACGCTCGACGCCGCCCTCGACGTGCCCTTCTACATGCACCCCGAGGAGCCCTGGGCCGACCACAGCCGCATCCAGGTGCACCTGCAGGGCGGCGAGCGCATCACGCTCGGCGAGACGACGCTGACCGCCATCCACACGCCGGGCCACACGCCGGGCAGCACCTGCTACTACGCGCCGCCCTTCCTGATCGTCGGCGACACGCTCTTCCCCGGCGGGCCGGGCCATTCGCGCAGCAACGAAGCCCTGCAGACGCTGGTGCAATCGATCACGGAGCGCATCTACGCGCTGCCCGACGAGACGCTGACGTTCAACGGCCACGGCGACGACTGCACGATCGGCCACAGCCGGGCCGAGCAGGCGGTCTTCGCCGCCCGCGAGCACGCGCCCGACCTGCACGGCGACGTGCTGTGGGAGCGGGACTAGTGGCGGCCGGGGCCGACCCGGCGCCGCACCAGCGCACGCTCGATAACGGCCTGCGCGTGCTGGCCGTGCCGATGCCGCACAGCCGCTCGGTGACGGTGGGCTTCTACTTCGGGGCCGGCTCCCGCTACGAGCGCCCCGAGGAGGCCGGCATCTCCCACCTGGTCGAGCACTGCTGCTTCAAGGGCTCGCCGGGCTGGCCGACGGCGCCGCAGATCTCGGCCGCGATCGAGGGCGTCGGCGGCGTGCTCAACGCCGGCACCGACCGCGAGTACACCGTCTACTACGCCAAGGTGCCCGCCGCGCACGCGGAGGTCGCCATCGACGTGCTGGCCGACATCGTGCTGCGCCCGTTGATCGACGCCGAGGAACTCGAGAAGGAGCGCAGCGTCATCCTGGAAGAGCTGGCGATGGTGGAGGACAACCCCGGCCAGCTGGCCGAGATCGTCCTCGACGGGCTGCTCTGGCCGGGGCAGGCGCTGGGCCGCGACATCGCCGGCACGCCCGAGAGCGTGCAGGCGATCCCCCGCGACCGCACCGTCGCCTATCGCCGCGACCAGTACACGCCGGACAACGCGCTGCTCTCGATCGCCGGCGCCGTCGACCCCGAGCAGGCCTTCGCGATGGCGGAGCGCAGCGTCGCGGTCTGGGAGCACGGCTGCGCGGTCGGGCCCGAGTCGTACGCGCCGCCCCCCAGCGGCAGCCCCCGCGTGCGGGTGCAGGCCAAGCCCTCGGAGCAGGCGCACCTCGTGATCGGACTGCCCGGGCTCTCCGCCTTCGACGAGGATCGCTACGCCCTGAGCCTGCTGACCACCGTCCTGGGCGACGGCATGAGCAGCCGCCTCTTCGTCTCCCTGCGCGAGGAGTTGGGCCTGGCCTACGACGTCCACGCCTCGGCCAGCAACCTGCGCGACACCGGCAGCCTGTTCGTCTACCTGGGCGTCGACCCCGAGAACGCGCTGCCGGCCCTGCGCGCCGCGCTGGACCAGTTGGCCGGCCTGCGCGACGGCGTCCCGGCCGCGGAGCTGCATCGGGTGCGCGAGTACCTCAAGGGGCGCATGCTGCTGAACATGGAGGACACGCGCGCGGTCTCGTCGTGGTACGGCGTGCAGGCGCTGCTGCTCAACCGCACGCGCAGCGTCGACGAGATCGTCGAGCGCATCGAGGCCGTGAGCCCGGATCAACTGGCCGACCTGGCCGGCCGGCTGATCCACGACGACGCCCTGCACCTGGGCGTGGTGGGCCCGTTCGAGGCGCAGGAGCCCTTCCGCGGGGCGCTGCATCTCTAGGGCCTGTTCACATCGGACGGGCGTTCCGGCGGGACGGTTGACTGTCCTCCGCTCCATCCGCTATAGTGGAGTCATGGATCGCATATCGCGTGTTACTGGACCAATCCGATGCCCCTGCGGACTCCGGTGAGTGCGTGAAAGATCGTGAAAGTTTGGGCAAGATCGTGCCAGTTCGTGTCGGATTCCTGCTCCCAGATGCGCCCAAATGCGCGCTGGTGCAAGTTTATGCCTCCCGATGACTCCCCGTGATCGGGCAAGATCCCCAGTAAACATGGGGGTTTTCCGTCGCAGCCTCTCGCCGGAGCGCCCCCCAGAAAAAAAAGTTGAGGGCTCAAACCGTGATCTTGAGGCCCGTGACCCCTCCGCGCCGGTGTCGTCGCACACCTCCGAGGCCCGGGCGCCGATGTGAACCGGCCCTGGCCCCCCAAGATTGGCCCGCCCGAGGGACCTCCCCATGACCAGCCCTGACCCCGCCCTCGCCCCGCCGGCGGAACCCAGCCCCTACGCGTCCGCGCTGGAGCAGCTCGACGCCGCCGCCGACATCCTGGGCCTCGACGACGGCATGCGGGAGACGCTGCGCCGGCCGCGGCGCGAGTTCACGGCGCACTTCCCTGTCGAGATGGACGACGGCAGCGTGCGCACCTTCTCCGGCTACCGGGTGCAGCACAACGACGCCCGCGGCCCCTACAAGGGCGGCATCCGCTATGCGACCGGCGTATCGCTGGACGAGGTGCGCGCCCTGGCGATGTGGATGACCTGGAAGTGCGCCATCGTCAATGTGCCGTTCGGCGGCGCGAAGGGCGGCGTCCTCGTCGACCCCGACCGCCTCAGCGACTGCGAGCTGGAGAACCTGAGCCGGCGGTTCATCTCCGAACTCGAGCCCATCATCGGGCCGGACCGGGACATCCCCGCGCCCGACATGGGCACGAACGCCCGCGTCATGGCCTGGATGATGGACACCTACTCGATGGGCCACGGCCACACCGTGCCCGCCATCGTGACGGGCAAGCCGGTCGAGGTCGGCGGCAGCCAGGGGCGCTACGAGGCGACCGGCCGCGGCGTCCTCTTCGCGACCGAGGAGATCGCCCGCCGCCGCGGCGACGCGCTGGAGGGGCTGCGCGTGGCGGTGCAGGGCTTCGGCCAGGTGGGAAGCGTCGCGGCCCGGCTGCTGTCCGAGGCCGGGGCGCGGATCGTCGCCGTCTCCGACGCCGGCGGCGGCTACCACGACAGCCACGGCCTGGACGTCGCCGCGCTGGCCGCGCGCGCCAGCGAACGCGGCCGCATCCAGGATCCGCCGCCGGGCGCCGACCGGATCTCCAACGCGGAGTTGATCGAGATCGACTGCGACTACCTCATCCCGGCCGCGATCGAGAGCGTGATCCTGGACTCGAACGCGGAGCGGGTCCGGGCGGACGTCATCGTCGAGGCGGCCAACGGCCCCACGACGCCCGAGGCCGAGCGCATCCTGCTGGAGCGGGGCCGCGTCCTCGTGCCCGACGTGCTGGCCAACGCCGGCGGGGTCACCGTCTCCTACATGGAGTGGGTGCAGGACCTGCAGTCGTTCTTCTGGGAGGAGGACCAGGTCAACCGGCGGCTGTCGCGGATCATGCGCAAAGCCTTCGCCGAGGTCTGGGAGCGCGCCGAGACGCGCGGGCTGTCCCTGCGCGACGCCGCCAACGTCGTGGGGGTGGACCGCGTCGTGCGGGCCATCGAGCTGCGGGGTATCTTCCCGTAGTCCACGCCCCGCCGGCGGAGAAAGGACCGACATGCCCGACGACACGCCCATCGACCTGGCCTACGCCACCATCGAGGAGATCGCGCCCCGCATCGCCGCCGGGGACCTTTCCCCCGTGGAGTTGACGCGCGCGCAGCTTCAGCGCATCGACCGGCTCAACCCCACGCTCAAGGCCTACATCACGCTCACCGCCGGCTCCGCCCTGGCCGAGGCGCGGGCGGCCGACGCCGCGATCGCCGCCGGCGACTACCGCGGGTCGCTGCACGGCGTCCCGGTGGCGGTCAAGGACCTCTGCTACACGGCCGGCGTCGCGACGTCGGGCGGCACGACGGTGCGCCGCGACTTCACGCCGGACGCCGACGGCACGGTCGTGGCGCGGCTGCGGGCCGCGGGCGCGGTGATCCTGGGCAAGCTCACCCTCACCGAGGGCGCGATGGGCGGCTACCACCCCGACCTGCCGATCCCCGTCAACCCCTGGCAAGCCGACCTCTGGACCGGCGTGTCGTCGAGCGGGTCCGGGGTCGCGACGGCGTCCGGGCAGTGCTACGCCTCGCTGGGCAGCGACACCGGGGGCTCGATCCGCTTCCCCTCCGCGGCTTGCGGCATCGTGGGGCTCAAGCCGACCTACGGGCGCGTCAGCCGCGCGGGCGTCCTGGCCCTGGCGGAATCGCTCGACCACGTGGGGCCCATGACCCGCTCCAGCTGGGACGCGGCCGTCGTGCTGGCCGCCATCGCCGGGCCCGACCCCGGCGACCCCACCACGCTGCCGGACCCCGTGCCCGACTACACCGCCTCCATCGACGACGGCGTGGCCGGGCTGCGCATCGGTCTGGACCCGGTCTGGGCGCTGGACCGCATCGACGCGGGCATCACCGCCGCCGTCGAGGCGGCGGCCGACGTGATGCGCGACCGCGGCGCCGAGATCGTGCCGCTCACGCTGCCGGACATGGCGACCGCGGTGGAAGGGTGGCCGGTCCTCTGCGGCGTCGAGGCGGCGGCGGCGCACGCCGAGACCTACCCCAGCCGCGCCGGCGAGTACGGCCCCTACTTCGGGTACTTCCTGCGCATGGGCGCCGAGGCCTCGGGCATCGATTACGCCCGCGCCAATCAGCGGCGGCTGGAGTTGGTCGAGCAGATGCGCCAGGCCACGGCCGGCGTCGACGTGCTGATCAGCCCGGCCATGGCCACGCCGCCCTTCCCCGTCACGCGCGAGTTCTTCATGACGCCGCCCCGCGACTTCCCTCAGTGGCGCATGCGCTTCACGGTGCCCTTCGATTTCAACGGCTGGCCCACGATCACGCTGCCCGCCGGCCGCAACGCCGAGGGCGTCCCGCTGGCGGTGCAGTTCGCCGGCAAGCCACTGAGCGAGCCCACGCTGTTCCGCATCGGCCGGGCCTACGAGCGCGCCACGGGCTACCGGCCGGGGCGGCCGCCCGTCGATTGAGGGGGCTCGTCGCCTCGGCTGGCCCGGGTCCGCCACAGTTCGCGGCGGGCCAGCAGCAGCGCCGCGACGCTGCCGAGGCAGACGTAGGAGAGGATGGGAAAGAGCGTCTCCAGGCTCAGCATCTGCCCCGCCACCGCGACGGGCAGGGCCAGCGACTGCGCCGCGAAGATGCCGATCATCAGCAGGCTCATCACCCGCCCGCGCACTTCGTTGGGGGTGTGGTGCGCGATCAGGGACGTCGCCGCGATCTGCGTGATCGCGAAGCCCGCACCCAGGCCGAAGTTCCCCGCCACCGCGAAGGGCCACGACTGCCCGCCCACGAAGAGCACAAACGACCCCGCGAAGGTCAGCGCGCCCAGCGACAGCATCGGCCCCTGGAGCCGCACCGCCGTGACCCGCGTCATCGCCAGCGACGCCAGCAGCGCGCCCACCCCCCAGGTGAGCGCGATGAAGCCGAACTCCGCGTACGTCGCCCCCACCACCGTCGTGATCCAGGTGGGCCCCAGGCTCGCCACGGGCGGGAAACCGATCGCCAGCAGCACGACCACCAACACGATGACCGACAGCACGATCGCGTGGCCACGCGCGAAGCGGAAGCCGGCCGCGATGTCGGCCGCGGTGCGGCGCAGCGTCGCGCCCGTCGCCCGGCCGCGCGCCGCCGTGCGGTACGACATCGGCAGCAGCAGCAGGAGCGCCGCCGCGTGGCCCGCCGAACTCAGCGCATAGGCGCCGCCCGTGCCCACCGCCTCGATCACGAGCCCCACGCCGAAGATCGCCAGCGGCATGGCCAGCTGCATCCCCGCCGAGTTGAGCGCGATCCCCCGCGAGGTCAGGCGCGGCCCCACGATCTCCGGCACCATCGCCTGCCGGGTGGGCATGTCGATCGCGATCGGCGCCGCGCTCAGGAAGGCCAGCAGGAAGATCAGCGCGAAGCCGAGCGCGTCGCCCGAGCCGACGCTCATCAGCAGCGCGACGGTCAGCGCGATCAGGAATCCCAAGCCCTGCGCCGCCAGCAGCAGCCGCCGCCGGTCGAAGCGGTCGGCCAGCGCCCCGGCCAGCAGACTGAAGACCAACGCCCCTATCCCGCGCAGGCTGCCCAGGACGCCGATCAGGATGATCCGCGAATCGTCGTCGGCGTTGTCCTGCACCCAGAAGATCAGCGAGACCACCTGCAGAGGGTGGATCAGCTGCCAGCCGACGAAGCTCAGGAACAGCAGCCGGAAGTCCCGCACCGCGAACGGCGCGAACGACGAAGTGGACTCCCAGCGCGGGCGCGCCATGGCCGGGTCGGGCGAAGGCATCCGGGGCACGATAGCCCCCGCCGACGGCTGCCGCGTCTACGTGCGGCCGCCGTGCGGGAAGTGATCGGCGTGCTGCAGCAGCCCGCGCAGGTGGCCGACCTCGCCCGCGTGGTAGATGTCGTGGCTCAGCACGGCGTCGATGATGAAGCGCGTCTGACGCAACTCGCCCCAGTGCGTGCGGCGCTCCATCAGCAGTTCGCCGTCCTCCTCCAGCCCGCGCACGGCCGCCTGCGCCTCGGCGTGCGCCCGCCGCAGCCAGGCGACGAGCGCCTCGAAGTCGGCGTCCTTCAGCTCCCCCTCGCCGTCCCAGGTTTCCCACCACCCCAGTTGGCCGTCGCCGAAGGCGTGCGCGATGTGCATCCGCTTGACCGACGCGCAGTGCGCCATGATGTCGCGCAGCGTGCGGCCGCCCGACGGCGGCAACTGGTCGAGCATCTCCGGCGTCGCCGTCGAGAGGTTCGCGATCAGGGAGTGCTCCGGCTTGAACTCGAACGCCTGATCGAGCTGCCAGACGAGGAAGTTCAGGATGTCGCGCGTCTCGTCGCTGAGGTCCAGTTCCGCCTGCTCGCGCATCGCGGCCACGCCCCCGGCCGCTCAGACGACGACGGGCAGCGGCTCGCCCGCCTTGCGCGCCCGCTGGGTCAGCACGCGGTCCTGCAGCTTCAGTTCGCAGAGCTGGGCCGCGTGCTCCAGCCCGCAGACCTGGCAGCCGTCGCGGCAGTCGATCGTCGTCAGCTCGCGGTGCGTCCGCATCCACTCGCGGCGCAGGTAGGCCTCGCTGACGCCGCTGGCGATGTGCATCCAGGGGAAGCGCTCCCACAGGTCGCGCTCGCGGTGGCAGTAGAAGTCCGGATCGACGCCGTGCGCGGCGAAGGCCGCCTCCCAGATGGCGGGGTCGTGATACTCGCTCCAGGCGTCGAACCGGGCGCCGCGCCGCCAAGCCTCCACGACGGCCTCGCCGACACGGCGGTCGCCCCGGCTCAGCACGCCCTCCAGGATCGACTCCGCCGGGTCGTTCCAGGTGAAGTCGAGCCGGGCCGCCCGGCAGCCCTCGCGCAGGAGTTGGTGCTTGGGCTCCAGTTCGGCGGCGGTGTCCTGCCGCGCCCACTGGAAGGGGGCGTGCGCCTTGGGCACGTGGTTCGACGTCGAGACACGCACGCGCGCGCGCTTGCCGACCACCTCGCGGCCGATCTGCTTGACCTGCGCCGCCCAATCGACGATGCCCTGCACGTCGGCCATGGTCTCCGTCGGCAGGCCCACCATGAAGTAGAGCTTGATGCTGCTCCAGCCGTTCTCGAAGGCGTTGCGCGCCGCCGCCAGCAGGTCCTCGTCGGCGACCAGCTTGCTGACCGCGTTGCGCAGCCGCTGGCTGCCGGCCTCCGGCGCGAAGGTCATCGAGCGCTTGCGGCGCGGCGCGCAGGCCAGCGCCACATCGACGCTGAAGGAGTCGACCCGCGTGCTGGGCAGCGAGATGCCCAGGCCATCGCCGAACTCGCGCCGCAGCGCCGCGACGATGCCGTCGATCTGGCTGTGGTCGGTGCTGCTCAGCGAGACCAGCGAGAGCTCGTCGTAGCCGGTGTTGGCGAGCAGCTCGCGCGCCCCGGCCACGACCTCCTCCGGCGTGCGCTCGCGCAGCGGCCGGTAGATCATCCCCGCCTGGCAGAAGCGGCAGCCCTGCGTGCAGCCGCGCTGGATCTCGATGCCGGCGCGGTCGTGCACCGTCTCCAGGAACGGCACGATGGGCTTGGTCAGGATCGGCGGCATGCCCTGCATGAAGCGCTTGACCACCGGGATCGGCGCCGCCGCGTCGAGCGACTCCACCTCGGCCACCGTGCCGTCGGGGTGGTAGGCCCAGCGGTAGAAGCGCGGCACGTAGACGCCCGGCACCCGCGCCAGCTGGCGCAGCAGCTCGATGCGGGGCCCGCCCCCGGCCGACTTCCAGTCGCGCAGGACCTCCGTGACCTCCAGGATCACGTCCTCGCCCTCGCCCAGGATGAAGGCGTCGATCACGAGCGCCAGCGGCTCGGGCACCAGCGCCCCGGATCCGCCCGCGAAGATGATCGGGGCGTCGTTGGCCCGCTCGGCGGCGACCACGGCGATGCCCGCCAGGTCGAGCATGTTGCAGACGTTCGTGTAGGTGAGTTCGTAGCTCAGCGAGAAGCCCAGCGCGTCGAACTCCGCCAGCGGACGGCGGTTCTCCAGGCTGAACAGCGGCGCCCCGCGCTCCCGCAGCGAGGCCTCCATGTCCGGCCAGGGCGCGAAGGCCCGCTCGGCCAGCGTGCGGGGCGTGTGGTTGAGCAGGTCGTAGAGGATCGCCAGGCCGCCGTTGGACATGCCCACGTCGTAGACGTCGGGGTAGAGCAGCGCCCAGCGGATCTCGGCGTCGTCCCAGGGGCGCACGATGCTGTTCCACTCGCCGCCGCTGTAGCGGGCGGGCTTCGAGACACCGTGCAGCAGCGGGTCCAACTCGATGCGGGGCACACTCGCCTCCATCGCCGGGCGCCGGGGACGCCCCCCGGCCGCGCGGCCTCCATCGTACACGGGCACGCGCCCGCCCCCGCGTCCGGAACCCACGTTGCACGCCGCCCGTCGCGTCTGGTATCATTTCGGAGCACTCACCTCCGGGTGGTTGCCTGGACTTATTCGGTGGGCCCGGCCCACCCCGGCATCATTCGGCGGCCGCAAGGCCGCCTTTCTGTTTCCGGCGAGATCGGCGCAGGCGTCTGGGGTCCGGCGCCGATCCGCCCACCGGGGCCTCTCATGCACTCGCCCCACGGCGCAGCCGCCTCGCTCACCCGCCTGGTCCTCTGGCCGATCAACCTCTTTCGCCGCGGCGTCCGGCTGGGGCTCTCCACGCTGGAGATCCTGCTGGCCGCGCTCGGCGCGGTAGCGGCGCTCGTCGTGACGGCGCTGCTCACGCCCGCGCTCAACCAACTGCCCGGCGCGGCGGGCGACTTCGCCCCGATCGGCGTCGCGATCCTGCTCGTTCCGACCGGCATGGCGGTCGCCCTCGGACGGCGCCCGGAGGTGGAGCGCTTCTTCCGCGGCGTGCGCGAGCGCACCGACACGGTGACCGGCGCGATCGCTCCGGCCGGCTCGACGCACGGGGCCCGGAGCACCGCCGTCGTCGACACCAGCGCCATCATCGACGGCCGCTTGGCGGACATCGTGGAGTCGGGCTTCCTGCTCGCCGATCTCGTCGTGCCCCGCTTCGTGCTCGACGAGTTGCGGCGCGTCGCCGACAGCAGCGACCCGCTCAAGCGTCGTCGCGGCCGCCATGGGCTGGAGTTGCTGTCGCGCATCCAGGCCGACACCAGCGTGCACACGGTGATCGACGAGCGCGACTTCCCGGAGGCCCCCGACGTCGACGCCAAGGTGCTCGCCCTCACGCGCGACCTCGGCGCCGTCCTTCTCACCACCGACTTCAACCTCACGCGCGTCGCGGGAGTTGAAGACCTGCCGGTGCTCAACATCAACGCGCTCGCGCAGGCGGTCCGCACCGTGGCGCTGCCGGGCGAGCGGCTGCGGCTCGCCATCCACCAGGTGGGGCGGGAGCGCCGCCAGGGCGTCGGCTTCCTCGCGGACGGGACGATGGTGGTCGTCGAGGAGGCGCGCGACCTCGTCGGCCGGGAGGTCGACGTCGAAGTGCAGCGCGTGATCCAGACGGCCGCCGGGCGCATGCTCTTCGCCGAACTGCGGCCCCCAGACCCGGAGCCGGACGACGGCGAGGCGGCCCCCGCCTCCGACGCCGAGACCCCCGCGGGAGCCCCTTCTTGAGCCGCCCCCGGACGGGCGCGATCCTCCTGGCCGGCGGCCGCAGCGCCCGCATGGGCGGCATCGACAAGACGACCGCCGCGCTCGCCGGCCTGCCCGTCGCCGCCTACTCCCTTCGCGCTTTCGCGGCCTGCACCGCGATCGACGACATCGTGCTCGTCGCCGGGCCGGAGAACCGCGACGCCCTGGCGCGCCTCGGCGAGGAGCACGGCGGCGGCAAGGTCCGCGCGGTCCCCCTCGGCGGCGCGCGCCGGCGCGACTCCGTCGCGGCGGGCCTGGCGGCGCTCCCGGACGCCGACCTGGTCGCGGTGCACGACACGGCCCGGCCGCTCGTCACGGAGGCGATGGTCCGCGACGGCATCGCGCTGGCCGCGGCGCACGGCGCCGCCATCGTCGCCGGTCCGGTGACCGACACGATCAAGCAGATCGCGCCCTGCGACGGCCGGACGGATGGGCCAGCGCGGATCGAGCGCACGATCGATCGCGCCTCGCTGCGCGCCGCGCAGACACCGCAGACGTTCCGCCTGGACCTCCTGCGGCGCGCCCACGCGGCCGACCCGACCTCCGACGCCAGCGACGACGCGGCGCTGGTCGAGGCGCTCCCCGCCCCCGTCTTCCTCTACGCGGCGGAGGCGCCCAACCCCAAGATCACCCGTCCCGAGGACCTGCCCATCGTCGCGGCGCTCCTGCGCGACGGCGCGATGTCGGCGGCGCCAGGATGAGCCCCGCGGGCGACCGGGTCGGGCAGGGCAGCGACGCCCACCGCTTCGGCGCGGGACGCCCCCTGGTGCTGGGCGGCGTCACCATCGCCGGCGGCGACGGCCTGGCCGGCCACTCCGACGCCGACGTGTTGACGCACGCCATCATCGACGCGCTGCTGGGCGCGGCCGGCCTGGGCGACATCGGCACGCACTTCCCCTCCGACGATCCCGCCTGGGAGGGCGCCGATAGCCTCGATCTGCTGCGCCGCACGGTCGCCAGCCTGGAGCAACGCGGGTATCGTGTGGGCAACGTGGACGCCACGGTGGTGGCGGAACGGCCCCGACTGCGGCCCCACGTGGCGGCGATGCGCGCGCGGCTCGCGGCCGCCCTCGCGGTCGAGCCGGACGCCGTCAGCGTCAAGGCCACCACGGCCGACGGGATGGGCGCGCTCGGTCGCGCGGAGGGCATCCAAGCGCAGGCGATCGCGCTGATCCGGCCGCGGGACTGACGAGTGACGGGACGGAGCAGGAGCGGAGACGGCATGACGCGGGTCAACCCCTACGTCCGCACGCTCAAGCGCCGCGGCGCGACCCTGCCCGGCGCCCCGCCGGCGCGCTGCCCCTGAGCGACCGCCGCCCGCATCCGCCCGTCCGTCCGACGCGCCCCCGGCCTGCTGCGCCGGCCCGTCGGCGGCGATTCCGCAGCAGGAGACCCATGCCCATCTGGCGCGACATCCGCGACGACATCCGCTTCGTCCTCGATCGCGACCCCGCCGCCGTGAACCCGATCGAGGTGATCTTCCTCTACCCCGGCTTCCAGGCGCGCGAGCTGCACCGGCTGGCGCACGCGCTCTGGCGCATCCACATACCCTTCCTGCCGCGCGCCCTCTCGCACCTCAGCCGCTTCCTCACCGGGATCGAGATCCATCCCGGCGCGACGCTGCACGGCCGCTGCTTCATCGACCACGGCATGGGGGTCGTGATCGGCGAGACGACGGAGATCGGCGACGGCTGCCACCTGCACCAGGGCGTCACCCTGGGCGGCACCAGCACCCAGCGCACGAAGCGCCACCCCACCCTGGGCAACGACGTCACCGTGGGCGCCGGCGCGCAGGTGATCGGGGCCGTGACCGTGGGCACGGGGGCGAAGATCGGGGCAGGCTCCGTCGTCGTGGGCAACGTGCCGGAATACGCGACCGTGGTCGGCGTGCCCGGCCACGTCGTCTCCTTCTACGACCCCGGCAACGAGACGGTCCTGCGTCTGCCCGACCCCGAGCACGACCGCCTGGAGATCCTGGAACAGCGCGTCTTCGAACTGGAGTCGCGCCTGACCGAGCACGAGTATCCGGCCGGCCACGACGCGGACGCCGCGGCGGAGGACGCGGCGCCGGCCTCCGCTCCCGAGGCGCCGTCGGGGGCCGGGACGCCCGCGGCAAACTGACCGCCGCGACCGCATCGGAGAGACGCGTGCAGCTCTACAACACTCTCACCCGGCGCAAAGAGCCCTTCCGG
Organism: Chloroflexota bacterium; assembly: GCA_026707335.1. Taxonomy (GTDB): domain Bacteria; phylum Chloroflexota; class Dehalococcoidia; order Bin125; family Bin125; genus TK10-74A. The sequence goes on from JAPOXB010000198.1 coordinate 16,013, forward strand.
CCCCAGCACGACCCCATCTCGATGTACGTCTGCGGCATCACGCCCTACGACGACGCCCACCTCGGCCACGCCATGAGCATCGTCGTGTTCGACGTGCTGCGCCGCTACCTGGAATGGGACGGCCGTCCCGTGCGGCTGGTCTACAACTTCACCGACATCGACGACAAGATGATCGCCCGCGCCGGGCGCCTCGGCGTCGAGGTGGCGGAACTCGCCGCCCAGCAGATCGACCGCTTCCAGCAGGAATGGCGCGAACTCAACATCCGCGCCGCCGACGTGCATCCCCGGGCCACGCAAGAGATCGACAAGATGCAGGAGATCATCGCCGGACTGATCGACGGGGACGCCGCCTACCCGGCCGACGGCGACGTCTACTTCCGCGTCGAGGCCCCGCCCGACTACGGCAAGCTCTCCAATCGCAGCCTGCGGGACATGATCGCCGGGGCCCGCATCGAGCAGAGCTCCCGCAAGGCCCACGCCATGGACTTCACGTTGTGGAAGGGCGCGAAGCCCGGCGAGCCGTCCTGGGACAGCCCCTGGGGCCCCGGACGTCCCGGCTGGCACATCGAGTGCAGCGCGATGGCGCTGCGCTACCTGGGCGAGCAGATCGACCTGCACGGCGGCGGCATGGACCTCATCTTCCCCCACCACGAGAACGAGATCGCGCAGTCGGAGGGGTTCACCGGCAAGCGGCCCTTCGTCGGCCACTGGGTGCACAACGCGATGATGCAGCTGGGCGACGAGAAGATGTCCAAGTCGCTGGGCAACATCATCAGCCTGCGCGAAGGGCTCGACCGCTACGGCGCCGACGGGCTGCGCATCTTCATCCTGGGCGGCCACTACCGCAGCCCGCTGACCTACTCCGAGGAGTCGCTGGCCGCCGCCGCGCGCGGGGCCGAGCGCCTGCGCAACGCCGCCGGCGTCCGCTTGCCGGAGGGGCCGGGCGACTTCGACGTCGCGGCGGCGCGGGATCGCTTCCGCCACGGCATGGCCGACGACCTGGGCACGCCGCAGGCCCTGGCCGTGCTCTTCGACGTCGCGCGCTGGCTGAACCGCGCCGCCGCCGAGAACCGGCCCGGCGGCGCGGCGCTGACTCTGCTGCGGGAACTGGGCGGCGTGCTGGGCCTGCGCTTCGAGGGGCGGAGGCAGGCCGCGCAGGCGGCCCCGTTCATCGACCTGCTGGTCGATGTGCGCCGCCAGCTGCGGGAGGCCAAGCAGTACGCCCTCGCCGACCAGGTCCGCGACGCCCTCCGGGAGCGCGGCGTCGTCCTGGAGGACGGCCGCGACGGCACCACCTGGCGCAGCGCCGAGCCCGCGCTGCCGCCGGCCGCGGCGCCCCCTCCCCCCGCGGATGCCCCGCCCGACACGGCGGCGACCGGCAAGGCCGCGGATACGTTGCGTTTCTAGCGTTCCGAGCCCCGTGGGCGCCCGCGCAGCCTTGACGGCCTTCTTCGCGCCCCCATATGCTGCTTGACAGACGCGCGGCTGAGCGTGTCTTTTTGTTTGGGGCTCGGTTCGGGCTGAGCCCGAGTGGCGCAACTGGCAGCGCAGCCGATTTGTAATCGGCAGGTTGGGGGTTCGAATCCCTTCTCGGGCTCCAACCGCCGGCCGCGGGCTGCCAGCCCTGCGCCGGAGTGCGCTGGGGTGGGTGAGTGGCTAATACCACCGGTCTGTAAAACCGGCGCCCGGAAGGGCTACGCAGGTTCGAATCCTGCCCCCAGCACCAGACATCGCGGCCGCCCAGGGCGAGGGCCGCGCGCAGCGGCTCCCGGCAGGGGCGCCAGAGAAGCGAGGATGTGCGTCCGGCCCACATAGCTCAGTCGGTAGAGCGCGTTCTTGGTAAGAACGAGGTCTCCAGTTCAAATCTGGATGTGGGCTCCAGTCGGTCAGCCGGCGCGCCCAGGCCCGCGGCAGGGCGCGCGCACAAGAGTCATCAACGGGCATTGAGAGACATCGAAGGAATCCCATGGCGCGAGAGAGATTCGAACGCACGAAGCCGCACGTGAACGT
>JAPOXB010000209.1:0-11441 GCA_026707335.1 Chloroflexota bacterium
ACGGCCACGACCTCGCCGCCGAGGCCGTGGAACGCCTCCTCGAAGGCCGTCGCCAGACCCATGGTGTACGGATCGCCGTCGTGGATGGCGGCCATGCGGCGCAAGCCCAGCTCGCGGTAGGCGAATTCGGCGACCACCCGGCCGGTGATCAGGTCGTTGTGGGCCGTGCGGTAGTAGCCCGGGAGCTGGCGGGATCCGCGGTTGCCCTGCAAGTCGGACGTTAACGCGGGCGCGGTGTTGGTCGGGGAGATCATCACCATCCCCGCCTCACTGATCGCCGGGATCGCCTCCACCGCCGTCACGGAACATTGCGTGCCGATGACGCCGACCACCCGCGCATCGGCCGCGATCGTCTGGCTGCTCGCGTGGCCGCCGCCCGGCTCGCAGAGATCGTGCATCCCCACCAGCGCGACCGCGCGCCCCTTGATGGGCCCGTAGTCGTCGATGGCGAGCGCGGCGGCCCGGTAACTCGCGCCCGGGCTCTCACCGCCGAGGTTGCTCACCGATCGGACCTCGATGAACCCGCCCGGGCCGACCTCGACCACGCCCAGCGGCCCCGGCTCGGGCGGGCCCGCGGCGCAGGCCGCGGCGGCCAGCGCCAGGCAGGCCGGCAGGACGATGCGCTTCACGCCTCGAACGATCCCTCGCATGATCTCCCCCTCCGCGTTGCGGCGGCTCCGTCGCCCCTCACCTGAACCCGCTCCCCAGGGGAGAGGGGATCGGATTCCCCAGCGGGGCGCGCCCCCTCACCCTAACCCTCTCCCCGCGGGAGAGGGGATCAGAGTTCCCCCTCTCCATTGCTTCGCAGTGGAGAGGGGGACAGGGGTGAGGTTCGGGCGGTCGCGGGCGCCGGGAGACCCCCTCACCCTAACCCCCTCCCCAGGGAGAGGGGATCGGAGTCCCCCCTCTCCACTGCGTGGCGTGGGGACACGGGAAGCGCGTCTGCGGTATCCTGGGCCGACAGAGGGGATCGATATGGCGATGACGTTCGACACGCGGCGGGCCGTCCAGCGGCTGATGGAGGCCGGGGTGGACGACCGTGAGGCGGATGCGATCGTTGAAACGATGGGGGACGCGACCAGCCCGCTGGTGACGCATGACATCCTGCGCGCGGAGTTCGCGGCATTCCGGGCGGAGATGCGCGCGGAGATGTACGCGCTTCAGTTGCGGCTCGCCGCCTTCGCCATTGGCCTGGCGGCGGTCGCCGTCGCCATCGTGAAACTCACCTAGCCCCGTACTTCCCGGCCGCGGTCCCCCTCACTCCTTCGGCGCTGCTCAGGACAGGCCTAACCCTCTCCCCTCGGAGGGGAACCCCCTCCCTCCGGTCCCCTCTCCCCACGGAGATGGGACCGGAGTTCCCCCCGAGACGCCGGGCTAGCCTAGCCGCCGCCGCGCTGCAGCTTCGCCATCAGCGCCGGCTCCAGCGCGGCGATGGCGGCCGCGTCGCCGTCGAGGCGGATGTTCAACTGCATCAGCCGCAGCGTGCCGCCGGGCAACGGCGCCCGCTCGGCGCTCCAGGAAACCGCGTAGCCGTCGCCGGTCATGCGGGGGGCGTCGCCGTCGCCGTCCGCGACCGCGCCCAGTTCGGCCAGATAGGCGCGCAGCAACCACTCGGGCACGCCGCGGATGCGCAACTCGACCCGGCTCATGCGCCTCCGGCCACGGGCGGGAAGATGTCGATCTCGGCGCCGGCGGCCACGACCGCGTCGAGCCCGCCCACGTGGCGCACGTCGCGGCCGTCGAGCATCACCGCGACGTAGGGGCGGATCTCGCCGGCCTCGGAGAGCAGGCGCTCGCGCAGGGCGGGGAAGCGCGCGATCAGGTCATCGATCACCTGCGCGATGGTCGCCCCGTCGCGGTCGGGCAGCGACACGCTGCGCCCCCCCACGATGGGGCGCAACGTCGCGTAGACGCGAACCTCCACGGCCGCTGCCGGCCGTCCCGCCTCAGCTGATGCTGAGCTCCTGCAGCTTCGCGTCCGGCACCACGCCGTCCTCCCAGCCGCGCGCCTCGTAGTACTCGGCCTTCATCTCGTCCAGCTCGCAGACGGAGTTGGCGGCGGGCCCGCTGCCGGGCTCCTTGAGGAAGCGCTCGGGCAGGGAGTCGTCGCTGCCGTCGAAGCCGGCCAGGTTGTTGAAGCGGCGCTCGAGGTTGTAGATGCGCTCGCCGGTGGTCATGACGTCTTCCTCGCTCAGGGCGATGCCGACGATGGCCTCGTACTGCTGCGCGTACTCCGCCGCGCCCTCGGCGAAGGCGGAGAACTTGCAGAGGTCCAGCGAGTCGCTGAAGGCGTGCAGGTCCTGGAAGATCTTGAGCAGCGCGCCCTTGCCCTCCCAGGCCAGGGGGTCGGTCTTGACGGGGATGCCCAGGATCTCCGAGGCGGGCGTGTAGCCGCGCAGGTGGCAGGCGCCGCGGTTGCTCGTGGCGTAGCCGATGCCCTCGCCCTTGATGGCGCGGGGGTCGTAGGCGGGGACGGCCTGGCCCTTGACGGCCATCGCGATCTCGGGGTGGCCGTAGGCCTCGGCGGCCTTCGCCGTGCCCAGGCCCAGGATTTCGCCCGGGCCCTCGCGCATCGCCATCTGCTCGGCCAGCTTCACCATGCCCGCGCCGTCGCCCCAGGCGAGGCCCGGCCCCGGCACGTAGCCCTTCTCGCTGGCCTCCATGTACATCGAGATCACGTTGCCGATCTCGATCGCGTCCATGCCGTGGTCGTTGCACTGGTCGATGACCTTGGCGACCACGCCGGCGTCGTCGTTGCCGCAGTTGGCGCCCAGCGACCAGGCCGGCTCGTACTCGAAGGACTCCATGCGCAGGCCCTTGTAGGGGCCCTCGGTGATCTCGACTTCCTTCTTGCAGGCCACCGGGCAGGCGTGGCAGGTGGGCTCGTCGACCAGGATGGTCTCGCGGACCGTCTCGCCGCTGAGCTTCTCCGCGCCCTCGAAGGTGGTCAGCTGGGAGTTCTTCGTTCCCATGCCGCCCATCGCGTTGACGACGTTGGTCAGCACATTCGTGCCGTAGACGGAGAGGCCGCCGGTCTTGGGGCCGGTGACCTCGCTGTCGATGATGGTCTTGAGCGCGACCCGGTGCGCCTCGCGCCACTTGTCGCGGTCCTCGGCCTTGGGCATCGTGCTGCGGTCGCCCTTCACGACGACCGCCTTGAGGTTCTTCATCCCCCCCACGGCGCCGGTGCCGCCGCGACCGGCCGCGCGGTCGTCCTCGTTCATGAAGGAGGCGAACAGCACGCCGTTCTCGCCCGCCTGGCCGATCGCCATGACGGAGAGATTGTCGCCGTAACGCTCGTTCAGGATCGCGATCGTCTCGTGGACGCCCTTGCCCCAGAGGTCGCCGGCCGGGCGCAACTCGACCGTGCCGCCCTCGACGTAGGCGTAGACCGGCGCCTCGGCCTTGCCGGTGAAGAGCAGCGCGTCGAAGCCGGCCCAGCGCAGCCGCGCCGCGCTCCAGCCGCCCATGTGGCTATCGACCACCGTGCCGGTCAGCGGCGACTTGGTGACGAAGGCCAGGCGGCCGCTCATCGTCGCCTCGGTGCCGGTCAGCGGCCCGTTGACCAGGCCCAGCAGGTTGTCGGGGCTGTTGGGGTCGGTGGCCGGGTCGTTGTCGTAGACGTACTTCACACCCAGGCCGCGGGCGCCGATATAGAGCCGCGCGTCCTCCTCGTTGATGCCCTCGTAGGCGACGCTGCCGCTCGACAGGTCGACGCGCGCGACGTGATCCGCATATCCACCCAGTGCCATGATGTTCCCCCCATCTCGGCTGCGCAGCCCGCCGGAGTGGCTGCTGCGGGGATAATAGCGCGCCCGCGCGCTTCCTGCGCGCCGACCGGGCGCGCCGCTAGACGCGGTAGCGGTGCGGGCCGAAGTCGGCCTCGTAGTAGGGAGACACCATGCGCCCCGGCGGCACGATGGCGTCGATGCGGGCGCGGTCCTCGTCGTCGATCGTGACGGCGGCGGCGCCCAGGTTGTCCTGCAGCTGCTCGACGGTGCGCGGCCCGATGATCGCGCTGGCGACGCCGGGCTGCTGCTCGCACCAGGCCAGCGCGAGCTGCGCCAGCGTGCAGCCCTTCTCCTGCGCGATGGGCGTGAGCGCGTCGACGACGTCGAAGAGGCCGTCGACCCAGCGCGCCTTCTGCGGGGCGGGGAGCCCTGCCTGGCCGAAGCGGCTGTCGGCGGGGGGCGGCTCGCCGCGCGAGTACTTGCCGGTCAGCAGCCCGCCGCCCAGCGGGCTCCAGGGGATCAGACCGATGCCGTAGGTCTGCGCCATGGGGATCAGCTCCCGCTCGATGCGGCGGTCGAGGATGTTGTAGGGCGGCTGTTCGCTGACGAAGCGGTTGAGGCCGTACTCCTTCGACGCCCAGAGCGCCTCGACGACCTGCCAGGCGGCGAAGGTGCTGCTGCCGATGTAGCGCACCTTGCCGGACGTCACGAGGTCGTCGAGGGCGCGCAGCGTCTCGTCGATGGCGATCTCCGGCCGCGGGCGGTGCAACTGGTAGAGGTCGATGTAGTCGGTGCCCAGGCGGCGCAGGCTGGCCTCGCACTGCTGGATGATGTGCCGGCGGCTGGTGCCCTGCATGTTGGGATCCTCGGCGTCCATCGCGCCGTGCACCTTGGTCGCCAGGACGACGCGGTCGCGGGCGCCCAGCGCCTTCAGCGCCACGCCCGTGGCCTCTTCGCTGCGGCCCCGGTTGTAGACGTTGGCCGTGTCGAGGAAGTTGATGCCGGCGTCCAGCGACCGGGCCACGATCTCGTTCGTCGCCGCCTGATCGGTGCGGCCGCCGAACGTCATGCAGCCCAGACAGATGCTGCTGACCTGCACGCCGGTGCGGCCGAGCGGTCGGAATTCCACGTCGTCTGCCTCCCTGCTGCGCGGCGGCGCCCTCGCGGCGAGGGCGGCCCCGGACTCGGATTCTAGTCGCAGGCGCGGGGATGGTGCGCTAGCGTCGCCTCATCGGCGGCGGGCGCGGCGATCGGAGCGGACGGCGATGGTGATCGAGACGGCCCCGTTCGGCCGCACCGGGCACGAGAGCACGCGCGTGCTGTTCGGCGCGGCCGCCCTGTCGCGGGCCGACCAGGCGACGGCCGACCGCGCCATGGCCCTGATCCTGGAGCACGGCGTCAACCACATCGACGTCGCGCGCGGCTACGGCGAGGCGGAGCGGCTGCTCGGCCCCTGGATGGAGACCCATCGCGACCGCTTCTTCCTCGCCACGAAGACGCCGTCGCGGGACTACGCCGGGGCGCTGTCGGACATCCGCGAGTCGCTGGCGCGGCTGCGCACCGACCAGGTGGACCTGATCCAGCTGCACAGCCTCAACCACCCCGACGAGTGGGACCAGGCGCTGGGCCCCGGCGGCGCGCTCGAGGCGGCCCAGGAGGCGCGGGCGCTGGGCCTGGTGCGCTTCATCGGCGTGACCGGGCACAACTGGACGATCGCCGCGCAGCACTACCGCGCGCTGCAGCGCTTCGACTTCGACTCGGTGCTGCTGCCCTGGAACTGGTTCATGCGCGGCTCGCCGCGCTACGCGGCGGACTTCGAGTGGGTGATGGCGCTGTGCCGCGAGCGCGGCGTCGCGGTGCAGACGATCAAGTCGCTGGCGCGGGGCGCCTGGCCGGCCGGCGGCCAACGCACGCACTCGACCTGGTACCAGCCGCTGGAGGACCCGGCCGACATCCGGCTGGCGGTGCGCTGGATCCTGGGTCGGCGGGAGGGCGCGTCGGGGCCGTTCCTCAACTCGACGGGCGACGTCACCCTGCTGCCGGTCCTGCTGGAGGCGGCGGCCGAGGGCGGCCCCAGCCCCGGCGACGACCAGATGCGCGCGATGGCCGAGCGCGTCGGCATGGCGTCCATCTTCGGCATCTGAGGCCGGGCGCCGCGCCGTGGGGCGGACGCGGAAGCGCCCCCGGCTTGGTATCGTCGGGAGCGCTGGGGGTCGCCCGTTATCGGGTGACGGCTGCGGGTTCTACCGCTTACCCTAACCCGCAGTTCGTCGGGGTCAGAACCCGACTCCCAGCACAGTGTAGCGCAAATCATCGTCGCCGTCGCCACAGGCGGCAGCGCCCGTCCGACGCGCGGCTAGCGCTGGACCGGCGCCATATAGAGCCAGATCCCTTCCTGGGCGCCCTGCCGCTTGATCTCCGCCCGCGCGGCCAGGACCAGCGCGCCGGCCTCGGTCTTCTCGAAGAACCAGGCCTCGGCGGCGCGCGGGCCCGGGGCCGGCCCGTCGGCCAGCTCCAGCGCCGCTTCCTCGTAGTAGGCGCGGATGTCGAGCGTCACCGCCACGGTGTTCTTGCCGGGCAGCCGCACCGACTTCCAGTCGGCCCCATCGGCGATCTGCTTCAGGGCGGCCAGCGCCTCCGGCACGGTGTCCGGGTCCATCGCGCGGCCCACGTTCGTGACGCCGCGGCGGGCCCGCGAGCGGTCGTAGGCGCCGCGGATGCCCCGCGCCTCATCGACGGCGGGCGGCAGGTCGGGGTCGAAGCGCGCCGGCATCGGGCAGCTGATCGGCTGTTCATCCGCGACGATGACCTCGGGGTGGTCCTCCAGCACCGGGCCGGACTCGCGCTCCAGCAGCGCGAAGGCCCGGCGCAGGACGTCGTGCTGGAAGGCGGCGTCGCCCGGCTTGCCCAGCGGCCGCCCGATCGGGAACTCGCAGTGCAGCGCGCGGGGGGGCCGCATCCGTTCCGGGATGGCCCGGATGACCGAGATCGCGACGGTCGAGATGCCGGCGGCCTCGATGACGTGCGCGAGCGTACAGACCGTACGCGTGCAGAGCGGTCAAACGGGGGTGAGCAGCACGACGTCGACGCCGTCGGCCTTCAACTCGGCGGCGCAGGCGGGGCCGCCGTCCAGCCGCACCGCCGAGACGTCGTCGGGCTGGTTGCCGGCGAAGGCGAAGTGCCGCGGCGCGACCGAGCCGATCGTGCCGTCGGCGGCCAGCTCGTCGAGCCGGTCCAGCGGATAGACCACGTTGGGGTCGATGGTGAAGGCGGAGCGATCGAAGTTCTGGCTCCAGTGCCCCAGGACCAGCTTGCGCTGGCTCGCGTCGAGGACGGTGTAGGTGGTCGCGAAGGGGGTGAGGGCCTCGCCGCCTTCCGGGTGCAGCGCGGCCGTCGTGACGACGGCGACGCGCGCCTCGGACAGCGGCGGCGGCGGCGTCCAGGCCGTCTCGGCGAACTCGGGCACGGGCAGCGCCGAGACGTGCGCGCGCAGCATCGTGTCACCGAGGGTCTTCGGGGGCATCGGGGGCTCCAATCGTCAAGCGGCGTGCGCGCCGGGGCGACGCCGCGCCGGGGCGGGGCTTACTCCAGCGCCCCGCAGGCCGAGAGGTCGGCGACCTCATCGTCTTCGAGGCCGAGTATATCGCGCAACACTTCCGCCGTGTGCTGGCCGATCATGTGCGCCGGGCGCATCTCCAGGGGCGCGTCGGACAGCCGGAAGGCGTGCGCCAGGGCCCGGTAGGGGCCGATGTCGGGGTGCTCGAGGGTGTGCCAGAAGCCGCGGTGGGCGAGCTGCGGGTCCCAGTCCATCAACTCCTCGCCGCGCGCCACCTCGCCGGCCGGGACGCCCGCGTCCTGCAGCAGGCGGGTGATCTCGTCGGGACGCCGCCCCCGCGTCCAGGTGGCGACGTGGCGGTCGAGCTCGTCCTCGTGCAGCTTGCGGCCGGCCAGGGTCGCGAAGCGGGGATCGTGCGTCCAGGGCGGCGAGCCGATCACCCGCACGAAGGCCTGCCACTCCTCGTCGCTGAAGACGGCGATCGTGCACCAGCGCTCGCCGCTGCACGGGTAGGCGCCGTGCGGCGCGGCATCGACGTGGCGGTTGCCCAGCCGCCAGGGCACGCGGCCGTTCGTGAAGTAGTCGAGCATGATCGGCGTCGTCATGGTCACGGCCGCCTCGAACTGGGAGACGTCGTAGTAGCCGCCCTGGCCGGTGCGGCGGTGGTGATCGACGGCGGCCAGCAGCAGCGTCGTGTTGAAGCGCGGCGAGATGAAGTCGGTCAGCACGCTGACGTCCTGGGGCGGCTCGTCGGGCGGGCCCGAGAGGTGGTGCAACCCGGCCAGCGCGACGAAGTGGCTGCCCCCGCCCTTGACCGCCCGGTGCGGCCCCGTCTCCCCCTGCCCGCTGCAGGTGAGCACGATGATGTCGGGCTTGATCTTGCGCAGGTCGGCGTCGCCGAAGCCCATCCGGTCCATCACGTTGGCGCCGAAGTTGTCGAACACGATGTCGGCCCAGGCCACCAGCCGCCGCGCGATCTCCCTGCCCTCTTCGCTGCGCAGGTTCAGCGTGAGGCCCAGGTGGCTCGTGCGGCGCTGGGCGTGGTCGCCGCCGCGGTTGACGCCGAAGACGCAGTCCTTGTGCGGCCCCACGAGACGGATGGCGTCGGGCCGGGTGACCGATTCGATCGTGACGACGGTGGCCCCGTAGTCGGCCAGCGGGCGGGTCGTGACCGGCCCCGTCATGAACCAGCCGAAGTCGAGCACCTTGATCCCGGCCAGCGGCTTCGGGTCGGGCGTCGCGGGGGGCGGCGCCGTGCCGTTGGCCGGGGCAGGGGACGGCAGGGCCCCCAGGATCTCCGCGTTGTGCTCGCCGATCCGTGGCGCGCGCTGCCGCAGCGTGGGCGGCGCGCCGTGCCCCGCGGCCCAGGGGCCGGGGTAGGTCAGCTCCTCGCCGAGGTCGTCGTGCTCAAGCGGCTGCCAAAAGTCGCGCGCGAGCAGCTGCGGGCTCACGGCGAGGTCGGCGGCGTCCTGCACCGGGATGATGCCCATGCCCGCCGTCGCGCTCCACTCGTACAACTCCGTCTTGGTGTGGGTGCGGAAGAAGCGCGAGGTGAGGTCGACCACCGCGTCGAACGTTTCCTGCGTGATCGTGTCGACCGTCAGCAGTTCCCAGTTGATGGCGGTCACGAGCGGGTCTTCGAAGCCCTCCTCGGCCATCCAGGCGAACAGCGGGCCGGTGCGCTCGTTGCCCATGTTGCCCGACCAGATCACGTTGACGACGTGGCCGTCCTTGCAGGGCCAGGTCCAGGGGAAGTTGAGCGCGAGCGGGCGCTGCCCCATGGCGCGGTTGACGCCCAGCATGTCCCAGGTCGCGAGGATCTGGTAGGTGGACTGCACCACCGAGTCCCGGATCGCGACGTCGACGTGCTGGCCGCGGCCGCTGCGCAGCCGCTGATGCAGCGCCACCATCGCGCCGACCGCGGCGTCGCCGCCGGCCAGCATGCAGGACATCGAGTGGTGGCTGATGTGGTAGGGCGGGCCCTCGGGCGGGCCGCAGATCGACATGTGCCCGCCCAGCGCCCAGGCCACGATGTCGGGGGCCTTGTAGTCGCGGTAGGGGCCGGTCTGGCCGAAGGGGCTGATGGAGACCAGGATGCAGCGCGGGTTGATCCGCTGCAGCGCGTCGAAGCCGAAGCCCAGCGCCTCCATGCGGCCCGGCGCGAAGGACTCCACGACGATGTCCGCCGTCGCGGCGAGGGCGGTGAACTGCTCCCTGCCCTCGGCCGAGTCGAGGTCGATCGTCACGCCGCGCTTGTTGGCGTTGTAGGCGAACCAGTAGAGGCTCTTCTCGGGGTCGGGCTCGTCGTGGTAGTAGGGCGCGATGCGGCGGGCGGGATCGCCGCCCGGCGGCTCGACCTTGATGACGTCCGCGCCGAGATCGGCGAGAATGCGGCCGGTGAGGAAGCCGGCCTCGTTCGTCAGGTCGAGCACGCGGTAGGGACTGAGCATGCCGTCGGACATGGCGCCATCGGACATGGCGGCAGTGTAGCGCCCCGCCGGGGACGCTTGCCGGGCCCCCGGCTCGGTGGAAGACTCAGCGGGTCCGGCGGCCGCGCCGGAGCGGAGGGACCGGGCCATGGAGACGACCAGCGCCCCACGGGAACCCCAGACCGTGGACGCCGTGATCGTGGGGGCGGGCTTCGCCGGCATGTACATGCTCTACCGGCTGCGCGAGGCGGGCTTCACGGCGCGCGTCATCGAGGCCGGCGGCGACGTGGGCGGCACCTGGTACTGGAACCGCTACCCCGGCGCCCGCTGCGACGTCGAGAGCCTGGAGTACCAGTACTCGTTCTCCGACGAGCTGCAGCGCGAGTGGAACTGGACCGAGCGCTACGCGCAGCAGCCCGAGATCCTGGCCTACTGCTCGCACGTGGCCGATCGCTTCGGCCTGCGCCGCGACATCCAGTTCAACACGCGCGTGACCGCCGCCGCCTACGACGACGCGCGGCAGCGCTGGATCGTCGAGACGGACGCCGGCGATCGGCTCTCGGCGCAGTTCTGCATCATGGCGACCGGCTGCCTGTCGAAGCCCAAGTGGCCGGAGATCCCGGGGCGGGAGTCGTTCCGGGGCGAGGCGCACCACACGGCGCGCTGGCCGCACGAGGGCGTCGACTTCGCCGGCAAGCGCGTGGGCGTCATCGGCACCGGTTCGACGGCGGTCCAGGCCATCCCGCGCATCGCCGAGCAGGCGGCGCACGTGACGGTCTTCCAGCGCACGCCGAACTTCAGCGTGCCCGCGCAGCAGGCGCCGCATGACCCGGCCTACGTCGAGCGGTACAAGGACGAGTTCCAGGACGTCCGGCGCGAGGCGCTGCGCACCGGGGGCGGCGTCACCTACCTGCAGCCGCCGCAACTCTCGGCGCTCGACGTCGAGCCGGAGGAGCGCGAGCGGCTCTACGAGCAGTCCTGGCAGAAGGGCGCCGGCGTGTTCCCCGTCTTCAACGATCTGCTCACCAACGAGGAGGCGAACGAGACGGCCGCTTCGTTCATTCGCGCCAAGATCCGGCAGGTCGTGCACGATCCGGCGGTCGCGGCGGCGCTCTGCCCGACCGACCATCCCTACGGGACGAAGCGCCCCTGCCTCGACACCGACTACTACGAGACCTACAACCGCGACAATGTGCGGCTCGTCGACGTCCGCGAGACCCCGATCGAGACGATCACGCCGGACGGTCTGCGCACGCGGGACGAGGAGTTCCACTTCGACACGCTCGTCTTCGCCTGCGGCTTCGACGCGATGACCGGGGCGATCCTGGCCGTCGATATCCGCGGGCGGGAGGGCCGCTCGCTGCGGGAGAAGTGGGCCGGCGGACCGCGCACCTACCTGGGACTGTCGATCGCGGGCTTCCCCAACCTGTTCACGATCACCGGCCCGGGCAGCCCCTCGGTGCTGTCCAACATGATCGTCTCCATCGAGCAGCACGTGGACTGGATCGCCGACTGCATCGTGCACCTGCGCGAGCGGGACTTGGCCGCCATCGAGGCGACGCCCGAGGCGGAGGACGCCTGGGTCGAGCACGTCAACGAACTCGGCGAGGGGACGCTCTACCCGCGCGCCGACTCCTGGTATGTCGGGGCCAACGTGCCCGGCAAGCCGCGCGTGTTCACGCCCTACGTCGGCGGGCTGGACACCTACGTGGCGCGGTGCGAGGC
>JAPOXB010000209.1:11612-15817 GCA_026707335.1 Chloroflexota bacterium
GCCGACATGGGCGCCGACGTCATCAAGGTCGAGCCGCCCGGCGGCGACCCCAACCGCTGGCACACCGGCGTCAACTGGCCTCACCCCCCGGAGACCCCGGGGGCGCAGTTCCTCTCGGTCTCGCACGGCAAGCGCTCGATCGCCGTCGATATCCACACCGACGTCGGCCGCGAGGTCGTCCACCGCCTCGTCGACGGCGCCGACATCTTCTTCAGCAACTTCCGCGAGCCCTCGCTGGAGCGGATCGGCATGGGCTACGAGGCGCTCGCGGCGCGCAACCCGCGCCTGATCTACGCCATCGCCAACGGCTTCGGCCATCGCGGCCCCGACCGCGACAAGCGCATGACCGACCAGTTCTCGCAGTCGCGCAGCGGCATCGCCCGCGTGACCGGGGAGCCGGGCAGCGCGACGGTGCTCCCCGGCACGGTGATCGCCGATACGGGCGGCGCGCTCGGGCTGGCGCTGGCCATCATGACCGCCCTGGCGGCGCGCGAGCTGCACGGCGTCGGGCAGAAGGTGCGCACCTCGTCCTACGGGATGATGGTCTGGATGCAGGCCTGGGAGATCAATCACACCTCGGTGACGGGGACGCTGCTGGGCCGCGACGGCGGGCATCACGCCAACGTGCCCGGCATCGTGGGGCTCTACGACACGGCCGACGGCGGCGCGTTCTGCGTCGGCATCGGCGGCGACCAGGGCTGGCGCGAGTTCTGCGACTTCGGCGGCATCCCCGAGGTCGGCGCCGACCCGCAGTGGGACTCCTACGACAAACGCACGCCGACGACGAACTTCCAGCACGCCGACCACGCCGCGGAGTTGCGGCCGCACGTCGCGCGGGCGATGCGCAGCCGCACAACGGCCGAGTGGGAGCAGTTCTTCGACGCCCGCCGCGAGGACATCATGTACCAGCGCGTGTTCGACTACGAGGACGTGCTGGACGACCCGCAGGCGCTGGAGAACGGCTACATCGTCGAGAAGCAGATCCCGCACGTGGGGACGCGGCGCATGGCCGGCCACCCGTTGCAGTTCAGCGAGACGCCGGCCGTCGCGCAGCCCTGGTACGCCGAGCTGGGCCAGCACACGGCGGAGGTCATGACCGAACTCGGCTTCTCGGCCGGCGACATCGCGGCGGTCGAGGCGCAGAAGAACCCGCGCCAGCCGATGTCGCGCCGGGGGCGGGCGCGGGCTCGCTAAACTGCTCTCCGCGTGCCCGTCACGCCCGAGCCGCCCCGCGGAGGAGCGCCGATGGTCTGGCAGCCCGAGGTCGACGAACTGCGCCGCCGCCACGCCATGGCGGAGGAGATGGGCGGCCCCGAGGGGGTCGCGCGGCAGCACGCGCGCGGCAAGCTGACCATCCGCGAGCGGCTGGCCCGGCTCGTCGACGAGGGCTCGCTGCGGGAGATGGGCAAGCTGCAAGGCGGCGCCACCTATGACGACGACGGCGCCCTGGTGGGCTTCACGCCGATCGGCAGCGTGAGCGGGACGGCCCGGATCAACGGGCGGCGCGTCTACGTCACCGGGCAGGACTTCACCGTGCGCGGCGGCTCGGCCGGCGGCTCGGCCCGCCGCGACGACGGCGGCGTCGATATCGGCCACGGGCATCCCGGCCCGACCGAGCTGCTGCTGCCCACGGTCAACCTGCTCGACGGCGCCGGCGGCAGCGTGCAGGAGTACTCGGACCTCAGCCGCACCTACATCCCCGACGGCGAGTTCTGGGAGCACCTCTCGAACATCGTCAGCCTGGCGCCGGTCGTCTCGGCCGTGCTGGGTCCGGCGGCCGGCGGGCTCGCCCCCTTCCCGCCGATGAGCCACTTCAGCGTGATCGCGAAGGGCACCGGGCAGGTCTTCCCCGGTGGCCCGCCGGTCGTCAAGGCCGCCCTGGGCATCGACATCGACAAGGAGACGCTGGGCGGCTGGAAGATCCACACTCGCGTCAGCGGCGTCGTCGACAACGCCGCCGAGGACGAGGACGACGCGATCGCGCAGGTCAAGCGCTTCCTGAGCTACATGCCCGACAACGTCTACGAGATGCCGCCCCGCGTCCTGAGCGGCGACGATCCGCAGCGCCGCGACGAGCGCCTGCTCTCGATCATCCCGCGCGACAACCGCAAGACCTACGACCCGCGCGTGATCATCGAGGGCGTCTTCGACACGGGCTCCTTCTTCGAGATCGCGCCCGACTACGGCGGCTCGCGGATCATCGGGCTGGCCCGCGCCGACGGCTACCCCGTCGGCGTGATGACCAACAACCCCAAGCGCAAGGGCGGCTCGATGGACGTGGCCGCGGCCGAGAAGTCGACCCGCCTCGTCCAGATCTGCGACACCTTCCACATCCCGATGGTCGTGATCATGGACGAGCCCGGCTTCCTGGTGGGCGTCGAATCGGAACGGATGGGCATCGAGCGGGCCGGGGCGCGGCTGGTGCACGCGATCTGCCAGAGCAGGATGCCCTGGATCTCGTTCCTCTCGCGGCGCACCTTCGGCCTGGCCGGCACGCTGCAATACCGCCCGGGGCCGCACCTCTTCCGGCGCTACGCCTGGGTCTCGGGGCGCTGGGGCTCGATGCACATCGAGGGCGGCACCGACGCCGCCTTCCGCCGCGTCATCGCCGAGGCCCCCGACCCGGACGCCAAGCGAGCCGAGATCGAGGACGGCTTCCGCCGTCTCGCCTCCCCCTTCCGCACGGCCGAAGCCAGCGGCCTGGACCTGATCGACCCGCGCGACACGCGCGCCATCCTGTGCGACTTCGTCGACATGGCGCAGGGCGTGATCCAGACCCAGCTCGGGCCCACGGCGGGCCCCTCGTTCCGGCCCTGATGAAGCGCTTCGAGGAACTCCAGGTCGTCGAGATCGCCGGCTCGCAGGCGGGGGCGCTGACCGCCAAGCTGTTCGCCGACTACGGGGCGCGCGTGGTCAAGGTCGAGCCGCCCGGCGGCGACCCGCTGCGCGCCAACGGCGAGCCCTGGGCCGGCATGGGCTCCGAGTTCGCCTTCTTCAACACGAGCAAGCGCTCGCTCGTCCTCGACCTCGACAGCGACGCCGGGCTGGCCCGCCTCGCGCCGCTGATCGAGCGGGCCGACGTCGTCGTCGAGAGCGCCGCGCCGGACCCGCTGCGCCCGCGCACGGCGTCGCTCGCCGACGAACAGCTCGTGCGCGTCTACGTCTCCCCGTTCGGGCTGGGCGATCCGTCCCGGCCCGACGGCCCCTACGCCGGCTATCGCTCGAACAGCTTCACCGACGACGCCATCGGCGGGCACCTCTGGGTGGGCGGCGACATGGACCGGGAGCCGCTGCAGCGGCGCGGGCTGCATACCCACGTGCAGGCCGGGCTGCACGGCTTCATCGGCGCGATGGCGGCGCTGCTGGCGCGCGAGCGCATCGGCCGCGGCCAGACGGTCGACGTGTCGCACCAGGACGGCATGGCCAGCATGCACCAGCACACGACGACGATGTGGACGCACGGCGGCCACGTCATCGAGCGGGCCGGCAACGCGCAGGCGGGGCCGTGGCACCCGGCCGGCGTCTATCCCTGCCGCGACGGCTACGTGTTCCTGGGCCACGCCACCGGGGCCAAGCTGGTCCCCTTCGTCGAGGTGCTGGGCTACGGGCACCTGTTCGACGATCCGCGCTTCGCGACCGACCCGGCCCGCGCCCAGCACAAACGGGAGTTCGACGCCGCCCTGACCGAGCGGCTGCTGGAACTGACCGCCGAGGAGATCAGCGAGCTGGGCCGGGCGGTGTTCTCGCCGATCGGGCCGGTGCCGACGATGCTCGAAGTGTTCGAGGACGAGCAGTACCAGGCGCGCGACTTCTGGGTCTGCCTGTCGCCCGAGTCGGGGGACGCCCCGGCGCTGCGATTCCCGCGCGGCCCCTTCCTGATCGGCGACCGGGGCGCCCAACCCACGCTGCCGCCGCCGCGACCGGCCGCGGGGCCGGCGGAAGACATCGCATCGGACTGGACGCCGCGACCGGCGCCGGCCGGCGGGGAGTCGCTGACGACGGGCCCGCTCGACGGCCTGCGCGTCCTCGACCTCACGCGGGTCTGGGCGGGGCCCATCGCGGGGCGCATCCTCGGCGACCTGGGCGCGGACGTGATCCACGTCGAGGCGCCCTGGAACCGCGGCTACCGGGAGGCCGACCCGATGATGGCGACGCTGGGCCATCTCTTCCCCGACAACGAGCCGGGCGAGCGGCCCTGGAACCGC
>JAPOXB010000209.1:16177-17968 GCA_026707335.1 Chloroflexota bacterium
GTGAGCGGCACGCTCGTCGCGCTGTGGCGCCGCGAGGCCTCGGGCGGCGAGCCGCAGCAGGTCGAGACGGCGATGTCGGAGTCGATGGCGGTGGCGGCGGGCGAGGAGCTGCTGGCGGCGCAGGTGCGCGGCGCCAACGCCCCCCGGATCGGCAACCGCCACCCGGTCCATGCGCCGCAGGGCGTCTATCGCTGCGCCGGGCACGACCGCTGGCTGGCGATCAGCGTGATGACCGACGCCGAATGGCGCGCGCTCTGCGACGTCGCGGGCATCGGCGGCGATCTCCCCGCGCTCGACGCGGCCGGCCGCCGGGCGCGGCACGACGAGATCGACGCCGCGATCGGCGTCTGGACGCGCGCGCAGAGCCCCGGCCCGGCGATGGCCGGTTTGCAGGCGGCGGGCGTCATCGCGGCGCAGGTCAGCGACGGCCGCGACCTCGTCGAGGACCCGCACCTCGCCGCCCGCGACTTCTGGGCGGAGCTGGACCATGCCGACGTCGGCCCGATGCGCTATCCGGGCAACGCGATCCGCCTGAGCGAGACGCCGGTCACGTACCGCGTCGCCGCGCCCCTGCTGGGGGAACACAACGCCGAGATCCTGCGTTCTCTGGGTGTATCGGACGACGAGATGGCGGCGCTGGAGGCCGAGGGCGTGGTCACCCGGACGCCGCCGGAGATGCCTCAGGAGTAGTGCGCTGTAGCCCGCGGGCGTCGCGTTGTGGAGCGATCGCCCACGGGGATAGCCTCGCGAAAGGGGGCGCCGTCGCTCCCGCGGCGAGGGGGGTCGGGTGGCCCGCGTGCTCACCGTAATCCTGTGCGCGGCCGTGGCAGCGGTCGCTCTGGGCGCCGTGATCGCGCTCCACCCCGGCGTGGGCTGGTTCAGCGATGAGGCGAGCGCCCACTCGCAGCGCCCGGCCGGCCCCGCCGCGCCCGATCCGCGTCCGCAGGAGGAGCCCGCCCCGGAACCGCCTGCCGAGTCGGACCCGGAGTCCGACCCGGAGTCCGACCCCCCGGCCGACGACGGGGAGCAGGAGCCCGGAGACGACCCCGCCGAGGAACCGCCCGAAGCGCCCGGCGACGCCGCGACCGAGACCCCCGCCGACGCGCCGGCCGAGCAACCGGCCGCGCCCTCCGCCCCCGTCCCTCGCGCCCCGGCGACGGGCAACACGTACGTCGTGCAGCCGGGCGACTGGGTCGCGCTGATCGCGGCGTCGAACGGGATCACGGTGGCCGACATCGTGCGGCTGAACCCCGAGGTCACGGCGCCCGGCTACGTCATCCAGCCCGGCCAGGTGCTCATCCTGCGCGAAGACCCGCAGCCGGAGGCGGCGGTGGAGCCCGCTCCCACCCCGGCCGCCGAGGAGCCCGCCGCCGAGGAGGCGGCCGATCCCGAGCCGGCGCCCGAGGCCGCCGAGGCGGCCGCCCCGGCCCAGCCCGCTCCCACCCCCGCGACGACCGCCGCGCCCGCGCCCGCCCCGCAGACGGTCGTGCAGCCGGCCGAGGAGGCCCCGTCGGGCGGCGGCAACCGGCTCGTGACCGACATCGCCATCGGCGTCGCCGGGCTGGCGACGGGGATCGCGCTCGCGATCCTGGGCCCCTGGCTGCGCCGCCTGAAGCGAGGCTACTGAGCGGGCGGGACGCGCGCGCCCGCCCCGCTAGCCCCGGCCGAGCAGCGGCATCTTCGTCGCCATGACCGTGATGAAGGGCACGTTGGCGTCGAGCGGCAGCCCCGCCATGTAGACGATCGCCTGCGCGACGTTCTCCACGTCCATCGTGGGCTCCGGCGCGATCG
>JAPOXB010000006.1 GCA_026707335.1 Chloroflexota bacterium
CGGCGAACTTCAGGTAGGGCCCGAAGTCGCCGCCGCAGTTGGCGTCGCCCCAGCCCCCGGTCGAGGGGCTCTTGCAAACCGCCTGGAAGCGGTTGCCGAAGATGGGCGTGCCGGTCATCACGCCGGGCATCAGGCCCAGGACGTTCTCCGGGCCCATCGGGTCCGCCCCCTGGGGGATGCGGTCGAAGAGCAGGCGCGCGCCCAGGCCGTAGCCGCCCAGGTAGTCCTTGTACATCTGCTCGGGGATCTCCTCCGGCGTGATCTCCCCGTTGTCGAGGTTCACGTTGAGGATCTTGCCGTTGTAGGCCAGTTCTTCCGGCATGGGCGAGGGTCCTTTCCGCCGGCCGCAGCCGACTGTGCGAGGTCCGCTCCGGGGGCGGCCTCGCGTCCGTGGTCTGGGTGCCGCGATTATCCCAGGCGGAACGCCTGCGGCTCAATATGTCGGATGGAGCATAACGGTCCGCCTCTTTGGGGGCGAGACAACTCGTGCCGCTCAGTCCTCCTGAGCGAGCGCGCCCAGGAGTTCCAGCGTCCGCGCCCGGTCGCGGGCGGCGTCGTCGCCGGTATCGACGATGTCCGCCAGCAGTTCGTCGACGCCGAAGCCGGGCAACCCGCGCAGCCGGTCCGCGACGGCGTTTTCGTCGCCGGAGACGATCAGCGCGTCGGCCATGGTGTCGGTGAAGACGTCGCCGGGCGCGTCCTCGAGGCCGGCGTCGAGCATCATCTGGCGGTAGAACGGCAGGCGCTGGTAGTTGCCGAACTGCTTCGCGGCCGCGGCCCGCACCGCCGCCCGATCCTCGGACACGACCACGGGCACGTGCGCGACGAGCGGCGGCCGCTCCCGCCCGGCGGCCTCCGCCCCCGCCGCGACCGCGGGCGCGGCCTGGTCGCGCAGGAAGGGCAGCGGCGACATCCAGGAGATCGCGCCGTCGGTCAGCTCGCCGGCGATCCGGTAGGCGCGGGGCCGCAGCGCCGCGATCAGGATCGGCACCGGCGCGGGCGGGCCGATCCGCGCCCGCGCGGTGATCTGCTCCCCGGCGACGTCCACGGCGCCCTCGTGCAGCAGCGCGCGCAGGATACCGATGTACTCGCGCAGGTGCGCCAGCGGACGCTCGAAGCCGAGCCCGAACATGCCCTCGATGATCGGCCGGTGACTGGGCCCGATGCCGAGCCGCAGCCGCCCCGGCGCGAGCTGCTCCAGCGCCAGCGCCTGCGACGCCATCACGAACGGATGGCGCGGGTAGGTGGGCACGATGCTCGTCCCGAAGCCGATTGTCGTCTCGCCCGCCGCCCGCCCGAAGACCACGAACGGGTCCGGCGGGGGCTCGCCCCCCGTGCTCCAGACCATGTCCAGGCCGGCCGCGTCGGCGGCGCGGGTGCGCTCCAGCATCACATTGGCTTCGCGGAAGCCCAGGTGCAGGCCAATCGGGAGATCGCGCATGGTGGTCTCGCTTTCGTTGGCGGGCGGTGCCGTTATCCGTTGTCGAATCCCGAGGTTAGCGGACGATCGGTGCGCTGTCCGGCGGCGCCGTTGGGGCCGAAGTCGTTCACGGCGCCGGCGAGTTGGTCGGGCTCCGGCGGGGCGGGCGCCTGGAAGCGCTGCCCGGGCCCGGAGTCGAGGTGGAGGGTCTGCGTGGGGAAGGCGAATTCGACGCGCAGCCGCTCCGCCAGCCGCACGATGTCCAGATTGAGCACGTGCCGCACCCGCATCTCGTCGTTCCAGTTGGGCGCGTCGATGAAGCAGTACAGCATCACGTCGAGCGTGGACGGCCCGAACTCCTTGAACTCGACGATGTAGAAGTCGGTCCGCATGCTCGGGTTGGCGCGGATGATCGCCCGCAGGCCCTCGACGAAGGCCTGCATCTGCTCCGGGGTCGTCGAGTAGGAGAGCCCCAGCGTCGTCGAGTAGCGGCGCCAGCGGCGCGCGCCCATGTTGTCGACGTTGGTGTCGGTGAAGGTGTAGTTGGGGACGGTCACGATGGAGTTGTAGAAGGTGCGCACGCGCGTGGAGCGCAGCCCCACCTCCTCCACCGTCCCCTCCACCCCGCCGACGACGATCCAGTCGCCGATCTGGAAGGGCTTGTCGGCGAAGACCGTGACGCCGCCGAAAAAATTTTTCACCGTGTCCTGCGCCGCCAGGGCCACGCCCAGCCCCAGCAGCCCGACGCCGGCGAACAGAGCGGCCACGTTGACGCCCAGATTGGACAGCACGAACAGCCCGCCCAGGGCGAGCACCCCGACCCGCAGGCTGGTGCGGATGATCGGGACCAGTTGGTCGTCCATTTTGGTGTCGGTCTGTGCGGCGCGCTTGCGCAGCACCGCGGTGAAGATGTCGACGCCGCGGAAGCCCAGCAGGACGAGCGCCGCGGCGCCGATCAGCGACCCGACGCGCGAGACCACATCCTCGACGTCGGCGGGGAAGTCCAGGACGGGGAAGCCGCCGGCCGCTCAGTCCGCCTGGGCGAGCGCGCCCAGAAGCTCCAGCGTGCGCGCCCGGTCGCGGGCGGCGTCGTCGCCGGTATCGACGATGTCCGCCAGCAGTTCGTCGACGCCGAAGCCGGGCAACCCGCGCAGCCGGTCCGCGACGGCGTTTTCGTCGCCGGAGACGATCAGCGCGTCGGCCATGGTGTCGGTGAAGACGTCGCCGGGCGCGTCCTCGAGGCCGGCGTCGAGCATCATCTGGCGGTAGAACGGCAGGCGCTGGTAGTTGCCGAACTGCTTCGCGGCCGCGGCCCGCACCGCCGCCCGATCCTCGGACACGACCACGGGCACGTGCGCGACGAGCGGCGGCCGCTCCCGCCCGGCGGCCTCCGCCCCCGCCGCGACCGCGGGCGCGGCCTGGTCGCGCAGGAAGGGCAGCGGCGACATCCAGGAGATCGCGCCGTCGGTCAGCTCGCCGGCGATCCGGTAGGCGCGGGGCCGCAGCGCCGCGATCAGGATCGGCACCGGCGCGGGCGGGCCGATCCGCGCCCGCGCGGTGATCTGCTCCCCGGCGACGTCCACGGCGCCCTCGTGCAGCAGCGCGCGCAGGATACCGATGTACTCGCGCAGGTGCGCCAGCGGACGCTCGAAGCCGAGCCCGAACATGCCCTCGATGATCGGCCGGTGACTGGGCCCGATGCCGAGCCGCAGCCGCCCCGGCGCGAGCTGCTCCAGCGCCAGCGCCTGCGACGCCATCACGAACGGATGGCGCGGGTAGGTGGGCACGATGCTCGTCCCGAAGCCGATTGTCGTCTCGCCCGCCGCCCGCCCGAAGACCACGAACGGGTCCGGCGGGGGCTCGCCCCCCGTGCTCCAGACCATGTCCAGGCCGGCCGCGTCGGCGGCGCGGGTGCGCTCCAGCATCACATTGGCTTCGCGGAAGCCCAGGTGCAGGCCAATCGGGAGATCGCGCATGGTGGTCTCGCTTTCGTTGGCGGGCGGTGCCGTTATCCGTTGTCGAATCCCGAGGTTAGCGGACGATCGGTGCGCTGTCCGGCGGCGCCGTTGGGGCCGAAGTCGTTCACGGCGCCGGCGAGTTGGTCGGGCTCCGGCGGGGCGGGCGCCTGGAAGCGCTGCCCGGGCCCGGAGTCGAGGTGGAGGGTCTGCGTGGGGAAGGCGAATTCGACGCGCAGCCGCTCCGCCAGCCGCACGATGTCCAGATTGAGCACGTGCCGCACCCGCATCTCGTCGTTCCAGTTGGGCGCGTCGATGAAGCAGTACAGCATCACGTCGAGCGTGGACGGCCCGAACTCCTTGAACTCGACGATGTAGAAGTCGGTCCGCATGCTCGGGTTGGCGCGGATGATCGCCCGCAGGCCCTCGACGAAGGCCTGCATCTGCTCCGGGGTCGTCGAGTAGGAGAGCCCCAGCGTCGTCGAGTAGCGGCGCCAGCGGCGCGCGCCCATGTTGTCGACGTTGGTGTCGGTGAAGGTGTAGTTGGGGACGGTCACGATGGAGTTGTAGAAGGTGCGCACGCGCGTGGAGCGCAGCCCCACCTCCTCCACCGTCCCCTCCACCCCGCCGACGACGATCCAGTCGCCGATCTGGAAGGGCTTGTCGGCGAAGACCGTGACGCCGCCGAAAAAATTTTTCACCGTGTCCTGCGCCGCCAGGGCCACGCCCAGCCCCAGCAGCCCGACGCCGGCGAACAGAGCGGCCACGTTGACGCCCAGATTGGACAGCACGAACAGCCCGCCCAGGGCGAGCACCCCGACCCGCAGGCTGGTGCGGATGATCGGGACCAGTTGGTCGTCCATTTTGGTGTCGGTCTGTGCGGCGCGCTTGCGCAGCACCGCGGTGAAGATGTCGACGCCGCGGAAGCCCAGGAGGACGAGCGCCGCGGCGCCGATCAGCGACCCGACGCGCGAGACCACATCCTCCACGTCGGCGGGGAAGTCCAGGACGGGGAAGCCCGCCAGGACCACCGCCGCGACGCCGAGCCACAGGATCGGCAGGCTCAAGCGTCGCCGTTCGCGGTCCCAGAACTCCCGCTTCCCCGCATCGGCGATGCGGCGTCGCAGCACGATGCCGAGCCCGCGGGTCAGGAGCAGTTGCCAGAGCACGACGATGCCCAGCAGCACGCCGATGCCGATGTACTGCTGGACCTCGATGCCCAGGAAGGTTTGCTCGTGCCAGGAGGCCAACACGGGCCATCCGCCGGCGACGGGATCCATCTTCGCGCGTCCCCCACCCGGCCGCCGACCCGATCAGCGCAAGCGTAGGACGAATCCCCGAACCCGCCAAGACAGGTGAACAATTTGGACGCTGCGATCGCGCGCTTCCCGCGTGGATCGCGGAGCCGGGAGGGGCCGCCGTCAGTGCACGGCCGTGTCCTGGCCGGCCCAGAACGGCTTGCGGAGCTCCGTCTTGAGGATCTTGCCGGGCCCCGATTTGGGCAGCGGCTCGGTGTGGAAGTCCACCGACTTGGGACACTTGTAGCCCGCGATCTTGCCGTGGCAGAACGACACGAGGTCCGCCTCGGTCGCCGTCTCGCCGGGGCGCAGCACGACGATGGCGTGCACGGCCTCGCCCCAGCGCTCGCTGGGGATGCCGATCACCGCCGCCTCGAGCACGGCCGGGTGGTCGTACAGCGCGTTCTCCACCTCGGTCGTGAAGACGTTCTCGCCGCCGCTGATGATCATGTCCTTCGCACGGTCGACGATGTAGACGAAGCCGTCCGCGTCCATCCGCGCGATGTCGCCGGTGTGCATCCAGCCGTCGCGCAGGGCCTCGGCCGTTTCCTGCGGGCGCTTCCAGTAGCCCGACATGACGTTGGGCCCCCGCACGACGATCTCCCCCACGCCCCCAGGCGGCACGTCGGCGCCGGCGGCGTCGGCGATGCGCAGGCGCACGCCCATCACCTCGCGCCCGCAGGACGCCAGCCGCTCGATGCCCTCGGGCGTGTCGTAGTCGAGCCACTCCAGGCGCTGCGCCGTGAGCACCGGCGCGGTCTCGGTCATGCCGTAGGCCTGGCAGAGCACCGGCCCGAAGATCTCCCGCGCGGCCTGGATGCGGTCCACCGCCATGGGGGAGGCGCCGAACAGGATCAGCCGCAGCGACGAGACGTCGTAGTCGCGCACCTGGGGATGATTGACGACGAAGTTGATCATCGTGGGGACGAGGATCGTGGTGGTCACGCCCTCCGCCTGCACCGCCTCCAGGAAGCCGTCCGGCGTGAATCCGGGCACGCAGACCTGCGTCGCGCCGGCCATCGTCATCACGTAGCAGGCCCAGGCGTCGGCGAGGTGGAACAGCGGCGCGACGTGCAGCCAGACGTCGTCCTCGCCGACGGGGAACGTCATCTGGACGTGCTCCGCGTTGGAGACGACGTTGCGCTGCGTCAGCATCACGCCCTTGGGCCGCCCCGTCGTGCCGCCGGTGTAGCAGAGGTTGATGAGGTCGTCCTCGGCCCAGTCGCGGGCGGCGGCCTCGATCGGCGCGCTGCCCTCGATCAGCGACTCATACGTGTGGTCGCCCAGCGGCGCCGTGTCGTCCAGCACGATGACGTGGCGCAGGTCGGGCAGCCGGTCGCGGAACTCGGCCAGCAGCGGCAGGTACTCCGGCCCCACCAGCAGGGCGCGCACGTCGCCGTCGCGGATGATGAACGCCAGCTCTTCCCCCGCCAGGCGGATGTTGAGCGGCGCCAGCGGCATGCCGGCGTAGTGGGCCGCGAAGTACGTCTCGTAGTAGCGGTGCGAGTTGTTGGCCAGGATCGCGATGTGCGCGCCCACCGGCAGCCCCAGGCCCAGCAGGCCCGCCGCCAGGCGGCGGATGCGCTGCCCGGCCTCGGCGTAGGTGTAGCGCGTCTCGCCGTCGACGATGGCCACGCGCTCGCCGTAGAGGCGCTCGGCCCGCTCCAGGATGTCGCCCACCAGGATCGGCTGCATGACGTTCCCTCCGCAGGCGCGGCGTCCAGACCGGCGCCGATCGCCGAGGCCGCCCCCGGAATCAGCCGGCGGTTGGGTCGTGGCTGAACCCGGCCCGCTTGTGCTCGCCGTCGCAGAACGGTTTGCTGGCCGAGTGGCCGCAGCGGCACAGCGCGACCTTGCTGCCCTGCGGCAGCGCGATCTCCGCGCCGCTGGCGTCCGTCAGCTGCAGCCCGCTCGCATCCAGCAGGTAGGGCCCGTTGGTGTTGACTCTGATCTCCGGCATCCGCTTCTCCATCCGTCCCGAGACGCCGCCGGGCTTCCCCCGCCCGGCCGCGCGCCCCGGTGTCGCGCGCCCAGCATATCGCCGGGCATCCCTATGCGGGGCCGAGTCTCACGCGCCGTCGGCATCGACGGCCGGCAGCCCCGCCAGCCGGCGGGCGTCCGCCAGCAGCGCCTCCAGCTCCGCGATCTCCCCCTCGAGCGTCAGGTGGTCCTCGTCCCGCCCCACGACGTACCAGCGGACGTTGCCCATCGTCTCGACGCGGCGCACGTCGCTCACCTCGGCCCAGGCCAGCGCCTGCCGCGTCTCGCCCTGGTGCAGCGCCTCGATGCGCTCCGGGGTCAGCACGATCAGCGTGGGCGTGCGACGCCATGTCAGCGCCACGAGGGGCAGCATCACGCCGGTCACGACGAGGAAGAACAGGCCGATCCCCAGCAGCTCCGCCGCGCCGGCGATCGGCCAGGCGATGAGCGCCACCAGCGCGGCCAGCGCCGGGAAGACGAAGGTCGCGTTGTTGTACCAGCCGCCCTCGTAGCTGTGGGCGCGAATCGCGGTGGGTCGGGCGTTCAGCGCGGCGGCGTCACGACGGCGCAGCCGGCCGGCGACAGTGGGACCGGATCCCGGCGCCGTGCCGCCATCGCCGGACGGTTCCGCGTCGGGCACGTGAAGATCGAGCAGCGCCTACACGCGCTCCAGGATGCCCGTCGCGGAGGTGATCCCGCACGTCGCCGGGCTCTCCTCGACGTTCAGCGCCTTGACGACGCCGTCGTCGACGAACATCGCGAAGCGGCGGGTGCGGAAGCCCATCCCGGCCACGCTCAGGTCGACGCCCAGGTCGAGCGCCCGCGTGATGTCGCCGTTGCCGTCGGCGAGCATCGTGACGTGCGCGGCGCCGTGCGCGGCGTTCCAGGCATCCAGCACGGAGATGTCGTTGGTCGACATGCAGATGACCGTGTCGATGCCCTTTTCCGTCAGCGCCGCCTGGTTCTCGGCGAAGCTGGGCAGGTGCTGGTTCGTGCAGGTGCCGGTGTACGCGCCGGGCACGCCGAACACGATCGCCCGCTTGCCGGCGACGAGTTCCGCCAGGGTCGTGGGTTCCGGTTTCCCGTCCTGCAGGGTCCTGCCCGCGGCGTCCGCGGGAACGGAGTCTCCTTCTGCGATCGGCATTGAGGGGTCCTTTCGAGTCTCGCGCGATGTCGGCGCGTGGCCGAGAACTGATGCGTCGAACCGAACGCCGCGGCGGCCGCGATTCCGGCCGGCGCCGCCCCGGTCCGCCGACAGCATAGCCGGGGCCGGCGAACGCGCACGGAAGTGCGCCCGGCGCCACACTCGCGGGCGCGGCGCGGCGCCGTCGCGAGCGCCGGCCGGGTGGGCGCGGGCGTAGCATCGAAGGCATGGACCTCGCCGAGTTGGTGCTGCTGGCGGACCGGGTCGGGATCGTCGCCTTCGCGATCGCGGGAGTAGCCGTGGGCGTGCGCCGGCGCATGGATCTGTTCGGGCTGCTGGCGATCGGCATGCTGGCGGCCATCGGCGGCGGCGCGGTGCGCGACGTGCTCCTGGGCGACCTGCCCCGCGCCCTCACGCGGACCGATTACCTGGCCTTCGCGGCCGGGGCCGCCGTGCTGGCGATCGTCGCGGCGTGGCTGGGCTGGCGCTGGCCCGATCGGCTGCTGGCCCTGGCCGACGCGATCGGCACCGGCGCGTTCGCGGTCGCCGGCGCGCTGCTGGCGCGGGAGGCGGGCCTCGACTGGCCGGCCGCGGTGGTGCTGGCGATCCTGACGGCCACGGGCGGCGCCGTCCTGCGCGACGTGCTGGCGAATCGCATCCCGCGGACGTTCCGCACCGACCTGAACGCCACCGCCGCGGGGGTCGGCGGGCTCGTCGCGTTCTTCGTCGCGGGCGAGGACGAGGCGGTGGCGGCGGCCGCCGGCGCCGGCCTGACGGCGGTCCTCAGCCTGGCGGGCTACGCCGGGCTGATCCGGCTGCCGCGCATGGGCTCGGGCGCGAACCCCTCCGACTGAGCGTCCGGCGACGCGTTAGGCCCGCAGGCGGCGCACGGCGATCACGCCGCCGATGCCCACCAGCAAGCTGATCGCGAAGATCAGCACCGGGACCGAGCGGGCGCCGGCCCGGTCGAGCAGGCCGCCGCTGCCGGCCTCCGGCAGACGGGGGCTGTCGGGGGCGGCGGCGGGTTCTTCGTCATCGACGGCATCGGGGGCGGCGTCATCAGCGGCGCTCTCGTCGGGAGTGGCGTCGGCGGTGTCGATTGGCGCCTCCTCCGCGGGCGGCGAGTCGAGGTCCAAGGCGACCTGCGTGGACCCGGCCGACTGCACTTCGAACGCGGCGCTCGGGAGCGAGCCGTTGATCGTGAAGACCACGCTGTCCGCGTCGTCCGGGCGAACGTCGAGGCTCCAGCTCCCCAGGGAGATCGTGGCCTGCGCGACGGCGGCGCCGTCGGCGTTCCAGGCGGTGACCACGGTGCCATCCGGGGCCGGCGCCCCGTTGAGCGCCGCGCCGCTGCCGACGTCGGCGGAGCCCCAGAACTTGTGCGGAGGAGAGGGCGGCGCCTGCGCGAAGGCGCTCGCCACGATGGCGACCGTGAGCGCCGCCAAGGCGAGCACGAGCGCCAGCGCGCTCATCGGCGTCAGCACGCGCCATGGAGATCGTCCGGCCATGATCGCCGGATTCCGTTCCGAGTCGTCCCGCGCCCACCACGGGCCCCTGCCGGGGCCTCGGTCCCGACACTGTGCGTGAGCGGGGAACGGCGCGCAACGCGCGCCGACGCACGTTTACGGGGGCGTTACGGTCCGCCGGGGCGACCAGCAAGCCCGCGGGACCGCTCCGCCCTCCCTCGGCCCCGGTTACGGGCGCTGGCAGTACCATCGTTCCGGCGGACGGCAACGTCTCGATCCGTGGGGCATGCCTGCGATGTCTGACGTCGCCGGCGCCATCTCTGGGATTCGCAATGTCAGCAGTCGTCATCGAGAACCCGGTCCTCAATTCTGCGTTCGAGGAGCCGCGCAGGCACTTCGACTTCGACAATCAGGGGATCACGAGCGACATCATCGAGGGTCGGCGGCGTAGTTCCTACTTCGTGCCCGTGCCGGCCTCGAAGCGGAGCAGCGGACAGCTTGCGTTCGCCGCGGAGTGGACGCAGGACCGCCTCGAGGAGAACGACTTCGTCAACCGCGTGCGTGCGCGCGTCGCGCGCTGGCGGGACGGCGGCTACGTCGGCGTGACGCGAACCACCCGCCGCTTGCTCGACTACTGGCGATCGCCGGACCGCGAGCGCAAGTTCTTCTTCTGCCAAATCGAGGCCGCGGAGACTGCGATCTACCTGGCGGAGTCCGCCATCGGCACCGGCGATCAATGGATCGAGAACGAACTCCGCAAGCACGCCGACGAATGGAACGAGGGCCTGTATCGCATCGCCTTCAAGATGGCGACGGGATCGGGCAAGACGGTTCTGATGGCGATGCTGATCGCGTGGCAGACGTTGAACAAGCGAGCCGCGCCCCGCGACAACCGCTTCACCGACGCCTTCCTCGTGGTGACGCCCGGCATCACGATCCGTGACCGACTGCGCGTGCTGCTGCCCAGCGACCCGGGGAACTACTACGCGGAACGCGACATCGTGCCGCCCGACCTCGCGGAGCGCCTGGGGCAGGCGAAGATTCACATCGTCAACTTCCACAAGTTCCTGCAACGCAAGACGAGCGCCGCCGGGAAACTGCACCAGCGGATCATCGAAACCGGCGGGACATCCGTGGGCGTCGGGCATATCGAGACCGAGGCGCAGGTCGTGAGGCGCCTGCGCCGCGACCTCGGCCTCGGAACGAAGCGGCAGATCATCGTCTTCAACGACGAGGCGCACCACTGCTACCGGGGCCGCCCGGCGGCCAAGAAGGAGCGGATGACCACCGACGAGCGCCGCGAGGCGAAGGAACGTGGAAAGCAAGCCCATGTCTGGCTCAGCGGCCTGCAGTGGGTGCAGCGTGAACTCGGCATCAAGGTCGTCTACGACCTCTCCGCGACGCCGTTCTTCCTTCGCGGCTCCGGCTACGACGAAGGCACGCTGTTCCCCTGGGTGGTGTCGGACTTCTCGCTGATCGATGCGATCGAGAGCGGCATCGTGAAGGTGCCGCGCGTGCCCGTCAGCGATGATGCGGGGATCTCGGACCTGCCGGTCTACCGCAACCTCTGGCTGCAGATCCGCGAGGAACTCCCCAAGCAGGGGCGCAAGACCTCCGCCGTCGCCGGCGAGCCGCGTCTGCCCCACGAACTGGAGGCGGCGCTGCGCCAGCTCTACGACAACTACGCGCGCGCCCACGAGCGCTGGCAGCGGGACGCCGCCGCCCGCGAGCACGGTTCGCCGCCAGTCTTCATCATCGTCTGCAACAACACGAACGTCTCAAAGCTGGTCTACGACTTCGTGGGCGGATGGGAACAGCAGCGCGAGGAGGGCGGGGAGGCGTACGTCCGCGACGGCGCCCTGTCGCTCTTCAACAACGCGACGGATGGGCGCTGGAACGCCCGGCCCAACACGATCCTGATCGACAGCGCCGAGCTGGAGTCCGGCGACCAGATGAGCGCCGCCTTCAAGCGCATCGCCCGAACCGAGATCGAGGAGTTCCAAAGCGAGTACCGCCGCCGCTACCCCGGCCGCGACACCGAAGCGCTGAGCGATGAGGATCTGCTGCGCGAAGTCATGAACACCGTCGGCAAGCCCGGCCGGCTCGGCGAACGGGTGAAGTGCGTCGTCTCCGTCTCGATGCTGACCGAGGGTTGGGACGCGAACACCGTCACCCACATCCTCGGCATCCGCGCCTTCGGCACCCAGTTGCTCTGCGAGCAGGTCGTCGGGCGCGCGCTGCGCCGCCGCAGCTATGAGCCGGACGCGGATGGAATGTTCGATCCCGAATACGCCGAGGTCTATGGCGTGCCCTTCTCGTTCATCCCCGCGTCCGGCACGGCGACGGGCGTGGTTGAGGGACCGCAGCCGACCCGCGTACGCGCCCTGCCGGATCGCGCGCACGCCGAGATCGTCTTCCCCAACCTCACCGGCTACCGCTACGACATGGAGCCGCAGCCGCTGACCGCTCACTTCGATGAGGCGTCGCGGCTCAGCCTCTCCACGGCGGACCTGCCCACCGAGACGACCGTGGCATCGATCCTGGGCGAGAACGACCTGCACACGCTGGAGGATCTGCGGAAACAGCGCGAGCAGACGATCGCTTTTCACCTGGCCCGGCGCGTGCTGGAGCGCTGGTTCCGCGACGACGACGGGAACCGGCGACTGTGGGCCTTCCCGTCGCTGCTGCGTATTTCAGGGGAGTGGCTGCGCGAGTGCGTCGAGTTGAAGGACAACGTCTACCCCCAACTGCTGCTCGTCGGTTCGCTTGGCGACCGCGCCGCCGAGCGCATCTTCCGATCGATCGCGCCTTCCGGGCCGGGCGCCGAGCAACTCAAACCGATCGTCAACCACTACAACCCGCGCGCTTCCTCTCGCTTCGTCGACCTGCAGACGACGCGCCCCGTGATGGTCACGAACGCGGCGAAGTGCCACGTCTCGCACGTCGTCGCCGACACCGGCAGTTGGGAGCAGAAGGCCGCCGAGACCCTTGAGGCGATGCCGGAAGTCCTGCACTACGTGAAGAACCACGGCTGCGAGTTCCGCATCCCCTACACGCACGGCGGCGCCGAGCGCTGGTACTATCCCGACTTCGTCGCCCATATCGACGATGGGCGCGGGCCCGGCGACCCGCTCAATCTCGTTTTGGAGGTCAGCGGGCGCGACCTGCCCGAGAAGCAGGCGAAGACCGACACCGCGCGCAAGCACTGGACGCCCGCCGTCAACAACCACGGCGGCTGGGGGCGCTGGGACTTCTTCGAGGCGCGCGACCCCTGGAACCTGCGCACCGAACTGCGCGCCTGGCTGGCGGAGCGGACCGTGCCGGCGCAGGCGGCGGGAGGCTGACGATGGCGCGACGTAAGGGCCCGAAGCATCGGACGGGGGTGGAGGCGATCCGGCACGAGGACACGCGCAAGAACATCCCCACCGAGGAACTGCGCGACTTCATCCCCGACGAGGAAGAGGACGTCCGCGACTTCGTCCGCTGGCCGCGCGACCCCTCACTCGACCCGCAGCTCGTCTGGCAGGGCAAAGATGCGCTCGATGGCGAGGAACTGGCCGTGCCGGTCGTGCCCGTCTACATCCAGGAGAAGATCCGGCCGCGGGCGATCATCGAAGACCTGCGGCGCAACGGGCAGCGCGAGGACGGGCAGCTTGACTTCTTCGCCGACTTCAACGGCATCGGCGACCTGGAGCGGAAGCTGGAGTTCTATCAGCACGAGCAGCCCTGGTCGAACCGCATGATCCTGGGCGACTCGCTGCTGGTGATGACCTCGCTGGCGGAGAAGGAGAGCCTGCGCGGCAAGGTGCAGTGCATCTACATCGACCCGCCCTACGGCATCAAGTTCGGCTCCAACTGGCAGGTCTCCACCCGCAAGCGCGAGGTGCACGACGGCCGCGCCGAGGACACGACGCGCCAGCCCGAACAGGTGCGCGCCTTCCGCGACACCTGGAAGCTCGGCATCCACTCCTACCTCACCTATCTGCGCGACCGCTTCACGGTCGCGCGCGACCTGCTCAACGAGACCGGCTCCATCTTCGTCCAGATCAGCGAAGAGAACGTCCACCGCGTGCGCGCGCTGTTGGACGAGGTGTTTGGGGAGCCGAATTTTCTAGGCGAGATCGCCTTCGTCAAGACGAGCGGCCTTTCTTCCAACTTCTTGGCTGATCGCTTCGATAAATTGCTCTGGTACGGCAAGGACTCGAACTCGACGAAGTTCCGCCAGCCGTATCTCCCAAAAGCCCGAGAAGACGGCACTGCATCGACCTACACATGGATCCGAGATGCCACAGGCGACTACCGAGGCATGAACGCGGAGGAAAAGACAGGCTCCCCTATTCCTGCCGGATACTATACGTACAAGCCAGACAACATTACGTCCCAGGGCAACCCCTTCGTCGAGTACAGCTTCGCCGGCAAGAGCTATCGCTTTCGATCCAAGACCCCTCTGAACGGATTGTCCCGGCTTGCGAAGGCCGGTCGCCTACATGTCGCGAAGAACAGCCTTCAGTACGTGCGGCGCCTTGATGACTTCTCGGTGATACAGGTGTCCAAACTCTGGGGGGATACCGGCACGGGCAGCTTCACGGACGATAAGATCTATGTAGTGCAGACAGGGACGAAGACGGTCCAGCGCTGCATCCTCATGACGACGGATCCGGGTGATCTCGTGCTCGACCCGACGTGCGGGAGCGGAACGACGGCCTACGTCGCCGAGCAGTGGGGGCGGCGTTGGATCACGACCGACACGTCGAGGGTGGCGCTGACGCTGGCGCGCACGCGGCTGATGGCCGCGCGCTACCCGTACTACCTCCTGGCCGACACGCCCGAGGGCCGCGCGCGGGAGGCGAAGGTCAGCGGCCTGCCCGCCGGCGACGGCCCGGCTTCGGGCGACATCCGGCAGGGCTTCGTCTACAAGCGCGCCCCGCACATTCAGTTGCGCGACATCGCCAACAACGAGGAGATCGACGCGATTTGGGAGCGCTTCCAGGAGCGCCTCGAGCCGTTGCGCGCGGCGCTCAACGATGCGCTGGGCGAGGCCTGGCAGGAATGGGAGATCCCCCGCGAGGCCGGCGAAGACTGGCCGGCCCCGGCCGCCGCCGCGCACGGGCAGTGGTGGGAGCAGCGCCTTGCCCGCCAGCGCGAGATCGACGAGTCGATCGCGCGCAACTCGGAGAGCGAGATCCTCTACGACCAGCCCTACGAGGACAACAACCGGGTGCGCGTCGCCGGCGCGTTCACCGTCGAGAGCCTCTCGCCGCACCGCATGATCGCCGCGGACGAGGACGTGCCGGCCTCGGTGCGTGAGGCGGCCGCGGATCCGGTGCGCCCGGACTTCGCCGCCACGATCATCGAGAACCTCGGCAAGGCGGGCGTGCAGAACACGAAGCGCGACGAGCGGCTCGTGTTCACCCGCCTCGATCAGCTGGCCGGCGAGCCCTGGATTCACGCCGAGGGCGACTACAAGGAGCGCGACGGCTGGACGCGCCGTGTCGCCGTCTCGATCGGCCCCGAGCATGGCACGGTCGGCGCGGAGCAGGTGGAGCGCGCGGCGCGGGCCGCGATCCGCGGCGTCGGCTACGACCTGCTCGTGGTCTGCGGCTTCGCCTTCGACGCGCGCGCGGGCGAGAAGGCGCAGGAGTTCGCCCCGGAGCCGAGTGAGGAACCCGATGAAGGCAGGGGCTTCGCCATCGCCGAGAGCGAGCACCGGTACGGCAAGCTGCCGGTGATGCTCGCGCGCATCAACCCCGACCTCGCGATGGGCGACGAGCTGCTGAAGAAGACCGGCGCGGGCAACCTGTTCACCGTCTTCGGCGAGCCGGACGTGCGCATCGAGCGGACGCCCGACGACGAGATGGTCGTCGAGATCCGTGGCGTCGATGTCTACGACCCGACCACCGGCGAAGTGCGCTCCTCGTCCACCAACGACATCGCCTGCTGGTTCATCGACACCAACTACGACGAACAGAGCTTCTTCGTGCGCCATGCCTACTTCACCGGCGACGATGAACCGTACGACCGCCTCAAGCGCGCGCTCCGCGCCGAGATCGACGAGGACGCTTGGGCATCGCTCTACGCGACGCGCAGCCGCCCGTTCCCCGCGCCCGCGAGCGGCAAGATCGCGGTCAAGGTGATCAACCACTACGGCGACGAGGTGCTGAAGGTCTACGACGCCTAGCCGGGCGCGGCGTCGCCGGCCGGCGGCGAAACCCGAGGTCCGCTACAGGATCTGGCTGAGGAACAGCTTGGTGCGCTCCTCGCGCGGATTCTCGAAGAAGTGCTCCGGCGTGCCCTGCTCGACCAGCGCGCCCTCGTCGAAGAAGACCAGCCGGTCGGCGACCTCGCGCGCGAAGCCCATCTCGTGCGTCACGACGAGCATCGTCATGCCCGACTCGGCGAGCTCCCGCATCACGTCCAGCACTTCCTTGATCATCTCCGGGTCGAGGGCCGAGGTCGGCTCGTCGAAGAGCATGATCTTGGGCTGCATGGCCAGGGCGCGCGCGATCGCGACCCGCTGCTGCTGCCCGCCCGAGAGCTGCGCGGGGTACTTCTCGGCCTGCTCGGGGATGCCCACCCGCTCCAGCAGTTCCATCGCCAGCTGGTTGGCCTCCTGCTTCGGCAGGCGCCGCACCTTCTGCGGGCCCAGGGTGATGTTGCTCATCACCGACAGGTGCGGGAACAGGTTGAACTGCTGGAAGACCATCCCCACCTCGGAGCGGATGGTCTGCATGTTGCGGACGTCCTCGTTGAGCTCGATCCCGTCGATCACGATGCGGCCCGCGTCGTGCTCCTCCAGCCGGTTGAGGCAGCGGATGAACGTCGACTTGCCCGACCCGGAGGGCCCCAGGATGACGACGATCTCGTGCTCCTTGACCGACAGCGAGACCTCGTCGAGGGCCTGGAAGTCGCCGAACCACTTCGAGACGCCCTCGGCGGTGATGATGTCCGGCGCGCCCGCGAGGCGGCCCTGGCGCCCGCTCTCGCCGTTCGCGGCGGCGGCCGGCGATTCACTCGACTCGGTGGTCATGCTGCACCCCTTCGCTGTGATCCTAGCGCTCGCCCACACCCTGGGCGCGCTCCACGCGCTGCGACACGCGCGACATCATGAAGGCCACGATCCAGAAGCCGACCGCCACGAAGACGTAGGCCTCGATGCGGTCGTCGATGAACTCCATCTGGGCGATGGCGGAGTCGGCGTTCCCCTTGAACTCGCGCAGCGTGAGGATCACGGTGACCAGCGTCGTGTCCTTCCAGATCGCGATCGCCTGCCCCACCATCGGGGGGATCGAGATCCGCAGCGCCTGCGGCAGGATGATCAACTGCATCGATTGGAACTGGTTGAGCCCCACCGCGTGGGCGGCCTCGTACTGGCCGCGCGAGAGCGCCTGCAGGCCGCCGCGGATGTACTCGGCCATGTAGGCGCCCGTGAAGACGGCCAGCACGACCATCGTGCGGACGATCAGGTCGCCGCCGATCACGTCGTCGAGGATGAACAGCGCGACGAACAGCCAGCCCAGCAGCGGGGCGCCGCGCACGACTTCGATGTAGACCGTGCAGGTCCAGGAGATGATGCGCATCGAGGAGGCGCGGCCGAGCGCGAGCGGGATCGCGACGATGAGGCCGCCGACGATGCCCACCGGGGCCAGGATGAGGTTGAGGACGAAGCCGTCGAGCTGCCGCATGGTGGCGCCGCCGCCGACCATCAGGATGATCATGACGATCGGCAGGGAGAGCGCCAGCAGGCCGGCGACGACGCGCTGCTGCAGCCGCCGCCTGGGTCCCAGTTCGCGCGGGACGCGCACCGCGACGGCGTAGGCCGCGTAGAGCAGCCCGATCGCCATCAGGAACCAAATCGTCGACCAGATCTGCGCGCCGCCGTGCGCCATCAGGAAGATCGTGAAGGCTCCCGCCAGGGCGATGAACAGGTGGTCCTTGCGGCCGAGACTCGACCAGGTGCCGTAGGCCAGCCCGATGAGGATGAAGACGAAGCCGATCCCCGTCCACAGGCGCCATTCCCCGTCGTGCGGGAAGCTGCCGGCGAACAGCAGCCAGCGGTTGTCGGTGATCACCTGCCAGTTGGCGTCGAAGAAGACGAACCAGATGATGCCGGCCAGGAGCACGCCGCAGACGGCGCCGCTGACCAGCGTCAGCAGCGTGCCGCCCTTCGAGGGGAACAGGTTGCGGCGCACCCACTCGCGCGCCCGGACCGAGCGCGGCCGGCGCGCCCGCTGGCGGTGCGGGGGCAGCACGATGCGGCGCTGCTGTGCGACGGGCATCTGAGTCATGCGCAGCCCCCTCTACACCTGGTGCGCCGTCACGCGCGCGTTGAAGTAGTTCATCACGGCGGAGATCAGGAACGAGATGATCATGTACGTGATGATGATCACGAAGAACATCTCCAGCGCATGCCCGGCCTTGTTCTGGATGATCGTGGCGACGCGGAAGAGATCGTCGTAGAGCACCGCGTAGGCGAGCGACGAGTTCTTGTTCACGTTGAGGAACT
>JAPOXB010000101.1 GCA_026707335.1 Chloroflexota bacterium
CGACGAGCACGGAGATGATCGGCATCCCCTGATGCGATCGCGGAGAGGAGCACGGCGATGACGACGGCGATGAGCAAGCGGGAGCGGGAGGCGTTCCTGGCCGAGGTGCGCGTGGGCATCCTGAGCGTGCCGCAGCCGGACCGCGGGCCGCTGACGGCGCCGATCTGGTATTCCTACGAGCCCGGCGGCGACGTCCTGCTCCTGACCGGCCGCGACAGCCGCAAGGGTCGCCTGCTGGCCCCCGGCGTGCGGGTGAGCCTGTGCGTGCAGACGGAGACGCGCCCCTACAAGTACGTCACGGTCGAGGGGCCGGTGGTCGCGATGGATGCGCGGGACGTGGAGCGCGACCTGCGCCCCATGGCCGTCCGCTACCTGGGGCGCGAGCAGGGCGACCAGTACGCCGACGCGGCCGCGAGCGCCACGATGGACAGCGTGCTGGTGCGAATCCGCCCCGAGCATTGGCTCACGGTCGACTACGGCAAGGCCGAAGCATCGACGGATGACGGCTAGGCAGGGAGACGACATCATGCCCGACCCGATCGACCTGAGCCGGACCCGCGCCCTCACCTGGGACATCGGCGGGACGGTCTTCGACTGGCACCACACGATCCGGGACGAGGTCGCCGCGCTGGCGGCGGCGCGCGGCGCCGACGTGGACCCGGTCCGCTTCGCCAACACCTGGCGGCGTCGCATGTTCCAGGAGTTGGCGCGGGTGCGCAGCGGCGACCTGCCCTGGATGAACGCCGACCAGATCCACCGCGGCCTGCTCGACGAACTCGCGGAGCAGCATCCGGCGCTCGAACTCACGCCGGCCGACCGCGACGCGCTGAACGGCGTCTGGCACCGGCTGTCGGCCTGGCCCGACGCCGCCGACGCGCTGCGCCGGCTGCGGACGCGCTACACCGTCGTCGTGCTGACCGTGCTGAGCACGGCCATCGCCGTCGACTGCTCGAAGCACAACGGCATCGAGTGGGACGGCATCATCTCCT
This sequence comes from Chloroflexota bacterium, assembly GCA_026707335.1. Lineage (GTDB taxonomy): Bacteria > Chloroflexota > Dehalococcoidia > Bin125 > Bin125 > TK10-74A. Next base: position 990 of record JAPOXB010000101.1, read on the forward strand.
GCGAGTTCGTCGGCCACTACAAGCCCGACCGCGAGGCCTACCTGGGCGGCCTGCGGCTGCTGGGCGTCGAGCCGGAGCAGGCGATGATGTGCGCCGCCCACCACCGCGACCTGCGCGCCGCGATGGCCGCGGGCCTGCGCTCGGCCTACGTGCCCCGCCCGGGCGAGAGCGGCGAGGGCAACGACCGCGACCTCTCGCCGCAGCCCGACTTCGACGTCAACGCGCGCGACTTCACCGATCTGGCCGATCAACTGCTGGCCTGAGCGGGCCGGGCGCGCAACACCGTCGCGCCCGCACGCCGCATCGGATACCTTCCGGGCGTCAGGAGGGCCCGATGACCGCCGTGCGCAGCGATCCCGCCCTTGCCTCCCCGGCGCCGCCCGCGCCGCTGCCGCAGCAGGGCCCTCCCAGCGCCCGGCCGGCCTCCTTCGCGCCGATGCGCGAGGTGCGCAAGTCGCTGCGCGTGAAGTGGTACCGCACCCCGATCGAGAAGGCCACGCTCTGGCAGTTGATGGAGCGCAGCGACCGCAAGGGCTTCACGCAGACGCTGGGGCACATTGGGCTGGCGGCGGCGCTGGGGGCGCTGACAGCCTTCTTCTTCATCCAGGGGCAGTGGTTGCTGTTCGGCGTCTTCCTCTGGCTCTTCGGCACCGTGCGCACCTTCCTGTCGGGGCCGGCGAACCACGAGCTGGGGCACGGCGCGGTCTTCCGCACGCCGGTCCTCAACCGCTTCTTCCTGCGCATCCTGAGCGTGCTGACCTTCTGGAACTACAACGAGTACCGGATGAGCCACACCTACCACCATCGCTACACGCTGCACGCGGACGGCGATCGGGAGGTGCTGCTGCCGCTCGACCCGTCGCTGCACCCGCTGGTGGTCCTCGAGATGCTGACGTTCAACCTGCGCGGGATGTGGCGGCAGCTCCGCTTCACGGTCCGCACGGCGATGGGCCGCTTCGACAGCGGCATGACGGTCGGCGCGATGGGCAGTACGGCCTGGATCGAGACGCTGGCCGATGTGCATCCCGACACCTACCGGGCCGCGATCCGGCTGGCGCGGGTCACGCTGCTCTTCCACGCCGCCGTGATCGCGGTCTCGATCGCGACCGGGTTCTGGTGGCTCGCCATCGTGATCACCGGCGGGAACTGGATCGGCAATTGGTACCGCTATCTCCTCGCGCAGACGCAGCACGCGGGGCTGCGGGACAACATCCCCGACTTCCGGCTCTGCGTGCGCTCGCTGCGCATCGATCCGCTGTCCTCGTTCCTCTACTGGCACATGGACCGCCACGCCGAGCATCACATGTACGCCGGCGTGCCCTGCTACAACATGGCGGCGCTGGGGCGGGAGATCGCGTGGGACATGCCGCAGCCGCGCACGCCGCTGGCCGCTTGGCGCGAGATGTATGCGGCGCGCCGCCGCCAGAAGACCGACCCGGACTACCAGTTCGACACGCCGCTGCCGCCCACGGCGAATCCCCCGATGCTGAGCGAGGCCCACGTTCCCGCGCCGCCGGCCGGCGCCGGCGCGATGGCCGCCTCGATCGGGACGATGGACCCCGACGACGACGTAGAGAACCCCGTCGGGCGGGGCGCCGCGGGCGGCGGCTAGAGGCCGCGCCAATCGACCGGCGGGGCTTCGCGTTGCCCGTCGCCCGGCGGCTCGAGCCCGTAGCCCAGGTACACGTAGGCCACGATGCGATCGCCGGGCGCGAGGCCCAGGCGCCGCTTGGCGGCGGCGGACTCGGCCAGGGCGCCGGTGCTCCACTTCGACGCGAGACCGGCGGCCTGCGCGGCGAGCAGGAGGTTCTGCACGGCGCAGGCGCAGGCGGCGTAGTCCTCACGCTCCAGGATGGGATCCGCGTCCGGGGGGACGTGCTGACCGACGACGACGCAGACGGGCGCGCGCGTCAGTTTCGCGTGCGCGGTCTTGGCGACGCCCGCCGCCGGGTCGGCCGCGACGATCGCCTCGGCCAGGGCCGCGCGGGCCTCGCCCGCGAGCACCGTGAAGCGCCACGGTTGCGTGAGGTGGTGCGTCGGGGCCCAGGTCGCGGCCTCGATCAACTCCTCGACGGTGGCGCGCGGCACCGCCCGGTCGCTGAACGCGCCGACCGACCGGCGTCCACGGATCGCTTGGCGAACGTCCATCGGTGGCCTCTCGCTGTCTCGGGTCGTGGCTGATTGGAGCATACCGCCGCAGGCCACGCGCGGCGGTGGCGCGGCTACTCCTCCGCCGTCCAGGCCGGGTCGAAGTCGTGGGCGTCGCTCGCGACGCGGATGGGGTTCGAGCCGTCGGCGTTCATCACGTAGATCTGTCGCAGGCCGTCGCGGTTGGACACGAAGGCGATGCGCCGCCCGTCGGGCGACCAGTTGGGGTCGAAGTCGGCCCAGTCGTGGTCGGTGAGCAGGGTGCGGGCGCCGCCGCCGGCCGGGATCACCGCGATCATCGATCGCTCGAGGGGCGTGTGGCCCTCGGGCACGTGCGTGTAGGCGATGCGCGCCCCGTCCGGCGACCAAGCGGCCTGATGGTTGAGGCCCGGGTCGCGGGTGAGGACGGTCACGTCGCCGCCGGTCACCGGCACGACGGCGATCTGGGACGTGCGGGCGAAGTCGATCTCCTGCACGATCGTGAAGGTGATCGTGCCCCCGTCGGGCGACCAGGCGGGGAAGGCGACGACGCCCCTCAGGTCGGTGAGTTGCCGGACGCTGCCGTCCTCGGCGTCGAGGATGAAGAGGTTGGAGTGGCCCGTGCGGCGGGAGACGAACACGATCCGCCGGCCGTCGGGCGACCAGTCGGGGTACTGGTCCACGGCGGGGGAGCGGGTCAGCTGCCGGGCCTCGCCGCCGGCCGCGTCGATCAGCCAGATGTCGGGGTTGCCCGCCCGCTCGCTGGTGAACGCGACCCGCCGGCCGTCGGGCGACCAGGCGGGCTCGGCGTCGGGCGCCGGGTCGTCCGTGAGCGCGACGGCCGGGCCGCCGGAGGCGGGACGGACGAAGAGGTCGCTCGCGCCATCGCGCAGGGAGATGAAGGCGTGGCGGCCGTCCCGGACGCGGCGCGTGGACTCGCCGTCGGCGATGGCCACCGCGGCCAGGACGACGGCCAACAGCAGCAGGCTCAGCGTGAGGAGGGAGGCGGCGCGCGGGGCCGGAAGTCGCGGCATGCGGGTCTCGCGCCCCGTTCCGCGGCGCGCCACCGCCGCGCCCTGGTCCGACACGCCCTGGTCCGATGGAGGAGCGCCAGAACGGCGCGCCGGACGCCGATCAGCGTAGCGGCGATGCGATACTCACGGTGGCGCGCCGTCGCGACCGGCTCCAGTGATCCTCCGATAGCATCGGGGCGCCGCCCCGGCGCAAGCGAGGAGCACATCGATGACCACGATCACCGCCGTCCGGTCGCGCATGCTGCGCATCCCGCTCGACCACCCGACCTCGTTCTCGAACCGCACCGTCTACCACCGCGACATCCCGGTGGTCGAAGTCGAGTGCGACGACGGGCACACCGGCATCGGCTTCTGCTACGCCGGCAACTCCAACGGGCAGTTGGTGACTTCGGCCATTGACAACCTCTTCGCTCCGCTGCTGCTGGGCCGGGATCCGTTCCTGGTCGAGGGGCTGTGGGCCGCGATGTATCAGGAATCGCTGCTGCACGGGCGCGCCGGCGCGACGATGCGCGCGCTGTCGGCGCTCGACATCGCGCTGTGGGATCACAACGCCAAGGCGGCGGGGCTGCCCCTCTACAAGCTGCTCGGCGCGTACTACGAGGACACGGTCCCCGCCTATGCGTCGGGCGGCTACTACCTCGACGGCAAGGGCCACGAGGGGCTCCAGCAGGAACTGCTGGGCTACGTCGAGTTGGGCTTCGACGCGGTCAAGATCAAGGTGGGGCGGCTGTCGGTGCGCGAGGAGGCGTCCCGCTTGCAGGCGGCCCGCGAGGCGGTCGGCCCCGACGTCCACATCATGCTCGACGCCAACAACGCCTGGTCGAACCTCGAGGACGCGCTGCACTACATGACCGCGTACGAGCCGGCGAATCCCTACTGGATCGAGGAGCCGTTTTCGCCCGACGCGATCGGGCTGCACGCGAGGCTGGCGCAGCGCACCGGTGTGCCGGTCGCGACGGGCGAGATCGAGGCAGGGCGCTGGCGCTTCAAGGAGCTGCTCGACCAGGACGCGGCGATGATCCTGCAGCCCGACGCCGCGGTGCTCGGCGGCGTGACCGAGTTCCGCCGGATCGCGAGCACGGCCGCCTCGTACGGGGTCTCGATCTGCCCGCACTGGTTCCACGACCTGCACCGCCACCTCGTCGCCGCCTCGCCGAACGCGACCTACGTCGAGTTCTTCGCCGACGACCAGGTGCTCAACTTCCGCAACGTGATCGATCGGCAGACGGAGGTTCGGGACGGGCGGCTGGTGCTGCCCGACACGCCGGGCCTGGGCTTCGAGTTCCTGCCCGAGGCGCTGGAGCGGTACTCCGTCACGGCGTAGCGGGCAGCGCCAAGACGGCCCGGCGGGCGTAGATCCGGGTAGCGGCGACGGCCCGCCTATGGAGGCGCGCCGGGGCAGCGATCGGCCGGCGAGGGGGGTGTCATGCGCACGGGTTGGACCCCGAGGGACGGCGTCCGCTCCATCCGGGGCGCGCTGCGCGCGGTGGGGCCGGGGGCCGTGGGCGCAATCGGCGCGCTCGCGACGTGGCTGCTGATCGTGCAGGAGTTCGAGGCGCCCTACCTCGGCAACCTGATCGTCGACGCCAGCAGTTCGGTGCTGTCGCCCTCCGGCTTCACGGTCGTGCTCGACATCGTCGGGCAGGCGGGCAAGGCCGTCACGCTGGCGACGACCATCGCCCTGCAGTTCGTCGTCTTCGTGCTGCTCTGGGCCTGGGGGACGCAGTACCTGGAGCCCCGCGACGGCCTGCGTCAGCGCTGGCGCTTCGCCCTCATCCAGCTGGGCATGGCGTTCGCGCTGTTCGTCATCCTGGCGGCGGTCTTCGATCTGGCCGCCGTCTCGTCGGTCTTCAGCACGGCCGACTGGTTGCACTACCTCTGGCAGACCGCGGCCTTCACGGCGCTCTTCATCGCGGTCGCGCACGCGCTCGACCGGCTGGGCGCGCCGGCCCCGAGGACGGTCGCGCGGGTCGTGCCGACCGCGGAACCGCTGGCCGATGCGACTGAGACGCCCAGCGCGACGAGGCCCGCGCCGCACCGGGTCGCGCTGCTCGACCGCGCGGAGACGCGCCGCAGCGTCCTGGCGCTGGCCGGCGGCATGGCGGTCTTCCTGACGGCGGCGATCTTCGTGGGCCGGGTCGTGGCGGATACCGCGGCGACGGGCGTTCGCAAGTCGTTCTTCGGGCGGCTGCCGCCTTGGGTGACGCCCAACGAGGCGTTCTACACCGTCTCGAAGAACTTCTTCGACCCGGTGGTCGACGGGGCGACGTGGCGGCTGCGGATCGACGGCCTGGTGGAAAGCCCGCGCGAGTTCACCCTCGACGAATTGCGCGCCCTCCCGGCCGAGGAGAGCACCAACACGCTGATGTGCATCAGCTATGAGCCCGGCGACGACCTGATCAGCAACGCCAGGTGGGTGGGGACCTCGCTGCGCGACGTGCTCGCCGAGGCGGGCGTGCAGCCGCGGGCCACGCACATCCAGTTCACGAGCGCCGACGATTACGTCGAGTCGCACGCGCTGGACTACGCGCGGGATCCGCGCGTGCGGCTGGTCTGGGAGATGAACGGCGTGCCGCTGCCGCACAAGCACGGCTTCCCGCTGCGCCTGCTGGCGCCGGGCCGCTACGGCATCAAGAACCCCAAGTGGATCACGCGCATCACGCTCATCGAGGGCAACATCCAGGGCTACTGGCAGCAGCGCGGCTGGGACCAGGAGGGCGTCATCAAGACGATGTCACGCATCGACGTGCCGGCGCGGGGCGCGCGCGGCGAGCCGCGCCGCTCGCTGGTGGAGGGGATCGCGTTCGCCGGTGAACGCGGCATCGGGCGGGTGGAGGTCAGCACCGACGACGGCCAGACCTGGGCCGAGGCGGACCTGCACGACGCGCCCACGGCGCCGCTGGCCTGGCGCTTCTGGTCGTTCGAGTTCGACGCCGAGGTGGGCACCCACCAGCTCCGCGCCCGCGCCACCGACGGGACGGGCGCGCTGCAGATCGCCGACGAGGCGTCGGCGCTGCCCGACGGCTCCAGCGGCTACCACCGACGCCGGTTCAGCGTCGCCCCGCCGGCCTGATGGCGCCCCCGGAGCGGGTCCGGCTCGCGCTGGTCGGCTGCGGGAACATCGCGCGGGCGCACTGGCGGGGCATCCGCTATCACGCGCCGCTGGTCGAGGTGACGGCCGTCGTCGACGCCGACCCGGCGCGCGCCGCCGCCATGGCGGAGCGCAGCGGGGCGCCCGCGTTCCCCTCCCTATCCGCGGCGCTCGCCGAGGGCGACTTCGACGCCGTCGACCTGATGCTGCCGCACGACCTGCACGAGCCGGCGGCGATCGCGGCGTTCGAAGCGGGCAAGCACGTCGCGCTGGAGAAGCCGATGGCGCCCACGCTCGACGCCTGCGAGCGGATCATGGCGGCGGCGGAGGCGTCGGGGCGGGTCTTCATGGTGGCCGAACAGTCGCAGTTCTGGCCCGACGCGATCCGCATCGGTGAGTTGCTGGCCGCAGGGGCGATCGGCGACGTGATCTGGGCGCGGGCGCTCTTCTTCGACCCCCTGCGGCGCGACCCGGCCGACCCGGTGCCGTGGCGCTTCCGGCTGGCCCGCGCCGGCGGCGGCATCTGCATCGACGGCGGCGCGCACTGGATCCGGCCGCTGCGGATGTGGTTCGGCGACGTGGCGGAGGTGCTCGCGACGACGCACCGCCACGTCGCGGGGATGGAGGGCGAATCGCGCGCGCACGCGCTCTTCCGCTTCGAGAGCGGCGTCACGGCGACCTTCGACGCGCTGCTGAGCGAGGGCCCGGGCGCGCCCACGGAGGACTTCCGCATCACCGGCACGGCGGGGGAGATCGTCTCCGAGCGCGGCGGGCCGGGACGTCTGCTGCTCTACGACGCCGCCCACCCCGACGGCGAGGTCGTGCTCGACTCGCTCGACGGCCGCCGCGACGCGTTCGGCGTGGAACTCGACGAGTTCAGCCGCGCGGTGCTGCACGGCGCGCCGCTGACGGCGGGGCCCGCCGACTCGCTGGGGGAGCTGCGCACGGCGCTGGCCATCTACCGCTCGGCGCTGAGCGGCGGCTGGGAGCGCGTCGGCGCGGACTGACCCGCCGAAAAAAACCGGGCCGCGGGCCTACTTCAGCCGCTGCAGCAGCTGCATGCGGACGCCGTGCGCGTTGCGGGGGCTGACGAACGCCTCCTGCACCTCGTCGGTGACGATGGGGTCGGTGACCGTGCAGCCCTTGGCCCGCAGATCGGCGATGGCGGCCGCCATGTCGTCCACGCGCACGCAGAACATGTACAGCCCCTCGCCGCGGCGATCGAGCTGCTTGCGCAGCAGGTTCGACTCCGAGTCGTCGTAGGGCGTGACGAGCTCCAGGATCGCGTCGCCGACGTTGAAGTAGGCGGCCTTGATGCCCATCTCCGGGACCTCGCTGCGGTGGTCGAGCTCCAGCCCCCACGTCTCGCCGAACGTCTCGATGCCGGCCTCCAGGTCCTCCACGGCGACGATGACGTGATTGATCCCTGTGACGTTGATTCCCATGCGGGTTCCTCCTTACTTCTCTCTTCTCTTCACTTCTTCCCCGGCCCCTGCGGCCGGAGGCAGAGTCTAGGGCAGCCGCGGCCGTGGCGGCCACGCGCCCGGCATCGGTCCATCATCGCCCCGTCAGCGGATCGACGTGGAGCCGCCGTCGCAGGGGATCTCGATGCCGGTGAGATAGCTGCCGGCGGGCGAGGCGAGCATGATCGTCAGCCCGGCGACGTCCTCCATCCGCCCCCAGCGCTTCATGGCGAAGCGGGAGCGGGTCTCGGCCTCCAGCTCGTCCGTCGCGTAGAGCGGGGCCGTCATCTTCGACTTGAACGGGCCGGGCGCGATCACGTTGACGTTGATGTGGTCGTCCATGAGGTCGCGCGCCATCTGCGCGCTGAGCTGCGCCAGCCCGGCCTTGGCGGCCGCGTAGGAATAGTTCTGCAGGGGGCTGGGCCGGATGCCGTTGACCGAGGAGATGTTGACGATCACCGACCGCTCTTCCGGGCTGGCCGCCGCGCGCAACAGCGGCAGCAACTGCTGGGAGAGGAAGAACGGGCTCTTCATGTCGAGGTCCACGACGCGATCCCAGGCCTTCTCGGGGAACTCGTCGATGGGGGCGCTCCAGGTGAGGCCGGCGTTGTTGACGAGCAGGTGCAGGCGATCCTCGCGCGCGGCGACGGCCTCGGCGAGTCGGCGGCAGCCGTCGAGGGAGTTGATGTCGCAGGGGATCGCGATGCACTCCCCGTAGGCCGACAGCGTCCGCTCCGTCTCCGCGCAGGCGTCGAGCTTGCGCGAGGAGACGTAGACGCGGGCCCCGGCGCGCACGAGCCCCTCGGCGATCATCAGGCCGATGCCGCGCGTGCCGCCCGTGACCAGCGCCACCTTGCCGCGGACCCCGAAGAGTTGCTCGTAGAAGGACTCGCTCATGCTGGCTCCTCGCCGTGTGCGTGCTGCCGCTCGCGACCAGTCTACGCGCCGGCCGCCGGGGCGCGACCGCAGCGCCAGCTTGGGCGGCCCATCGGTTAGACTCCGCCCGCCCCTCCGCGGCGGCCCGACGGTCGGCCCGCCGGGAGGGGGAAGGGAGCGGAGCCGTGCCGGAACTGTTCGATCTGACCGGGAAGGTCGCGCTCGTGACGGGTGGGACGCGGGGGCTGGGCCGCGCGATGGCGCACGCCTTCGCCGACCACGGGGCGGACGTGATCGTCTCCAGCCGCAAGCCCGAGGCCTGCGCGCGCGTCGCGGCGGAGATCGCCGCCAAGGGACGGCGCTCGCTGGGCCATCCCTGCCACGTCGCCTACTGGGACCAGGTCACGGCGCTGGCCGACGCGGCCTACGACGAATTCGGCCGGGTCGACGTGCTGGTCAACAACGCCGGGCTGTCGCCGCTCTACCCGTCGCTGGCCGAGGTCACGGAGGAGCTGTTCGACAAGGTCGTGGGCATCAACCTGAAGGGGCCGTTCCGCCTCAGCGCGCTGATCGGCGAGCGCATGGCGGCGGGCGAGGGCGGCTCGATCATCAACATCTCCAGCACCGCGGCCGAGCAGCCCAGCCCCGAGGCGGAGCCCTACGGCGCCGCGAAGGCGGGCCTCAATTCGCTCACGCGCTCGCTGGCCTTCGCCTACGGGCCCAAGGTGCGGGTCAACTGCATCGAGCCGGGCCCCTTCCTGACCGACATCTCCAAGGCCTGGGACATGCCCGCCTTCGAGGCGAACGCCAAGACCAGCATGGCCCTGCAACGCGGCGGCCGGCCGGACGAGATCGTGGGCGCGGCGCTCTATCTGGCCGGCGAGGCCGGATCGTTCACGACGGGGGCGGTGCTGCGCGTCGATGGGGGCACCCGGCTCTGACCGGATCGCCGGGAGGAGGGACGCGATGCCGAAACTGTCGCAGTTGAGCCGCTCGATCGAGGGCAAAGTGGCGCTGGTGACCGGCGCCGCCAGCGGCATGGGCCGCGCCACGGCGTTCGTCCTGGCCGATGAGGGCGCGCACGTCGCCGTGACCGACGTCAACGACGTGGGCCCGGTGGTGGAGGCGATCACGGCGGCGGGCGGCAGCGCCCACGGCTGGCGCCTCGACGTCGGCGACGCGGACGCGATCGCGCGGGTCGTGCCCGACGTGGCCGAACACTTCGGCGGCTTGGACATCCTGATCAACAACGCCGGCGTGCTGGGCGGCGCGCCGATCGACGGGGAGGACTTCGAGGCGACCTGGGATCGCGCGTTGTCGGTCATGCTGACGGCCCACCAGCGCATGATCCGGGCGGCGCTGCCCTACCTGCGCCGGGCCGAGCACCCGCGCGTCGTCAACATCGCCTCGACCGAGGGGCTGGGCGCGACGAAGTGGCACAGCCCGTACGTGGCGGCCAAGACGGGCGTGATCGGCCTGACGCGGGCCCTGGCCGTCGATCTCGGGCGCGAGGGGATCATGGTCAATTGCATCTGCCCCGGCCCCATCCGCACGGGCATGACCGAGGAGATCCCCGAGGCCGACAAGCAGATCTACGCCCGCCGGCGGGTGGCCCTGAAGCGCTACGCCGACCCCGAGGAGGTCGCGCACATGACCGTCAGCCTGTGCCTGCCGGCCGCCGGCTTCACCACCGGCGTGACGCTGCCCGTCGACGGGGGCCTGACGATCAAGAACGCCTGAGCCCGGAGATCAGCCATGGGGGAGCGCGAGGATCTCGTCGACGCGGCGATGACGCTGCTGCCGCCGCTGCTCGACGCGGTGGACGGCCTGCGCCGCGCCGGACGCCGCCTGCACCCGCCCGCCCTCGCCGAGGCGGTCGCCGTCGCGGCGCCGTACCGGGGGCCGCTGGGGGAGGCGCTGGCGTCGTTCCGGGCGCAGGAGTGGCCGCCCGAGTTGAAGCCGTTCCGCGAGCGGCTGCTCGACGCGGCGGAGGCGGCGCTCGAGGGCCACAACGCGCTGGCCGACTGCCTCACGGACCCCGACCAGATCCGGGACGCCTACCGGGCGGTGCGATCCGTCAGTCTCGCCTCGGAGGCGCTGTATCCGCTGGCGGCGTCGCTGCGGCCCGTGTCGCGCTTCTTCCTCGATGAGGAGCACCGCGACGACGACGCGCTGCTCGACGCGCTCGCCGCGGCCGACCCCTCGCGGCCCGACCGGGGCGTGCTCCATGCGGACAACGAACGGGAGTCGCGCGGGGGCTTCTCGCTCTACGTGCCCGAGACGTACGAGCCCGACGGCCGCGGCCCCGCCGGGTGGCCGCTGGTCATCGCGCTGCACGGGGGCTCCGGGCACGGCCGGGACTTCCTGTGGATGTGGCTGCCGGCGGCGCGAGCCGCGGGGGTGATCCTGGCCGGCCCGACCTCGCAGGGGCGCACCTGGTCGCTGGCCGGCCCCGACATGGACAGCCGCCCGCTGCACCGCATGATCGAGCAGATCGCCGACGGCTGGCGCATCGATCGTTCCCGCATCCTGGTAACGGGGATGTCGGACGGGGGATCGTTCGCCCTGCTGAGCGGGCTCGCGCCGACCGTGCCCGGCACGCACCTCGCGCCGATCTCGGCCTCCTTCCACCCCGCGATCGTGGACGTCGCGCCCCCCGAGCGGCTGCGCGGCCTGCCGATCTACCTGACTCACGGCGCGCTCGACTGGATGTTCCCCGTGCACATCGCGCGGGGCGCGGTCGAGGCGCTGCGCGCCGCGGGGGCGGACGTCGAGTACCGCGAGATCGCGGACCTGTCTCACACCTATCCCAGCGAGGAGAATGCGCGCATCCTGCACTGGTTCCAGGGCGTACCTCTGGCAGGATGATCTGGCAGGCTGAACCGGTACGCAGGGGTGGCCGAGTCCGGCCAGACAACGGAGGATGGGACGACGATGACGACGCAATTCCTTCTCGATCCGGCCCGGGGCGAGCAGTACCGGCGGGCCCTGCTCGTCGGGGTCCTGCTGACCGGGGTGATCGCCGGGCTTCTGGTGCTGAGCTCCCAGGCCGCCGCCGACTTTCTGCGCGAGGGCCCCGCCCGCCTGACCGGGCTCGAGGGGAGCAGCCTGCGCATCGTGCTGGGCGTGGGCACGCTCGTGGCGACGGTGGTCGCCGTCGCGGCGCTGTGGCCGCGGGCCGGCATCGCGAACATCGTGGGCGGCGCGGTGGCGATCGCCGTGGGGCTGTTCCTGGTCCACGGCGTGATGATGCCGGCCGCCGGCCTCTTCGCCGCCGCCGTCGGGACCGAGGTCGCCACGCGCATCCCCCGCGAGCGGCTGCGCCGCGCCGGCCCGCGCAGTCAGCCGATCTTCTGGGCGATCGGCGGGGTCGGAGCGGTGGTGGCGCTGGTGGCCGTCGTGTGGCTGACTGTCTGGCTGGTGCAGCCCTTCTTCGATGAGGGGGAGACGCTGGACGAAGAGTTGGGCTTCGCGATCGCCGGAGTGGACGACGAAGAGGACGAGCAGAGCGCTGCGCCGGCCGAGGAGGCGGCTTCGGACCAGTCGGCTGCCGCCGAGGAGGACGCCTCGGACGGCGAGACGACCGCGGCGGAGCAGTCGGCGGCGGCCGTCGAGGAGGACGACGCTCCGGACGAGGCAGCCGCCCAGGCGGAGCCCGACGGGGAGGAGAGCGCGCAGGCGTCGGCGGCGCAAGCCGAGGCGACTGAGGACACTACAGAGGACGCCGCCGAGGACACGACCGAGGCCGCCGACGAACCTGCCGCCGAGGAGCCCGCAGCCGAAGAGCCCGCGGCCGAGGATCCTCCGGCCGAGGAGCCGGCCGCGGAAGAGCCCGAAGAGGAAGCGCAGCCCGCCGAGCGGACGGGCCGGCTCGTCAGCCAGGGCGAGTTGATGGGGGCGGACGAGTTCCACACCGGCAGCGGCGACGTCCTGCTGGTGATCAGCCCCGACGGCGACGTGATCCTGCGCTTCCAGGACTACGCCGTGCGCAACGGCCCCGACCTGCACGTGTACCTCACGCCCGACCCCGGCGGGGACGTGCACGTCGACGGCGCCATCAGCCTGGGCCCGGTCAAAGCGACGCAGGGCTCAGTCAACTACGAGGTGCCGCCCGACGTCGACCCCGACAGCTTCCGGGCCGCCGTGATCTACTGCGTGCCCTTCCGGGTCGTGTTCGCGACGGCGCTGCTCGAGGGCTCCTGACGCGCTGCGCCAACGGCTTGGCCGTCCCAGGGCGGCCGCGTGGCTAAACTCTCCCCGAGTCGGCGGAACCACCGCCGGGGAGAAGCGCCATGCCCGTCCGCAGCCTGCTGATCGCCAACCGGGGAGAGATCGCGATCCGGATCGCCCGCGCCGCGGCCGACCTCGGCATCCGCAGCGTGGCGGTCTACTCGCAGGACGACGCCGAGTCGCTGCACACGCGCATCGCCGACGAGGCGGTCGCGCTGGACGGCCGCGGCGTGCCGGCCTACCTCGACATTGAGGCCATCGTCGCGGCGGGCGTCGCGGCCGGCTGCGACGCGGTCCACCCCGGCTACGGCTTCCTCGCCGAGAACGCCGGCTTGGCCCGCGCCTGCGCCGACGCCGGTATCACCTTCGTCGGGCCGAGCGTCGCCAACCTGGAGCTGTTCGGCGACAAGGGCCGGGCCCGCTCGGCGGCCGCCGAGGCGGACGTGCCCACGATCCCCGGCAGCGACGCCGCGGTGACCGAGGACGAAGCCGCCGACTTCCTCGCCGGCCTCGGCGAGGGCGGCGCGATCATGCTCAAGGCCGTCGCCGGCGGCGGCGGGCGCGGCACCCGCGCCGTGCAGGATCCGGCCGAGCTAACCGAGACCTTCGCGCGCTGTCAGTCCGAGGCGGCGAGCGCCTTCGGCGACGGCGCGCTCTACGTCGAGCAGTACCTGCCGCGGGCGCGCCACATTGAGGTGCAGATCGTCGGCGACCGCCACGGCGCCGTCGCCCACCTGGGCGAGCGCGACTGCTCGGTGCAGCGCCGCTACCAGAAGATCATCGAGGTCGCGCCGTCGCCCAACCTCCCGGCCGACCTGCGCAACCGCATCACCAACGCCGCCGTGCGCTTCGCCAGCCGCGTCGGCTACGACAACCTGGGCACCTTCGAGTTCCTCGTCGACGCCTCTCGCATGGGGGAGGACGCGCCCTTCTACTTCATCGAGACGAACGCCCGCCTGCAGGTCGAGCACACCGTCACGGAGGCGGTCACGGGCGTCGATCTGGTGCAGACGCAGCTGCGCATCGCCGGGGGGGAGTCGCTGGCCGACGCCGGGCTGGCCGACCCCGCCGCCGCGACCCCCCACGGCTACGCCATCCAGGCCCGCGTCAACATGGAGACGATCACGGCCAGCGGGGACGTGCGGCCGTCGGGTGGGCTGCTGACGTCGTACGACGCGCCCTCGGGCCCGGGCGTGCGCACCGACGGCTTCGGCTACGCCGGCTACCGCACCAGCCCCAGCTTCGACTCGCTGCTGGCCAAGGTGATCGCGCAAGCGCCCTCGGCCGACTTCGAGGACGCGGTGAGCCGCATCCAGCGGGCGCTGTCGGAGTTCCGCATCGAGGGGGTGGAGACCAACATCCCCTTCCTGCGCGCGGTGCTGGCCCACCCCGACTTCGCGGCGGGCCGGGTCTACACGCGCTTCCTCGACCATCACGCCGAGGCCCTGGTCGCCGCGACCGCCAACGGCGACCGGCAGCGCTTCGTCGCCGGCGCCCCGGCCGCGGCCCCCGCCTCCGGCGGGGCCGGCGGCGCCGGCTTCGCCGGGGCGCAGATCGACAACCGCGACCCGCTGGCGCTGTTCGAGCACGACCGCTCGGTCAAGGAGGCGCAGGCCGCCACGACCACCGAGGAGGCCCCCGACCTCACCGGCCCCGACGGCTCCGTCGGGCTGCCCGCGCCCATCCAGGGCACGATCGTCGCGGTCCTGGTCGCCGAGGGCGACACCGTCCACGCGGGCCAGCAACTCGCCGTCATGGAAGCCATGAAGATGGAGCACGTCATCAAGGCGACGGTCTCCGGCATCGTGCGCGGCGTCACGGTCGCCGAGGGCGACGTCATCATCGAGGGCCATCCCCTGGTCTACGTCGAGGAGGCCGAGGTCGGCGAGGGCGGCCTGCAGGCGGAGGAGGCGCTCGACCCCGACTTCATCCGCCCCGACCTGCAGGAGACCTACGACCGCCACGCCTACACGCTCGACGAGCACCGGCCCGAGGCGGTGGCTAAGCGGCGCAAGCGCGGCTACCGCATGCCGCGCGAGAACATCGCGCAACTCGTCGACGAGGGCTCGCTGCTGGAGTACTGGCCGCTGATCGTCGCGCGGCAGCACCAGCGCTACGACGAGGAGACGCTGCGCAAGAACACGCCCGCCGACGGCCTCGTCGCCGGCACCTGCACGATCAACGCCGATCTCTTCGGCGAGGAGGCCGCCCGCGCCTGCGTCATCTCCTACGACTACACGGTCCTGGCCGGCACGCAGGGCGGCCGCAACCACTACAAGCAGGACCGCATGTTCGA
Organism: Chloroflexota bacterium; assembly: GCA_026707335.1. Taxonomy (GTDB): domain Bacteria; phylum Chloroflexota; class Dehalococcoidia; order Bin125; family Bin125; genus TK10-74A. The sequence continues at coordinate 16,107 of JAPOXB010000101.1, forward strand.
CCTCTGCCGCCGCTTCCAGTTGCCGCTCGTCTTCTTCACCGAGGGCGGCGGCGGACGCCCCGGCGACGACCGCACCGGGCCCGGCGTCGCATTCGACACCTACACGTTCACGCAGTTCTCCAAGCTCAGCGGCCTCGTGCCGCTGATCGGCGTCAGCAACGGGCGCTGCTTCGCCGGCAACACGGCCCTGCTGGCCTGCTGCGACGTGATCATCGCCACCGAGGGCTCCACCATCGCGATGGGCGGCCCGGCGATGATCGAGGGCGGCGGCGTGGGCATCTACACCCCCGAAGAGGTCGGGCCGATGTCCTTCCAGGTGCCCAACGGCGTCGTCGACATCCTCACCAAGGACGAGGAGGAGGCGGTCGAGGTCGCCAAGAAGTACCTCTCCTACTTCCAGGGCCCCACCGACGAGTGGGAGGCCCACGACCAGCGCCGCCTGCGCCACGTCGTGCCGGAGAACCGGCTGCGCCTCTACGACATGAAGGAGATCATCGAGACGATCGCCGACAAGGACTCGGTCCTCGAGATCCGCGAGAAGTTCGGCATCGGCGTGATCACGGCCTTCATCCGCGTCGAGGGCCGGCCGATGGGCGTGATCGCCAACAACCCGCATCACCTCGCCGGCGCGATCGACTCCGACGGCGCCGACAAGGGGGCCCGCTTCATCCAGCTCTGTGACGCCTTCGACATCCCGGTGCTGAGCCTGATGGACTGCCCCGGCATGATGGTCGGCCCCGACGTCGAGCGGACGGCGCTGGTGCGGCACTGCGTGCGCATGTTCAACGCCGGCGCCAACCTGACCACGCCGCTGCTCGCGGTGGTCGTGCGCAAGGCCTACGGCCTGGGCGTCCAGGCGATGTGCGGGGCCAGCTCGCTCGTGGGCTTCTTCACCGTCGCCTGGCCGACGGCCGAGTTCGCCGGCATGAACATCGAGGGCGAGGTCAAGCTCGGCTACCGCGCCGAGCTGGCGGCGATCGAGGACCCGGAGGAGCGCATCGCCGAGTACGACCGCCGCGTCGCGCGGCGCTACGAGAACGCCAAGGCGATCAACGCCGCCGCCGGCGGCGGCCTCGACGACGTGATCGACCCGGCCCACACGCGAGCTTGGATCGCGACCAGCCTGAAACGCCTGCCGCCCCCGCCGCCCCGCACCGAGAAGAAGTACCCCTACATCGACACTTGGTAGGCATCGCCTCGGTCCCCCAACGACCGCCCGAATCTCACCCCCGAGCCCCTTCTCCATTGCTCCGCAACGGAGAAGGGGCACTCCGATCCCCTCTCCCTGGGGAGAGGGTTAGGGTGAGGGGGACCAGCGCCGAAGGGGGGTGGGGTCAGGCGCCGATGTGAGCGCCTACAGGCCGCGATCGGGCAGCGCCTCTCCGGCCGCCCGCTTCTCGCCCTTGCGCAGCTCCCACTTGGCGATGCCCTCCATGT
>JAPOXB010000092.1:0-9250 GCA_026707335.1 Chloroflexota bacterium
GGACCTGCTGCTGGTCATCGACGAGGCGGCGACGGACACGGTCGGGCTGGCAACGCACGTGCTGGCCGACGTGTCGGCCTTCGCGAAGGACGGCACGGTGACGAACGCCGACCGCCAGATGCTGCGCCTGCGGGCGGCCTACCAGCCGCAGCGGGGCGCGCAACCGGCGATCTCGCACCTGCGCGCGCTGGGATCGGCGCTGGCCGCGGCGATGGACCGCGACGACCCGGCGCTGCCGGAGAGCCCGGCCGCCGCGATGGACGCCCTGGCCGGCGCCGACGCCCGCTACGCGGACGCGACGGCGCCGCGGATGCTGAGCGCCGGCCGTCAGCCGCCGAACGGGGCGACGAGCCAAGCGTTCGCCGCCGTGCCCGCGCTGGAGACCAGCGGCGAGGGCGGGCTGCTGCTGCTGGCCGGACGCGACCTGTACAGCGACCGCACGTCGGCGGCGCTGGGGATGGACGACGCCGACCGGATCGGCCGCAGCGCCTGCCTCGACCTGCACCCGGCCGACGCCGCCGCGCGCGGCATCGAGGACGGGGCGGCGGTGACCCTGCGGAGCAACGGAACGACGCTGCCGATCACGGCGCGGGTCTCGGAGGACGTGGCGGAGGGGTCGGTCTTCGCGTCGCTGCTGTGGCAGGGCGGGGCGCTGCAGGCCCTGCTGCCGGCGGACGGGTCAATCGGGCGGGTGGAGGTCGAGCGGGCGTAGGCGCGGGTGGTGGGGCGCCTGATGCGATGGCGCCCGCTGGCTCGCGATCCGATGGTCTTCAAGGGTTCGGCGGATCGCGGTCAGTTACCTGGTCTATCCCCATGACGCAGGCCCTGCCCTCACGGCGGGGTTTCTGTTTCCCGGCATACGGTTGCACCGGCGCGGCGGGGATGACGACTCGGGGTCGGACCCATACGATTCGAGGCAGGCCTTGTGCCAGGGGATGGTTATGCTTGTCCTTCCGGGCCATCCCCGACCCCGGAAACCCCGCTGGCGAGAGCGGGGTTTCCTCCTTTTCGGCCCCGGTGGTTGGCGGCGCTGCGGCGGCGTCACAGGTCGATCGGGAGCGCGGAGCCGATGGCGAAGGTGACCGCCGTGGCGGCCAGGCCGATGAGGATCATGCGCCCGCCCGCGTAGAGCGGGTGCCGACCGGTGAGCAGCGACGTGAGCATCCCGGTCACGCCCAGCGTGGCGACGCCGGCGATGATGGCGGCGGCCAGCGCCCAGTAGCCCGACCCGGCCAGGAACGGGATCACCGGCACGATCGCGCCCAGCGAGAAGGCGAGGAACGAGCCGCCGGCGGCCCGCCAGGGGGAGCCCAGGTCGTCCGGATCGAGGCCGAGCTCTTCCCGCGCCAGCGTGTCGAGGGCGACCTCCGGGTCGGCCATCATCTCGTCGACGAGTTGCCCCGCGATCTCGGACGAGACGCCCTTGCGGCGGTAGATGGCGAGCAGCTCGCCGCGCTCCTCCTCGGGGGCGAGTTCCAGTTCCAGCCGCTCCCGCGCGATCTGGTGCTCGAACAGCTCGCGCTGGCTGCGCACGGAGATGTACTCGCCGGCGGCCATCGAGAAGGCGCCCGCCAGCCAGCCGGCGATGCCGGCGATCAGCACGGCGTCGCTGTCGATGGCGGCGCCGGCCACGCCGGCGATGAGGCTCAGGTTGGAGACGATGCCGTCGTTGAGGCCGAAGAGCGCGGCGCGGAAGGTGGTGGCGGTGTCGGCCGAGGCGAAGCCGTGGTCCCCCTCGCCGCGGCGGCCGTCGGCGGCGAGGGCGCCCAGCGTCTCGCGGTGCTCCAGCTCCTCCGCCGCGAGGCCGCCCGACTCCGGCTCGGCCTGGTAGCGGCGGATCTCGTCGAGCTCGGCGGCGCGCAGCCGGGGCAGCACGGCTCCCACGCCGGCGACGCGGGCCAGCATCGCCAGGCCGCGGGTGCGCCAACCCGGGCGCAGCGGCCCCTCGACGAGCGAGAGGTCGCCGAGGCGCTCGGCCCAGTGACGGGCGTGGCGCCGCTCCGACTCGGCCAGGTCGCGCAGGATGTCGGCCTCCTGCGGGTTGCGGGCCTGACCGGCGAGTGTGTCGTAGAGCCAGGCGGCGTCGAGCTCGTCGGCGAGCATTTCGCGCAGGCGCGCGTCGCGGTCCTGGTCCGTGCCCGTCGTGGTCATGGGGTCAGCGTACCCGACGGCGGCGGCGTCAAGCGGCGTGTCGCTCGCGCGGCCGGCCTGTGGCACTCTGCCAAAGAGCCCCCGCGACGCGGCCGCGTCGCCGCGCGCGGGGCGCGCGAACGACGGAGGACGCGACGGTGACGCAGCCGATTCTCAAGCTGGGGCTGCCCAAGGGCTCGCTGCAGGACGCGACGATCGACCTGTTCCGCCACGCGGGATACGAGATCGACGTGCCCTCGCGCTCGTACGTGCCGGTGATCGACGACCCGGAGATCGCCTGCCTGATGTTCCGCGCCCAGGAGATGGCCCGCTACACCGCCGACGGCGTGATCGACTGCGGGATCACGGGGCACGACTGGGTGCGCGAGAACGGCGTCGACGTGCACGAGGTGAGCGAGCTGCGCTACAGCCGCTCGACCAGCCGCCCGGCGCGCTGGGTACTGGCGGTGCCCAACGAGAGCCCCGTGCAGCGCCCCGAGGATCTGCAGGGCGGCGTCGTCGCGACGGAACTGGTGGGAGTCACGCGGCGCTACTTCGAGGAGCGCGGGCTCGACGTGCGGGTAGAGTTCAGCTGGGGCGCGACCGAGATCAAGGCCCGCCTGCTCGACGGCATCGTCGACATCACGGAGACCGGCTCGAGCCTGCGGGCCAACAACCTGCGCATGATCGACGAGGTGCTCGTCAGCACGACGCGCTTCATCGCCAGCCACGAGGCCTGGGCCGACCCGGCCCGTCGGCGCAAGATCGAGGCGCTGGACATGCTGCTGCAAGGCGCCATCGCGGCCCGCAGCAAGGTGGGGCTGAAGCTCAACGTGCCGCGCAGCGCGCTCGACGCCGTGATGGCGCTGATCGGCGAGTACGGGGAGCACTCGCCGACCGTCAGCCCGCTCAGCGACGAGCAGTGGGTCGCGCTGGAACTGATCCTCGACGAGCGCGTGGAGCGGGAGATCATCCCCGCCCTGCAGGACGCGGGGGCCAGCGGCTTCGTCTCGTATCCGCTGAACAAGGTCATCTCGTAGGATCGCCGGCCGGCCGCGGCGTCGCGCGCGGCGCGCCTCGCGTCGCGGCGGGGGTCGCCCTACCATGCCCGCGCGATCGATCGGAGGAGATCCCGGATGCCGACCGTGATCCCCATCTTCCCGCTCAACACGGTGGTCTTCCCCGGCCAGCAGGTGCCGCTGCACATCTTCGAGCCCCGCTACCGGCAACTGGTGGCCGACGTGCGCCGCGACGAGGGGGAGTTCGGCATCGCGCTGATCGAGAGCGGGCCCGAGGTCGGCGGCGGCGCGGTCCCGCGAGCGGTGGGCTGCGCGGTGCGCATCGCGGAGATGCAGGAGCTGCCCGACGGCCGCTTCAACGTGATCTGCCGGGGCACGCGGCGCTTCCGCCTGCTGGAGTCGCTCGACGAAGCACCGTATCTGCGCGGCGAGGTCGAGTTCCCGCCGCGGCCCGACGACGCGGGCGACGAGGAGACGGCCGAGCGGGCGGGCGATGTGCGGGATCTGTTCGCCGACCACCTGGGGCTGGCCCTGGCGATCGAGGGCGGCTGGCAGCGGGAGATGCGCACGCCGGCCGACCCAGTCCGCCTGGCCGACACCATCGGCGCGACCGTGGCCGCGCCGATCGGGCACAAGCAGGCCATGCTGGAGGCGTCGCGCGTGGCGACCCGCCTGGAGATCGGGCAGCGGCTGCTCGAGTCGGCGAACCGCTCGCTGCGGGAGCAACTGGCGCTGCGCCGCCGCCTCAAGCTGGGCGGCCTGGGCGCGCAGAACTAGGCGTCGCCGCCCGGCGGCCGGCCGGCGGCATAGACTGGCGGCGTGAAGATCTGCCCGGCCTGCCACCAGGAGACCTTCGACGGGCGGCGCAGCTGCCATCGCTGCGGGGCCGACGTCTCCCAGGTGATCCCGCTGGAACTGCCCACGGAGGACGTCGCGACGCTGATTGGACGGGGGCCGTTCCGATCGCGCCACGGCGCTCTGCGGCTGTCGCTGGCGGGCGTCCGCTTCGTCGGCGACGACGGCACGGAGCTGCTGCACGTCCCGCCCGCCGCGATCACGCGCGTCGCGCCCTACGGCAACCACGACCTCGACGTGCACTACCGGGAGAACGGCGAGGCGCATCGCGTCCGCCTGCGCGTGCGCTGGGCGCGGATCACCGACCGCACGCCCGTGCCCGAGCAGTCGTCGCGGATGCGCACCTGGCTGTGGGGCGGGCGGGGGCTGCGCAGCAACCAGGCGCAGCGCGGCGCGCGGGCGAAGTCGCTGGTGCGCGACCGCTGGGCGTCGGCGCTGGAGCGCCTGATCTCGGCCGACCGCTACGCGCTGCACCGGGGCTGACGGGGGAGGGACGCGATGGGGCGCAAGAATCGCAAGGGACGCAGCGGCGCGCAGCGTCCGCGTCGCTTCTACCGCCCGAAGCGGTCGCGCGGGCGGGAAGCGGAACCCGCCGACGCGGGACCGGACGCGATCCCGCGCCGCGCCGATTGGGACCTGCGCGAGGTGCGCGCGCCGGCCGCGAGCGCGGGAGCGGCCCCGGCGCGGACCTGCGGGCGCTGCGCCGAGTGGACCCCGCGGGCGGGCGCGCTCGACGACCCGTCGCGGGGGGCGTGCCTGCACCCCGGCAGCGGCATCAGCTACCCGCCCGCCGACATGGAGGCCTGCGACTTCTTCCACTAACCGCCGCGACCGGCCCGGCTCAACCCAGGATCGCCGCCAGGGCGGCGTCGAGATCCGCGAGGTCGTCGAGCAGGACGTCGGGGGCGGCGGCGGCGAGTTCGGCGCGGGGCGAGAACCCGCTCGCGACGGCGACGACGCGCGCGCCGATCGATCGGCCGCCCTCAATGTCGAGCGGGGTGTCGCCGATCACGACGACGTCCGCGTCCGGCGCGGCGAGGGGGCGCACGCGCGCCAGCCCGGCGGCGAGGAACTCGGGCCGGTTGACGCCGTCGTCGCCGAAGGCGCCGCCGCGGGGACTCGAGTCGAAGTAGCCGTCGAGGCCGAAGTGGGCCAGCTTCACGAACGCCGTGCGGCGGAAGTTGCCGGTCCCCAGCGCCAGCAGCACCGGCGCCGCCCGCAGCCGGTCGAGCAGCGGCACGACGCCGGGCAGCAGGCGGGCCGGCCGCGACTGCATCCCGGCGCGCAGCGCCTCGGCGAAGAGCGCCGCGAAGCGCTCCTGCTGGGCCGGGCCGAAGGCGCGGCCGTGCGCGTCGAAGATCTCACGCACCACCCGCAGGTCGCTCGCGCCGGCGAAGTCGATGCCGTCCGTGGGACGGGCGTCGCCGGGCAGGCCGAAGCAGCGCCGGAAGACCTGGTCCATGGCGCGGCGTCCGGCGCCGCCGCTGGTCAGCAGCGTGCCGTCGATGTCGAAGAGGAGGATGCGGCGTGGCGGCGGCGGATCGTCGCTCACTGCTCAAGCTCGAGCTCGACGTCGACGTAGCCGCCCTCGATGCGCAGGCGCAGGCCGTAGGCGTCGTGCGGCACGTCGAAGACGACGACCAACTGCGTGATGATGCCGGGCTGCAGGACCTGCACGAGCGCGTCGACGTGGTCGGGGTGGGCGATGTCGGCGTTCTCGGTCGCGAGCCGGTTGGGCGTGAAGCTGCGCCCGGTCGCGTCGACGAGGCCCAGCGTGCCGTCGAGCGTGCGCGGGCTCGTGCCGGTGTTGCGGACCGAGAGGTGCACCATCGCGAACCGCTCGATTGCCTCCGACTCGGCGCCCTCCTGGCCGACGAGGTCGGTGACCGTGAGGCCCGTGACGATGACGCGCAGGTCGCCGAACTGGAAGGCGCGGTGCATCGGCTGACGACCGGCGACGGCCGGCGCGGGGGCCTCGCCGTCGTCTTCGTCGTCGTCGGCGGCGAACTCTTCCTCCTGCGGGATGATGTCGTCGCCGGGGTTGTGCTCGCCGAACGAGAAGGTGCCGTTGACGATCAGGAAGGCGATCACGGCGATCGCCACGATGCCCACGGCGAGGGCGTACTTCTGCGTGGGGCTGAGTCTTGCCACCCGGACCTCCGGCGGCCGCCGCGCGGCGGCGGGCCTATCGCTCGATCGGCAGTCCGGCCTCGATCCAGGCGTCGGTGCCGCCCTCGACGTTGTAGAGGTCGCTGAAGCCGGCGGCGGCGGCGAACTCGGAGGCGACGGCGCTGCGGCCGCCGCTCTTGCAGATGAACATCACGGGCTGATCCTTGCCGCCGGCGATGGTCTCCACCTCGCCGGCGCGCTGGAAAACGCTCATGTGCGGGATCAGGGGCGCGCCGGCGGCGTGGCCCTCGGCGTACTCGTCGGCCTCGCGGCAGTCGATCAGGGCGGCGCCGTCGGCCTGCCGGCGGTGGGCCTCGTGCACGTCGATGCGCTGGAAGGGCTCCTGGCTGGTCACGGTCTCCTCCACTCCCGGCTTGCGTTCCCGGATGGGCGCCGGCTTGGCGCCACGCTCCATCTCTATCGGTCAGCCGTCTGGTGGCTAGCGTAGTGGAGGACGGCGTTGGCGAGCAGTCCCGAACGCGACTCGCCCTCGCGGGCGGCGGCCTCGTCGGCGATGGCGAGGATCCGCGCCGGCATCGTGACGTTGATCCGCACGGCCTTGCCCGAGAGCTTCGTCATGTCCACATCGACGAGCGCCGAGACGCCGTCCGCGAAGCCGGGATCAGCCTGGTGCGCCTGCAGCGAGCGCTGCTCGGGGACGGGCTGCCCGTCGATGAGCAGGGTCTCGACGTGGCCCACGATCGCCTCCTCCGCCATGGCGAGCGCCTCGTCGAGCGTGTCACCGCCCGAGAAGCAGCCGGGCAGGTCGGGCACGGTGACGCCGTAGCTGCTCTCGGGGTCCTTGTCGATCTTGACTGGGAACCGCATGACCTCGTCCCGTCCCACCCGGGCGCCGGCGCCGGTCGCACCGACGGACATGCGCCCATTTGTCAGTACGGCGAGCGGCGCAGTGGGTAGCATATGCCCGCCAGCGGAGCCAGGGAGGGACCGTGCCATGACCACCGCCGAATCCGCGCTGCCCACCGAGGAGCGCTATCCGCCGCCGCCCGCCGCCCGCGACGGCGCGCTCATCACGAGCGCCGAGCGCTACGCCGCGATGTACGCCCGCAGCGTGCAGGAGCGCGACGCCTTCTGGCGCGAGCAGGCGGAGTCGCTGCTCGACTGGATGGCCCCCTTCGAGACGGTGGTCGACGAGAACCTGGCGAGCGGCCGCATCGGCTGGTTCCTGGGCGGGCGGCTGAACGTCAGCGCCAACTGCCTCGACCGGCACCTGGCGCGGCGGGCCGACAAGACGGCGCTGCTGTGGGAGGGCGACGAGCCCGGCGACAACCGCCGCGTGACCTACGCCGAACTGCACGAGCAGGTCTGCCGGCTGGCCAACGCGCTGCGGAGCCGCGGCATCGGCAAGGGCGACCGGGTGGCGATCTACATGGGCATGGTGCCCGAGCTGGCCGTGGCGATGCTGGCCTGCGCCCGCATCGGCGCGGTGCACTCGGTCATCTTCGGCGGCTTCAGCGCGCAGTCGATCGCCGACCGCATCGCCGACTCGGCCTGCGCGGCGGTGATCACGCAGGACGAGGGCCGCCGCGGCGGCCGCGTCGTGCCGCTGAAGGCCAACGTCGACGCGGCGCTCGAACAGACCGACTCGGTGCGCTTCGTGATCGTCTACCAACGGGCCGACGGCAGCGCCCCCATGCAGGCCGGCCGCGACGTCTGGTGGGACGAGGCGGTGGGGGCGGAGAGCTCGGCCTGCGAGCCGGTCTCGATGGACGCCGAGGACCCGCTCTTCATCCTCTACACGTCGGGCTCGACGGGGAAGCCGAAGGGCGTGCTGCACACGCAGGCCGGCTACCTGCTCTACGCGACGATGACGCACAAGTACGTCTTCGACCTGCGCGAGGACGACATCTACTGCTGCGCCGCCGACATCGGCTGGGTGACGGGGCACAGCTACATCGTCTACGGGCCGCTGGCGAACGGGGCGACCAGCGTGATGTTCGAGTCGATCCCCACCTACCCCGACGCGGGGCGCTACTGGGACATGGTCGACCGGCTGGGGATCACCAGCTTCTACACCGCCCCGACGGCCATCCGCGCCATCGCCCGCGAGGGCGACGCGCACGTCACCCGCTACCGGCGCACCAGCCTGCGCGTGCTGGGCTCGGTGGGCGAGCCGATCAACCCGGAGGCCTGGCGCTGGTACTTCCAGGTCGTCGGCGAGGGCCGGGCGGCGGTCGTCGATACGTACTGGCAGACCGAGACCGGCGGCCACATGATCACCGGCCTGCCCGGCGCGATCACGATGAAGCCGGGCTCGGCGTCGGTGCCCTTCTTCGGCGTGCAGCCGGTGATCGTCGACCCGGAGGGGCGTGAGATCGAGGGCAACAACGTCAGCGGGCTGCTCTGCATGGCGGCCTCGTGGCCGGGCATGATGCGCACCATCTACGGCGACCACGATCGCTTCATCCAGACCTACCTGAGCCAGTACCCGGGCAAGTACTTCACCGGCGACGGCGCCTACCGCGACCACGACGGCTACTACTGGCTGACCGGCCGCGTCGACGACGTGCTCAACGTCTCCGGGCACCGCATCGGCACGGCCGAGGTCGAGGGGGCGCTGGTGCAGCACGAGGCCTGCGCCGAGGCCGCCGTCGTGGGCTACCCGCACGACGTGAAGGGCGTGGGAATCTACGCCTACGTGCACCTGACCGAGGGTGCCGAACCGTCGCCGGAGTTGGCGCGGGCGATGCGGCAGTCGGTGCGAACGGTGATCGGCCCCATCGCGACGCCGGACAAGCTGCAGTTCGTGCGCCTGGGCCTGCCCAAGACCCGCTCGGGCAAGATCATGCGCCGCATCCTGCGCAAGGTCGCCGAGGGGGAGCCGGAGAACGTCGGCGACGTGACGACGCTGGCCGACCCCAGTGTGGTCGAGGACATCGTCGCGGGGGCGGAGGAGGCCTACTGAGCGCCCGCGTCGCGTACGATGCCCGCGGGGGCCGCACGACGCCCCCCGGGGCCGCGCCGCGCGGACCCCGCTTGGTCGCCGGGAGAGTGCCGAGATGACCTATCTGGTCGTTGGAATCATCCTCATCGTCCTGCTGGTGGGCGTCACGCTG
>JAPOXB010000092.1:9547-17243 GCA_026707335.1 Chloroflexota bacterium
CAGCGCCTGCTGACGGTGGAGCTGAGCCTGTTCGAGGACGCCGAGGGCGCGGCCGAGTTCGCCGGCGCGGCGGCGCCGTCGGACGGCGCGGTCCGGGTGACGGACGCCGGCGAGCACGACCTGGCCTTCGCCGAGTCGGTGCGGCAGTGGTCGCGCATGGCCGGCGCGACGGAGGCGCAGCGCAAGCTCGAGGTGCGCTGGCGCAGCGGGCGCGTGGGCTGCGTCGTGGCGGGCGACAGCGAGCCGCCGGGCGGCATCGAGCCGGCGGCCGTGCACGGCCTGGCGCGCCGCATCCACGAGCGCGTCGCGGCGAGCGCGCTGGCGGTGGAGGCCGCCGGCGGCGCCCAATCGAACGACTGAGCCCGCCCGCGACCGGACGGAGCGCGAATGACCCTGCGCGCACACGACCCCGACCCCGGCAACCTCTGGCTGGCGCGCTCGCTGTGGGACTCGGGCGCGGTGCAGTTCGGCACGTTCGACCTGGGCGCGACGCTCGCCTCGCCGATCTACATCAACGCGCGCCGCCTGATCGGCAACCCACACACGCTGCGCCGCATCGGCGAGTTGCTGGCCGACGAGACGCGCACGCTGAGCGGCATGCTGCACCCCCACCTCTCGCCCTTCGAGCTGGTGGCCGGCGTGCCGCTGGGCGGGCTGCACCTGGCGACGGCCTTCTCGCTGACGGCCGACGTGCCGCTGATCTACCCCCACCCGCACGCCCGCGAGCACGACCTGTACGAGGAGATCGAGGGGGCCTACTTCCCCGGCCAGACGGTGCTGCTGATCGACGACCTGATCACCGGCGGCAGCAGCGTCGTCGAGACCGCCGAGACGCTGCGCTCGGCGGGGCTGATGGTGCACGACGCGATCGTGCTGATCGACCGGCAGGCGGGGGGGCAGGCGCGGCTGGCCGAGTCGGGCATCCGGCTGCATCCGCTGCTCAAGATCGAGAGCCTGCTCAACTACCTGGTGTCGCGGGAGCTGATCACGCAGGCGCAGTACGCGCGCACGCTGACCTACGTGTCGCGGGCGACGGGCGGGGGCCTCTAGGGCGGGGGCTAGAGCAGGCGGCGGATGGGCTTGCGGCCGGGGCGCGGGTCGTAGTTGGCCTTGAACATCTCCAGCTTGTCGCGCTCAATCAGGTACTTGCCGGCGAAGAGGGTGGCGGGCACCTTCTTCTGCTTGATCAGGCGGCGCAGGCTCTGGGGATGGATCTGCAGGTCGCGGGCGGCCTCCACGAGGTCGAGGTAGTCGTCGAAGGGGGAAGGGCTCATCGGTGGGGCCGGCCTCTCGCAGCGACGGCCGGGCGGCGGAGCGCCGGCGTCATATCGGCTCAACGGCGTATGCAAATATAAGAACGCGACGTCAGGGGGTCAACGCCGCACTACGCCGGGCGGAGGTAGGGCTCAGCGTCCGTGCTCCTCGATCCACCGTTCCGCTTCTTCGCGCGGCATACCGATCTTGACCAGGACGTCGAGGGCGATCAGGGGATCAACCTGCTTGGCGCGTGGCAACAGAAGGCGCTTCGTGCTTCCCTTGTGCTTCCAGAGTTCACGCCTCTTGGTGCGGTTCTTGTAGGTGTAGTTCGCCGCGCGCAGCAGCGGGATGAGATCGCGCTTCGGGATCATCCGGCCGCCACTGCCGTCAACTCTCCGATCGACCGGCGGCGCTGCTCATACGGCACGTCGAAGCGGGGTTCATCCTTGGGCGGCGGAGAACTCTCCTCGGCGCTCATCGTCCATCCGTGCTCCTCTAGGAAGGGTGTCAGGTCGCCCTCCTCATAGAGATCACGGAAGAGCAACGTGATCGCCTCGTTCATGCACTCCTGCAGTTCCTCGAACGTGGCGCCATCCGCGTTCAGGCCCAACTGCTCGCAGAACCCAATCCAGAGACCAGAGGCGGGGTTGCGCGCGAAATCCCAGGTGAAGTCGCCATGGATCTCTACGCGTGAGACATGCGCCATCCTGGAACTTCCTCCGCTCTACTGACCATTAGCGCTGGGCAGCCGTTCTCGCAGCGCGTGATCCGTACTGACATCCCGCAGCATACACCGGCTGGGCTTGGCCCCCCGCGCTTTGACACCTGATCGGCGCGGCCGTAGGCTCGGGCGGGTTTCGCGGGGCGCTCCCCGCGACCCGGGGGGAGCCGTCTTGAGCGACAGCGCGACCGAGGCCGGGACCGACCGCGTGGCGGAGATCTTCGCGGCGGCGCGCGACGCCGGCCGCCAACTGCTCTCGGAGGTCGAGGCGAAGGCGGCGCTGGGGGCGGCGGGCGTGCCCGTCACGCCGACGCGCCTCGCGGCCGGCGCCGCGGAGGCGGTCGCGATCGCGGGCGAACTGGGCTACCCGGTCGTGCTCAAGGTGGTCTCCGACACGATCACGCACAAGAGCGACATCGGCGGCGTGGAACTGCACCTCGACGACGCCGCGGCGGTCGAGGCGGCCTACGGGCGCATCCGCGCGGCGGCCGAGGCGGCGGCCGGAGCGGAGGCGTTCGGCGGCGTGTCGGTGCAGCCGATGGCGGCGCCCGGCGCCGAGGTGATCATGGGCATGACGCAGGATCCGCAGTTCGGGCCGGTGCTGATGTTCGGGCTGGGCGGCGTGCTGGTGGAGGTGCTGAAGGACGTGGCCTTCCGGGTCGTGCCGCTGGAGCCGCACGACGCCGCCGAGATGATCCGCGAGATCCAGGCCTTCCCGGTGCTCGAGGGCTACCGGGGGGCGCCGCCGGCCGACCTCGCCGCGCTGGAGGCGATCCTGCTGGCGCTGTCCGAATTCGCGGAGGCGCACCCGGAGGTGCAGGAACTCGACCTGAACCCGATCCTGGCCCGCCACGACGGCGCCACCGCCGTCGATGCCCGGATCGTCCTGACCCCGGCCTGACCCCCGATGCCGATCTCCCTCGATCGCCTGGACCGCGTGCTCAACCCGTCGGCCGTCGCCGTGGTGGGCGACAAGCGGGCCTCGGGCTACATGTGGCTCAACTCGCTCAAGACGTTCGAGGGCAACCTGTACTCGGTGCAGGTCGACCCGCGGGAAGTCAAGGGCATCGAGGCGCTGGGCGTGCCCAACTTCGCCAGCCTGACGGAGATCCCCGAGCCGATCGACTACGTGGTCTGCGCGGTGCCGCGCAAGATCGCGCCGATCATCGTGCGCGACTGCATCGCGGCGGGCGTGGGCGGTGTGACGCTGTTCACGTCGGGCTTCGCCGAGACGGGCGAGGACGAGGGGGTCGCGCTGCAGGAGGAGATCGGCGCCCTGGCCCGGGAGGGCGACTTGGCGCTGATCGGGCCCAACTGCATGGGGCTGCACAACCCGCGCCTGGGCGTGCGCTTCCACCGCGACCAGCCGCACGGGCAGACCGGCGACGTGGGCTTCATCTCGCAGAGCGGCACGCACGGGATGCACTTCAGCCTGGTCGGCGCGACGCGCGGCGTGGTGTGCAGCGCGCTGATCTCGTTCGGCAACGGCATCGTGCTGGAGGCCGCCGACTACCTCGACTACATGGCGGCCGACGCGGGCACGCGGATTATCGCCATGTACATCGAGGGCGCGCGCGACGGGCGGCGCTTCGTGCGCTCGCTGCGGGCGGCGGCGGCGCGCAAGCCGGTCGTGATCTGGAAGGGCGGCCAGACAAGGGCCGGCTCGACGGCGGCGCGCTCGCACACGGCCGCCCTGGCGACCGACCAGGCCGTGTGGGAGGCGATCGTGCGGCAGGCGGGCGCGCTCAGCGTCGAGAGCCTCGACGAGATGATCGACGTCGTGCACGCGCTGCAGCGCACGAAGCCCGGCCGGGGCCGGCGCGTGGCGCTGATGGCGATGACCGGCGGGCAGTCGGTCGCGCTGGCCGACGCCTTTGCGCGGGCCGGATGGGAGGTGCCGCGCTTCGCCGAGTCGACCTACGCGCAGCTGGGCGAGTTCTTCAACGTGATCGGCGGCTCCTACCAGAACCCGCTCGACATGGCCGGCACGATCATGACCGACCGGGCGGCGCTCGACCGCCTGCTCGACTTGATGGCCGACGACCCCAACGTGGACGCCGTCGCGATGGAGGTCTCGGCGACGTTCGCCGCGCAGCGCTGGGAGCGCGATCCGGAGGAGCTGGCCGCGCTGATCCGATCGCTGCAACGCTTCCGCGAGCGGTCGGATAAACCGTTCGTGACGGCGCTGCACCCGTCCTACGTCGAGGCGGCGGCGCTGAAGGCGCGCGACGCGCTGCAGGAGGCCGGGCTGCCCGTCTTCCCCAGCTTCGAGCGGGCGGCGAACGCGCTGGGCAAGAGCGCCGCGCTGCGTCCGTCGCTGAACCCGGGCGGGGCGGGATAGCGGGGGCGACCCGCGTGCGGCGGCGGCCCGCGTAACGGACTGTGCGCGCGATCGGCGCGGGATATGCCAAGATCGGCCCAGGGCCGGCGTCGAGCGATTGGGGCGGCCGTGGCGGATGCCAGCGTCTACGTGGACCACGCGGCGACGACGCCCGTGCACCCGACCGTGGCCCGGGCGATGTCGCCCTACCTGTCGGGCCGCTTCGGCAATCCCAGCAGCCTCTACCGTCTGGGCCGCGAGGCGCAGGCCGCCATCGACGACGCGCGCGACCGCGTGGCGGCGGTGCTCGGCTGCCGCCCCGGCGAGGTCGTCTTCACCAGCGGCGGTACGGAATCGATCAACCTGGCCCTGAAGGGCGTCGCCTTCGCGCAGCAGCTGGCCGGCGTCGGCGAGCGCATCGTCTCGACGGCGGTGGAGCACCACGCCGTCCTGCACACGCTGGAGTTCCTGGAGCGCTTCGGCTTCGACATCGTGCGCGTGGGCGTGGACGGCGAGGGCCGCGTCGACCCGGCGGCCGTCGCGGCGGCGGTCGACGAACGCACGGTGCTGGTCAACGTGATGCTGGCCAACAACGAGGTCGGCACGGTGCAGCCGGTCGCGGCGGTCGCGGCGGCGCTGCGCGATCGGGCGGCGGAGATGGGGCGGCTCGTGCCGCTGCACACCGACGCCGTGCAAGCGCCGGGGCAACTGCCGCTCGACGTCGGGGCACTGGGCGTCGACCTGCTCTCGATCTCGGCCCACAAGTTCCGCGGGCCGAAGGGTGTGGGGGCGCTTTTCCTGCGGCGGGGCACGCCGTTCCTCGCCCAGCAGACGGGCGGCGGGCAGGAGCGGGCGCGCCGGGCGGGGACGGAGAATCCGGGCGGCATCGTGGGGATGGCCGTCGCGCTGGAACTGGCCGAGCAGCAGCGCGAGTTACACGTGCGCCACGTCCGCGGCCTGCGCGACCGCTTCTTCGAGCGGGCGCTGCGCGAGATCCCCGGCGCGGTGCGCAACGGCGCCAGCGACGACCGCCTGGCCAACAACGCCAACGTGCGCTTCGACGGCGTCGATGGGCAGTCGCTGCTCGAGGCGCTCGACGAGGCGGGCGTCGCGGCCTCGAGCGGCAGCGCCTGCACGGCGCAGTCGTGGGAGCCGAGCCACGTGCTGCTGGCGATGGACGTCGACCAGGACGCGGCGGCGGGCAGCCTGCGCCTCAGCTTCGGGCTCGAGAACAGCCGCGCCGACGTGGACGTCATCGTCGAGTTGCTGCGGGAGATCGTGCCGGCGCTGCGGGCGGCGGAGACTGCCGTAACGTAGGGCGCGACCTAGCGCGCGGCCGGCCCGAGGGGAGGCATCGATGCCGCGCTTGCGACTCCCGGGCCGCCGGCGCTCCGGCGGCGGACGGCCCCTGTACAACGCGCGCATCGTCGTGGGGCTGGGCAATCCCGGCCCGCGCTACGCGACGCACCGGCACAACGCGGGCGCGCGCGTCGTCGGGCTGCTGAGCGATCGGCTGGACCTGCCGCTGACGCAGGAGGCCAAGCTCTTCGTCGGCGGGCAGGGCGCGACGCCGTTCGGGCCGGTCGTGCTGGCGCAGCCGCGCGTCTTCATGAACGAGAGCGGCCGCGCCGTGCAGTCGCTGCTGACGCAGCACCGCGCGCAGCCGCCGCAACTGATCCTGGTCGTCGACGAACTCGACATCGAGGTGGGGCGCATCCGCGTGCGCGGCGAGGGCGGCGACGGCGGCCAGAAGGGCATGCGCTCGATCCGGGAGACGATCGGCCGGCTCGACTTCGCGCGGGTGCGCATCGGCGTCGGACGGCCGTACGTGAACGACGAGCCGTCGTACCACCCCGACGTCGTGGCGGACCACCTGCTGGCGAGCCCGATCCCGGAGGAGCGGGCGGCGCTGCGCGCGGCCGAGGCGCAGGCGGCGGAGGCGGTCATCGCGATCCTGCGCGACGGCGTCGAGGCGGCGATGAACGCGTTCAACGGGACACCGCCGGCGGAGGAACGGCGGCCGGGGGCGTCGTAGACTGGCGGGGGCGGCCGCTCGCGGTCGCCGGACGATGCGTCGCAGGGGCGGGCCCTCGGGCCGGCCCCTTTGGGGCGTTGCGCGGAGGGTCGCAGGGGGATGACGCGGATCGACGAGCCACTGTTCGACGAGGCAAGGCCCGGGCTGCTCTCGGGTCTGCTGCCCGCCGTGGGCGACGAGCTGCGCCGCGCCACGCGGGCGGCGGGCGAGGACGGCCCGCGCACCCTGGGCCTGCCCGACGGCGCCAAGGCGGCTGTCGTCGCGTCGCTATATGGGATGGACGACGCGGCCGGTCCGATGATCGTCGTGACACCGAGGCCGGCGCGGGCGCGCGCCCTGCTGGAGGAGATCCGCGAGTGGCTGCCGGCCGGCGCCGCCGACCCCCTGCCCTTCCCGGCCCGCGAGAGCCTGCCCTACGAGCGCCGCCGCGCGCCCGGCGAGGCGGGGTCCGATCGGCTGCGCGTGCTGTCGGCGCTGGCGGCGGGGTCGGGCCCGCTGATCGTGACCGACGTGCAGGCGATCGCGCAGGGCACCCTGCGGCCGGGGACGGCCGCGCTCAGCCTGCCGCGCGGGGCGTCGCTCGACGCCGAGGCGCTGCTGCGGTCGCTCGACGCGGGGGGCTATCGGCGGGAAGCGGTGGTCGACCAGCCGGGCACGCTGACCCGGCGCGGCGGCATCATCGACGTGTTCCCACCGACGGACGACCTGCCGCTGCGCATCGAGCTGTTCGGCTCGGAGGTCGAGAGCCTGCGCCGCTTCGACCCCCGGACGCAGCGGTCAGTGGAGACCGTCGAGGCGGCGTCGCTGGGGCCGGCCGGGGAGGCGCGCGTCGAGCCCGAGATGCGGGCGCTGGCCGGGCGGATGCTGGCGTCGCTGGCGGACGACGAGGCGACGAGCGCCCGGCTGCCGTCGGAGGCGGACGTGCCGGACCTGGCCGCGGACCTGGAACGGCTGTCGGCGGGGGAGCTGCCGCTCAACTTGGGTTTCTGGACGGCCTTCCTGGTCGGGGGCGCGGCGTGGGAGCACCTGCCGGCCGGCGCGCGCTGGGTCTGGGAGGAGCCCGAGGAGTGCCGCCGCCACGCCGAGGAACTCGACGACCTGGCGGAGCGCACGCGGGAGTCGCTGGAGGCGCGGGGCGCGCTGCCGCCGGGGATGCCGCCGCCGCACCGGACGGCGGAGGCGCTGTTCGCGGCCGTGGCGGATCGCGGCCCGCGCGTCGACCTGCGGCGCTTCGCGGCCGAGGGCGCGCCCGGCGAGGGCGGCGCGCGGCGCCTGCGCTTCGGGCCGGTCGAGGCGTTCGGGGCGCGGCTGCGCGAGCTGATGGACCGCGTGCGGGGCTGGCGGGCGGAGGGGCGGCGCACGG
>JAPOXB010000164.1 GCA_026707335.1 Chloroflexota bacterium
CCGGCCGCGGCCCCCGCCGCGGCGAGCGCGCCCACGCCCACTCCGGCCCCGGCCCCAGACGCCGGCTCGCCCGACGGCGCACCGAGCGAACCCGGGCGTGCCTCTCCCGCCGTCAAGAGGCTGGCCGCCTCGCACGGCCTCGACCTGGGGGCGATCGTCGGCAGCGGCGTCGGCGGGCGCATCCTGCGCTCGGACGTCGAGCAGGCGGCGGCGGCCGCGGCGGCGCCCCCCGCGCCGGCGGGGCCCGTGAAGGCGTCGCCGGCCGCCAAGCGGCTGGCCCGCGAGCACGACCTGGACCTCGCGAGCGTGAACGGCACGGGTCCGGGCGGCCGCATCGTCACGGAGGATGTCGAGGCCGCGCTGGCGGCGGCCCCGGCGGCGGCGGAGGCCCCGGCCGCGACTGCCGCCGAAGGCGAGACGCTCCCCTACCGCGGCATGCGCCGCACGATCGGCGGGCGCATGCACGCCTCGCTGCAGGAGATGGCGCAGCTGACCATGGCGATGGACGCCGATATGACGCGCGCCGTCGACCTGCGCCGGGAGCTGCTCGACCTCTGGTCCGATCGGGAGTTGCGCCCCACCTACACCGACTTCGTGATGAAGGCCGCCGCGCTCGCGCTGCGCGCGCATCCGCGCCTCAACGCGGAACTCCGCGACGATGAGATCGTCCTGCACCCGCGGATCCACGTCGGCTTCGCGGTCGCGCTGGACGAGGGGCTGATCGTCCCGGTCACCCGCGACACCGACGCCCTGCCGCTCGACGAACTCGCGCCGATCAGCGCCGATCTCGCGGCGCGGGCCCGCGAGCGCCGCCTGGGCCCCGACGACCTCACCGGCGGCACGTTCACCGTCACCACCCTGGGGATGTACGGCATCGACGTCTTCACGCCGATCATCAACCCGCCGCAGGCCGCCATCCTGGGCGTGGGCCGGATCAGCGATCGGCCCGTCCTCCGCGGCGAGAGCGGCACGGACGTGGAGCGGCGCTCGTTCATGACGCTGAGCCTGACCATCGACCATCGCGTCGTCGATGGCGCGCCGGCGGCGGAGTTCCTGCGCGACGTGAAGGGCATCCTGGAGCGGCCGTCGCAGCTCATCCTGCCCTGAGCGCCGCCGACGGACGCCGGCGTACCTACAGCCCCGCCGCCCGCGCCGCGAGCACGGCCACCCCCGCCGCCAGGCAGTAGACGACGAAGACGCGCAGGGAGTGCGCCCGCACCAGCGCCAGCAGTCCCCGGATCGCCACCACCGCCACCGCGAAGGAGACGGCCGCTCCCAGCGCCATCTCGCCCACGCCGACGCCCGCCTCGGCGCCGTCCGTCGCCAGCTGGTAGGCGGCCCACAGACCGGCCCCGCCGATCGCCGGCGCCGCCAGATAGAGCGCGAACAGGGCCGACCCTTCGCGCGACACGTCGTGCAGCATGCCCGCCGCCATGCACATGCCCGAGCGCGAGACGCCCGGCAGCACCGCCACCGCCTGCGCCACGCCGACGCGTAGGCTGTCCCGCGCCCCGATCGTCGCCAGGGCGCGCGTGCGACGGCCGAAGCGGTCGGCGGCCCCGAGCATCACGCCCGTGCCGATCAGGAAGGCGCCCACCCAGGTGGGGTCGCGCAGCGGGCCGTCGAGGGCGTCGCGCACGGCGAGGCCCACGACGGCCAAGGGCAGCGTCGCCACGACGACCAGCGTCAGCAGTCGCGACGGCGGCAGCCCGCTGCCGCCCGCGCTGCCCGTCCCGAGCGACCGCCGTCCGGCGAGGCCGGCCAGCAGCGCCCATGCCTCCGCCCGGAACACGACGACGAGCGCCAGCAGCGTGCCCAGGTGCACCGCGACGTCGAAGGCGACGCCGGGGTCGTCGGCGCCCAGGATCCAGGCCCCCAGCACCAGGTGCCCGCTGCTGCTGACCGGCAGGAACTCCGTCACCCCCTGCACGACCGCCAGGATGATGACCTCCAGGATCGACATCGCGCGTCGGGCCGCCTTCCATCGCGCGCTTGGGCACGGCGCAGGTCCAGCGTGCCGCCCGCCTCGGTGAAGCGCCATCCCGCGCCGCGCGGCGTGCATCGCTCGGGAACAGGTGACAGAATGGGGCCGTGGCGATACCGTTTCGCCACTGTGCCATAATCGCCTGCGGCGATTCTGGTTCGCGCTGCGCGCCCGCGCGGCCGAAGGACGCGGCGCGCCACCCGCGACGGGGGGATGACGATGGCCGATCTGGCCCGCTCCGACGCCGTCCTCACGCGCTACCGCTCCCTCGTCGAGGGCGGCACGCCCCCGTCCGAGTGGGCCTTCGCCTGGCGCACCGAGATCAACCGCGGCGGCTTCGACGCCTACGACTTCCTGATGCGCGAGGTGGTCGACACGGGCAAGTGCGTCGGCTGCGCGGCCTGCGTCACGATCTGCCCCACGGACGTCTTCGACTACGTGAACGAGGAGCCCGTCGACACGCGCGGCGAGGCCTGCGTGCACTGCGTGCTCTGCGCCGACGTCTGCCCGGTGCTCAGCCCGCCCGACCACACGATCGCCGACGTCGTGCACTACCGCGAGCCCAAGCTCGACGAGGGATACGGCATCTACTCCTACGAGTACCTGGTGCGCGCGACCAAGCCCGAGATCGCGGCCCGCGCCCAAGACGGGGGGCTGATCAGCGCCATCCTGCTGCACCAACTCGAGCAGGGCGGGATCAACGGCGCCGTGGTTGGCGACATCTTGCCGGACGACCCCCAAGTGGGCACGCATCTGCTGGCCACCACGCCGGACGAGATCCTGAACGCGCGCGGATCCCGCTACACGTACTCCCCCAACACCGTGGCGCTGAGCGAGGCGATCGAGCGGGACATCAAGCCGATCGCCGTCGTCGGGGTGCCCTGCCAGGTCGACGGCATCCGCCAGCAGCAGCACTCCGGCATCCGCCTGGCGATGAACAAGTGGTACCGGGAGAACATCAAGCTGGTGCTGGGGCTGTTCTGCTCCGAGGCCTTCACGCACGAGTCGATCGCCGCCATCGCGCGGGAGTCCGGCCGCCACCGCAAGGAGATCGACAACATCAACATCAAGGGCAAGGTGATCATCCGCTTCACCGACGGCGAGGTGGAGGAGCGGTCGCTGAAGGAGTTCCAGCAGTACGCCCGCCCCGCCTGCCTCTACTGCCAGGACTACGCCACCGACCAGGCCGACATCGGCGCGGGCGGCATCGGCCTCGACGGCTGGACCTACACCGTCGTGCGCACCGAGGCCGGGCACGAGGCCTTCCAGGCCTGCCTCGACGCCGGCTGGCTTGAGGTGCGCCCGGTCTCCGACGCGCCGCGTAGCAAGCCGCTGCTCCAGCGCCTGTCGGGCTTCAAGCGCGACAAGCTGCCGCCGCCGCTGCTGCCCACCGTCGAGGAGCGCCGCGCGACCGGCCAGATGGACCCCAAGGGCTTCCGCCTGTCGAAGATGAAGAAGAAGGCCGAGGAGGAAGCCGCCGCCAAGGCCGCGGGGAACGGCAGCGCCGTATGACAACCATCGACGCCCCCCGATACACCGCACGCCACATCGACGACTTGAACATGATCTGCTCCGGCCAGGGCGGCGACGGCTCCCTGACCGTGACCACGGTCCTGGCCGACCTGCTGCGCCGGGACGGGCTGCACGTCTACACCGAGCGCGACGTCCTCTCGCGCATCAAGGGGGGCTACGCCGCCGCCTCGCTGCGCGCCTCTGCGCCCGAGCGCCACGCCATGGGCGACCACCTGGAGGTCGTGGTGGCGTTCGAGGAGCAGGGCGTGCGCCGCGCCATCCCCCGCCTCGCGCACGACGCCGTCGTCGTCTTCGACAGCTCCGAGGGCAACCTGCCGGAGGGTCTGCTGCCCGACGGCGCGCGGCTGCTCGCCGCGCCCATGGGCCGCTACGCCGTGCGCGACCTGGGACGCACGCTCTACAAGAACATGATCGCCACCGGCATCGTCACGCGCGCGCTGGGCATCCCCGACGACGAGGTCCGCGACGCGCTGCGCACCCGCTTCAAGCGGCTGGGGCAGCCCATCCTGGGTTACAACCTGCAGGCCCTCGACCTGGGCTTCGGCGCGGCCGAAGACCTGCAGGTCGGCGAGGGGCTCTACAACGTCACGCAGACCCACGGCAGCGAGCGCATCCAGCTGACCGGCAACGAGGCGCTGGCCTTCGGCTTCCTCGTCGCGGGCGGGCGCTTCTTCACCGGCTACCCTATCACCCCGGCCACCGACATCCTCGACTGGCTGCAGAAGTGGCTGCCGCAGTTCGGCGGCATCGCCCGCCAGGCCGAGGACGAGCTGGCCGCCATCAACATGGCGATCGGCGCCGCGCTGACGGGCGTGCGCTCCATGACCGGTACCTCCGGCCCCGGCCTCGCCCTCATGCAGGAGGGCGTCAGCCAGGCGGGCAGTGGCGAGATCCCGCTCGTCATCGTCGACACGCAGCGCAGCGGCCCCTCGACCGGCATGCCGACCAAGCCCGAGCAGTCCGACATCAACCTCATGTGCTTCGGCGGCAACGGCGACTTCCCCCGCATCGTCGTCGCGCCCGGCAGCGTGCAGGACTGCTTCGAGATCGGCATCCAGGCCACGAACCTGGCCGAGCAGTTCCAGATCCCCGTCTACGTCGCGATGGACCAGGGCACCTGCCAGAACCTCGCCACGATCGAGCCCTTCGACCTGGACAGCATCGAGATCGACCGCGGCAAGCGGCTCACCCAGGAGCAGGTCGACGCGCTCGGCCGCTACGACCGCTACGCCATCACCAGCGACGGCGTCTCGCCCTACACGGTGCCCGGCACGGCCCACGGCATGTCCCTGGTCACCGGCAACGAGCGCTACCCCGACGGCACCGTCACGACCAACCCCGGCAACCGGCGCGTGATGGTCGCCAAGCGCGATCGCAAGCTCGAGACCGCCGTGCGCGGCGGCCACCTGCCCTCCTCCGTCCTCTGGGGCGACGCCGAGGCGGAGATCGGCGTGATCGGCGTGGGCGGCGCCTTCGGGCCCATCCTGGAGGCGCTGGAGCGGCTCGAGGCGCGGGGCATCGCCGTGGCCTATCACCAGCCCCGCACGATCTGGCCGGTGCCGCGGGACACGGTCGAGTTCATCAACAGCCGCCGCCGGGTCTTCGTCGCGGAGTTGAACTCGGCCGCCCAGTTGGCCAAGCTCTTCATCCGCGAGGGCGCCGACCCGGCCAAGATCCAGCATGTGCTCCGCTTCGACGGGGAGCCCATGCGCCCCAACGACATCGTGGGGCCCATCGCGTCCTACTGCGGGCAGCAGTAGCGCCCGGCGACGGAAGGCGGAAGCCGCATGACCACGCTGACCACCGAACCCCACGTGACGCAGACCTTCCCCATCAAGGACACGATCTGGTGCGCGGGCTGCGGCCACTTCAGCGTGCTCAACGCCCTCGACGGGTCCTTCGGGCGGCTGGGCATCGACGGCAAGGACGCACTTGTCGTCGCCGGCATCGGCTGCTCGGGGACCATCCAGAACCACGTGCCGGCCTACGGCTACCACGCCCTGCACGGGCGCGCGCTGCCCAGCGCGGCCGGCGCCAAGATGGCCAACCCGGAGCTGACCGTCATCGCAGCCGGCGGCGACGGCGACGGCCTCGCCATCGGCGGCGGCCACCTGATGCACACCTTCCGCAACAACCCGTCCATCGCCTACATCATCATGAACAACAGCACCTACGGGCTGACGAAGGGCCAGGCCTCGCCCACCAGCCAGGGCGGCTTCCGGGGCTTCGCCGCCCGCGAGCAGGTCGACCCGGTGATGCTGGGCCTCAGCATCCCCGCCACGACCTTCCTGGCGCGCAGCTACTCGGGCGACGGCGACCAGCTGGAGCAGCTCACCGACGCCGCCATCCGCCACGCCAACGCCGGCCGCGGCTTCGCCTTCCTCGAAGTCATCTCGCCCTGCGTCGCCTACAACGACCGCTACCACGAGTGGCCCGCCCACCTCGTCGACGTGGCCCGCACGCCCGGCTACGACCCCCGCGACCGGGCCGGCGTCTTCACGCAACTGCTGTCCTGGGACGAGGAGGGCCGCGTCCCCACCGGCCTGCTCTTCCTCAACGAGGACGCCCCCCTCGCCGACGCCGCCGGCCCCGCCCAGCAGGACGTCGACCCCGCCTCGAATCGGGAGGCGTACCGGAAGGTCCTCGCGTCGTTCCAGGCGTAGGGCGTGGCGGGCGTGGACGCTGCGCGAACCATCGCGACCATGCCGTCGGCGACGGCCCACCTGCACGACTTCGGGACCGGCCAGACCGAGCCGCAACTGTTCGCATGCTCAGACGGAGTTGATCGAGTCCTCAAGCTCCAGGGCATAGCTCCCGGCTCTTCATTGGCGTCGGACTGGGTCGGTTCCCTGCTCGCTGTAGCGCTCCAGGTGCACACGCCGGCGCCGGTACTGGTCGACGTCGATGAAGTAGCGATCGCCACGTTGGCCCGCGCACAGCGTGACCGGGCGCGCCCGGGCGTGGCGTTCGCGACGACTTACGTGCGTACCTCCTCGACCGTGATAGGGCTCAGCACGATCACTGCCTGCCCGAATCACGCCGAACTGCTCTCACGCCTGCTCATACTGGACATGTGGATCGGAACCGAAGACCGGATGAACCCGGACTTCGGGCGGAACCTGCTGGTGGACAACGTGGACGGCACACGCAGCTTGATGGCGATCGATTTCGGGATGGCCTTCGCGCCGGTGCTGTTCAAGATGGTTGGCGCTCAGCCGGATGCCGCACACATCAGCTTCCGCTTTCCCCCGGGAATCCGGCCATTGCTGGCTCGCGAGCACGTCCGCAGCGCCATCTCGGATGCCGAAGCGATCACGCAGGCAGCCCTCGTGCGGTACGCTTCCACGACACCGAGCGATTGGATCGGTGACGAGACCAAGAGTGCTCTTGTCTCGTTCCTCCTGGCCCGCCAGCCTCACCTGCGCGCGACGGTGAGCCAAGTCCTAGGGCTGTCGGTATGAACATCTACCAATACTTGCTTCTCCAGTACGTAGGTGACCCCGCCAGGAGCGAGGCTGTGAATCTGGGTGTGGCCGTCCTGGATCCGCGTGACGGCCAAGCCAGGGTGAGATTCGATCATGGAGCCGCGGCGCGGATCCGCCGCTCCTGGCCGCAGTTTGACCGCGTGATGTTTCGTGCCTTCGTCCGAGACTTGCAGGCCGCCCTCGGCATCGCCCACCAGGCCGACCTCGGCGAGCAACCGCGCCGCATTGCACCCACAGTCGAGACGATGCGGGGGCTCGCCGCATCCGCGAGTAACGAGTTTCGGCTGCTCGGCCCGGAACGCTGGGCGGCGGAATCGCTCGACGCCGCGTCCCGCGAACTCTACGAGCGCCTTGTGCGGGAACGACCGCGCCGGGTCGAGCAACCACGACACATGAACCGGTCGGAACTGCGAGACCTGGTCAGTGGCATCCTCCGCGGGTGGGCCCAGACGCGAAGCGAAGAGGTCGAGATCGAGGCGGACCGAAACGTTGCCGGAGCGCTTGCCCAGCATCCGGTCGACTTGGTGGCGTCGCGTGGGCAGAAGCCCGAGCACTTCTTCTTCGTCGTTCCTCTTGGGGGCGGAAAGGGCAGAGCCCGGCTCGCCGGGCTGATCCGCGATGCTCTGCCGACGGCCGTCGACGACATCCGGCAGTTGCACCATGACGCGCACTTCTACGCGGTCGTGTCCGAAGCGGCCGGGGAGGAGACGGAGCGCTTCCGCACGTTCCTATCCCCTGTGGCTGGCCTGGATGTCATGTCCGTAGAGGAGGTCGAGCTGAGGTTCCAAGGCCGACCAGCGCTCGTCTGACCCACCGCCCCCTCTCCGACCACCGCCCGGTACACTCAGGCCCCGACGCGGGGCCAATGTGAAGACCACCCTCCGACTCCTCTACCTGCGCGCGCGCGCGAACTGGCGACTGCTCGGCGTCGTGGGGCTGGGCATCCTCATCGCCAGCGTGCTGATGGCCTCGACGACGCTCTACACGCGCGCCCTGACCGACCTGGGCCTCAACTACGACCTGCGGCGCAGCAGCGGCGACGTCGGCACCGTCGAGGTCACGCTCTACGAGACGCTGCTCGGCGGGCAGCGCAGCGCCGACGTGACGGCCTTCATCGAAGGCAGCCTCGAGACCCACTTCGGCGATCTGGCGGCGCCCGGCCACCTGCGGGCCCGGCAGGCGGGGCCGTTCCACATGCTGTTCGACACCGGCCTGGGCGCCGGCGCCAACTACGGCGCGCAGATCACCTCGGTCGAGGGCTGGGAGTCCCACGCCCTGTTCGAGGGACGCGCGCCGCGGCTGCCGGCGCTGCGCCTCGACCCCGGCCTGGGATTCCCGGTCCTCGACGGGCCGGTGGAGGTGGCGATCCCGCGCTTCCACGCCGACCTGCTGCGGATCCGCGTCGGCGACGCGTTCCCCATCGCCGACGCCTACGACGAGTGCGACCGCGAGCCGCCGCTGCCGGACGGGTCGCCGCCGCCCAACGCGGTGCCCTGCCAGACGAGCGCCATCGTCTCGCTGCGCATCCCGGTGGAGGTCGTCGGCATCTTCGAGCCCGCCGACCCCGACCTGCCTCTGTGGCGCGCCAGCTGGCACAGCCTGCGCAGCCTGGGCCCCACGCTGAACCCCGCCCTCTTCGGCACCGCCCCCTTCTGGGTGCACTCCGACGCCCTGGCCGGGCCGCTGGCCCAGGTCATCCCCGGCTACGCCGTCGATCTGCGCGTCCAGGACGGCGTGCCCGTGGACGCCTTCGACAGCGCCGGCATCCCCGCCGACCTCGCCCGCTTCGACGCGCTGCGCGACGACGTGGGCACGGCCAACGGCTTCACCTCCAGCCGGCTCGACGACACCATGCGCCGCTTCGAGGCCGAGCGCGACTTCAGCGTCGTGCCGATCCTCGTCATCCTGATCCAGGTCGTCGCGATCGTCTTCTTCTTCATCGTGGTCATGGCGCGGCTGCTGGTGGGCCGCGAGTCGGAGGAACTGATCCTGCTGCGCGGCCGCGGCGCGTCGCTGCTGCAGGTCGTGGGGCTCTACGTCGTGCAGCTGACGCCGGTCGTCCTCATCGCGGCGGCCGTGGCGCCGCTGATCGCGGCGGGCGCGATCAGCGCGCTGGGCTTCGTCGGCGCGTTCCGCGACGTGACCGGCGCCGATTGGATCGTCACGCCGCTGACGCCGCAAGCCTGGGCGCTGGCGCTGGCCGGCGCGGCGCTGGCCGTGGTCGCGGTGCTGATCCCGGTCGTCGTGGCGGCGCACGTGCGGCCCGGTGCGGCGCGCTACGTCGCGGCCCGCCCCGCCGGCGCGACGGTCGTGCAGCGCTACTACCTCGACGTCGCCTTCCTCGTCGTGGCGGGCTTCCTGGTCTGGGCCGTCTCCGCGCGCGACGCCGTCTTCACCCGCGACAGCCTGGGCGGGCTCACGACCGACCCCCTGGTGCTCATCGCGCCGGCCTTGATCGGGCTGATCGCGGTCGTCCTGGTCCTGCGGCTGCTGCCGGTGCTGCTGCGCGGCCTCGCCTGGCTGACGCGCGACCGCCTCGCGATGCCCGTCGCCGCGGCGCTGCGTCAGGCCGTGCGCAACCCCGGCCCCCTCGCGCGCCTGAGCCTGCTGTTGATGCTGGCGGCGGCGCTGGGCACCTTCGCCGCCTCCTACGGGGGCACCGTCGTGCGATCCTTCGAGGAACGCGAGCGCTACGGGGCCGGGGCCGACCTGCGCTCCCGCATCGAGCCGGCCTCACCCGGCGTGCTGCAGGAGCGGCTGGCCGGCCTGCCCGGCGCCCCTCCCGCCACCCTCGTCGCGCGACATACCGGCGCCATTTCCCGCACCGGGCGCGGGGTCGGCGGGAGCGTGCGGCTGCTGGGCGTGGAGAGCCAGCGCGCGGCCTCCCTGCTGTGGTTCCGCGACGACTTCTCGGAGAGACCCCCGGCGGACATCCTGCCGGCCCTCGCCCCCGCGCCCAGCCTGGGCGGCATCCCCGTGCCCGACGACGTGGCGGAGTTCAGCGTCGCGGTGCACCTGAGCGAGGTCCGCGACGACATCAGCATCTGGCTGCAGCTGCGCGACCGGGCGGGCCGCTTCGTCCGCGTCGTGCTGGGCACGCCGCAGCTCAGCGGCGAGTGGGAGGTGCTGCGCGCGCCGGCGTTCGAGACCGCGCAGGCGCGCAACGCCGAGCCGCCCTACACGCTGCACGCCATCACCTTCACGGAGGCGCAGAACCGCAGCGTCCCGGAGCCGGGGACCCTCCGCATCGACGATGTGACCGCGATCACCCACGACGGCCGCTCGGTCCTGCTGGAGGGCTTCGAGGCGCCCACCCACCAGTGGCTGCGGCAGCCGCTCGCCCTCGCGGAGACCAGCGACGAGATCGAGCGCCGCGCGGACGTGGCCGCCCACACCGGCGACGGCGCGATGGAGTACCGCTGGTCGGCGGGCATCTCGCCGGGGCGGCGCGGCGTCTACCTGCCGGCCCCCAACCTCTGCGACGCGCGCGGCGTCTGCGCGCTCAACGTGGTCGCCAGCAACAGCTTCCTGCGCGTGCACGGGCTGCGCGTGGGCGCCATCGCTCCCTTCCGCATGACCGGCTTCAGCATCGACGTGCGCATCATCGACTCCGTCGAGTTCTTCCCCACGCTCGACCCGCTGCTGGAGGGCGGATTCCTCATCGCCGACGTCTTCGACTTCCACCACCTCGGCACCATGCTCAGCTTCCGCGACCCCGTCGCCATCCGCGAGGTCTGGGTGCAGGGCCCCAGCGACCCGGGCCTGCGCGAGCGCGTGATCACCGCCCTGGCCGAACTCAGCGACGACCCCACCACGATCGACCAGCAGCTGCAGGTGGCCACCGCCGGCGACGATCCGCTCGTCGCGGCGGGCGGCAGCGGCATCCTGTTGGTCTCGTTCATCGCCGTGGGCATCCTGGTCATCATCGCCTTTCTGGTCAGCGTCATCTTCACGGCGCGCGAGCGCATGCTGGAGATGGCGGTGCTGCGCACGCTGGGCATCGGCCGCCGGACGCTGCTGGGGCAGTTGATCGTGGAGTACGCGATCGTGGCGGTGGTGGGCCTGGCGCTGGGCACCTTCCTGGGCGACCGGATCGCCCGGCTGATGCTGCGCTTCCTGGAGGTCAACGAGGAGGGCGACCGCGTGCTGCCGCCGTTCATCCTGACGACCGATTGGGCCACCGTGGGCGCGTCCTACCTCGTGCTCGTGGCGATGCTGGCGGTGGGCGTCGCCATCGCCTGGCGGCTCTACATCCGCGAGTCGATCACGCGCTCGCTGCGGCTGGCGGTCTGATGGCCGCCCCCAGCGTCCGCCGACGGCGTGTGCGCCGCGATCAGCGCCGCGGCTCAGGACGTCCCGGGGTCGGGCTCCGGCTCGGGGAAGAGCCGCTCGGGGAAAAACTGGGCGTCGTTGACCGGCCGGCTCGACTCGGGCAGCAGCACGCCCGACTGCGCGACGATCTCGCCGCCGTCCTCGGAGACCAGCAGCGCGATGGCCGATCCGGGCTCGATCGGCTGCCCCGGCGCCACCGCCAGACGCAGCAGCAGGTCGGAGCCCACGTGGAAGCGCAGCAGCGTGCGGCCGCCCGCCCAGTCGAGCGTGATCGTGAAGTCGTCGGCCGCCACCACCCGTCCCACGAGCACCTGCCGCCCGCGCAGGCCGTCGGCGTGACCGAAGGGGCTCAGGCCGCCGCGCGGCACGATCACCCCCGCGCCGACGCCGGCCTCGCCCGCCCGCGGCGGCGCGACGTCGGGCGCCTCCACGACCACGGGCGGCGGACGCTGCGGTTCGTTGGCCAGCACCTCCGTGCCCAACCACCAGCCGGCGGCCCCCACCGCCACCAGCACGACCAGCCAGGCCGCCAAGCCTTGCCACCCGCGCGGCTTCACGGCGCCGCCCCCGCCGGCCCCACGACCTCCTCGGGCCCCGCCACGATCGCCGCCTGCAGGATGAGCGTATGCACGTTGTCGTCGGTGCCGCCCAGGATGATCCAGTCGCCGGGGCTGACGTCGGCCGGGGTGATGGGGGTGAGGCGTTGAATCACGGCGTCGGGCCCCACGCGCACGCGCACCAGATCCTCGCCCACGCGGACCGAGATGACCTCGCCGTCCACGTCGCTGATCGTGCCCGCGAGGTCGGCGGGCGGCGTGTCGTCCTGCAGGCTCGCGCCCGCGAAGACGCGATTGGCGGGCGGGTCGGGCTCGTCGGCGATCTGCCAGCCCAGCACCAGCGTCGCGGCGAAGACCACGCCGGCCAGGCCCAGGAGCAGCACCCCGAACGGTCCGCCGACGCCGATCCGTGCGATCATCGCCGCATGCTCCACTGCCGCGCCGCCTGGACGACCGGCGATCGGACGGGCCCGCCCGCCGGACCCGGAAGGTTGAGTCTATCGGGCCGCGCCATTCGCGCAGGGGGCGGCTGATGCGCGCCCCTCAGGTCTCCCTCGGCGCCGGCGCGGTGGTCACGCGGACGGTCCTGGGGCTCGTCCTGCGCCGGGCCTCGGGCCACCGGCGGCTGCTCGCGGCCGTCATCATCGGCGTGGTGCTGGCCGTCGGGCTGATGTCGGCGACGGAGATCTACCGCAACGCCCTGCGCGAGTTGGGCGTCGACGTCGACCTGTCGCGGGCGCACAAGGTCGACCTGGACATCTCCATCACGTCGAGCACCCACCCGTTCGCCCCCGTCCCCTACGCCCGCCGGCAGGTGGAGGTCGATGAGCAACTGAACCGCATCGGCCCCCACCTGGGCGGAACGGCGCAGCACGCCGTCTCCTCCACGTTCTTTCTCACCGCGACCGGCGCGTCCCCCACCGACGACCCCGAGCGGCCGCGATCCAACCTCCAGTTCCTCACCGATCTCGCGCCGCACATCACCATCGACGCCGGGCGCTTCCCGACCGCGGAGGCCGAGACGGCGCCGACCGGCGGCGTGCTGCTCGAGGTCGCCATGGGCAGCGAGAACGCCCGCCGGCACGGCGTCGCGCTGGGCGACCAGTTCGACCTGCACCCCTTCTGGCGCGACGACCTGCCGCCCGTGCGCGTGCGCGTCGTGGGCCTGATCAGCCCCCGCGACCCCGGCGCCGAGTACTGGGGCCGCCGCACCGACCGGTTCTTCCTCGACACCGCGAGCTGGCCTACCTACCTGTTCTTCACGCCGCCGGAAACCCTACTGGAGGTGCTGCCCCGACACATCGCCGACCTCGACGGCCGCATCGAGGACCTGGCCTACTTCGACCTCGACACGATCGACGCGGCCGACGTCGAGCCGCTGGCCCACGGGCTCCGGCTGCTCAGCCGGGGTGTGGGAGCCGAGGTCGCCCGCACGCACATCCAGACGGAGATGCCCGACACGCTGGCCGCCTTCTCGCAGAAGGAGTTCTTCGCGCAGGTGCCGCTGCTGGTGCTGACCCTGCAGATCGTCGCGATCGTGCTCTACTACCTCGTCATGGTCGCGGCGCTGCTGATCGACCGGCAGGCGGGCGAGGTCGCCCTGCTGAAGAGCCGCGGCGCCGGCGCGAAACACATCCTCGGCATCTACAGCGTCGAGGGGCTGCTGCTGGCCGGGCTCGGCTTCGGGCTGGGCCCGCCGCTGGCCCTGGGCGCGGTGGCGCTCCTGGGCCTGACGCCCGCCTTCGAGGGGCTCAGCGGCAGCGACCTGCTCGACGCCCGCCTCACGCCCACCGTCTACGCCTGGGCGGGCCTGGGCGCCGTGCTGGCCTTCTTCGCGCTGCTGATCCCCGCCATCCGCGCGGGACGGCGCAGCATCGTGCAGTACAAGCAGTCGATCTCCCGCCCCGAGACCGCGTCGGCCTTCCACCGCTACTACCTCGACCTGGTGATCGTGGTCGTCGCGGCGCTGCTCTTCTTCCAGTTGCAGCAGGCCGACTCGCTGGTCACGGAGGAGCTCTTCGGCGACCTCAACTACGACCCGCTGCTGCTGCTGTCGCCGGCGGTGTTCCTGGTCACGGTGGCCGTCGTCTTCCTGCGCCTGTTCCCGCTGCTGCTGCGCGCGGCCGACGCCCTCACGGCGCGCTTCAGCGGCACGGCCGTGCAACTGGGCGTTTGGCAACTCATGCGCGCCCCGCTGGGGCACTCCCGGCTGGTGCTGCTGTTGCTTCTCGCGACCGCGATCGGCATGTTCTCGGCGACCTTCGGCTCCACGCTCGATCGATCCTTCGACGATCGCGCCGCCTATCTGGCGGGCGCGCCGCTGCGCCTGGCCGACGTGAACGAGGACGAGGAGATGGGGCCGCACGCGCTCGCCGCGCGGTTCGAGGACCGGGACGACGTGCAGGCCGCGGCCCCCGTGCTGCGCACCACGGTGCGCAACCTCCGCGCCGGCCGCTCACTCGAGGCCGACATCCTGGGCCTGGACACGGCGCGCCTGCCGGACACGGCCTGGTTCCGCGACGACCTGGCCGACGGGTCGCTGGCCGCGCTGGTCGCCCCGCTCACGTCGGACGCGCCTCCGCCGCCCGGCGTCGCCGTGCCGGCGGAGGCGCGCCGGATCGGCATCTGGAGCCGGGTCACCCGCGTCGAGCGGGCGTTGGTCGTCGTGCGGGTGCTCGACGCGGAGGGGCGCTATCAGGACCTGCGGATGCGGGATCCGCTGCGCGCCGAGGCGGGCTGGCAGTTGGTCAGCGCCTCGCTCGACGGGCTGCCGGCGGGCGAGAAGTTCGTCACCACGATCCTCGTCTTCCGCAGCGGGCGCTCGGGCGCGTTCGCCGGGCAGGCGCTGTGGGACGACCTGCAATACAGCCCCACGCCCGGCCTGCTCGGCGAGCCCTTCGAGGATGGCGTCGTGATCGAGGACTTCGGGGAGATCGATCGCTGGGAGCCGGTCCTCGAACCGGGGCGGCGCAGCCAGATCGAGCGCTTCAGCGCCGAGCGGACCGACGTGATCTCCCGCCCCTCGGCGGCGCGCTACATCTGGGACCGCGGCTTCTCGACCGCCGGGCGCGGCATCCGCCTCAGCGCCGATGGGAACCCGCTGCCCGTGCTGGCCAACGCGGCCTTCCTCGCGGACGCCGGCCTGGAGATCGGCGATGAGATCCGCCCCTTCTCGAGCAGCGGATCGATCCCCATGCGCATCGTGGGCGCGTTCGAGCTCTTCCCCACCTTCGATCCGCGCTCCGGCGACGGCCTGCTGCTGGCCGACATCGGCCGGCTGGGCTACTTCCTCAACCGCGGCGCCAACCGCAGCGGCGACACGTTCCCCAACGAGGTCTGGATCACGCCCGACGGTGACGAGGGGCTGGCCGGCCTGCGCGGCGCGATCGAGGCCGGCGAGTTCGGCGAGCCCACGGTGTTCGACACCGCCGCCCTGCGCGAGGCGCAGGATCAGGATCCGCTGACGGCCGCGGGCTGGGACGGCCTGCTGCTGCTCTCCTTCATCGCGGTACTGCTGCTCAGCGCCCTGGGCGTCCTCGTGGCGTCGCTGGCGGCGGCCCGCACCCGCGCGCTCGAGTTCGCCATCCTGCGCACGATGGGCTTCTCCATGCGGCAGATCCTGACCGTCGTCTCGTTCGAGCAGATCTTCATCGTCGTGCTGGCGATGGCGGCCGGCACGCTGGTCGGGTCGCGGCTGGGCATCCTGATGCTTGAGTTCCTGGGCGTCACCGAGCGCGGCGAGGAGGTCGTGCCGCCCTTCGTCCTCGTGACCGACTGGGGTACCATCAGCGTCGCGTACGGCATCCTCGGCCTCGTCTTCCTGCTGGCGATCGGGGTGGTCGTCGCGCTGCACGCCCACCTCGCGCTCTACCGGGTTCTGCGCCTTGGCGAATAGCTCATGACCACACCGGCACACGCCCGCCCCAGTCACGCCCCGACTCCCGGCAGCCCCGCCGCGCCCGACTGGCACGTGGTCTGCGAGGACGTCTTCAAGATCTACAAGGTCGCCTCGCTGGAGGTCGTCGCGCTGCGCGGGCTCGACCTGCGCATCGAGCGGGGCGAGATGCTGGCGATGGTGGGGGCGTCGGGCTCGGGCAAGTCCACGCTGCTCAGCATCCTGGCCGGGCTGGAGTTGCCCAGCGCGGGCGCCGTCCGCGTCGACGAGCGCGACCTGCTCACGATGGAGGAGCCCGACCTGGTCCACTACCGCCGCAGCGAGGTGGGCTTCGTCTGGCAGCAGACGGGGCGCAACCTGATCCCCTACCTGACCGCCGCGCAGAACATCGAGCTGCCGATGGTCGTGACCGGGCTCTCGCGCGGCGAGATCCGCGCCCGGACGGCCGAGTTGCTCGAGGCGGTGGGCCTCAGCCACCGCGCGCGCTCGCGGCCCGAGCAGCTCTCGGGCGGCGAGCAGCAGCGCGTCTCCATCGGCGTGGCGCTGGCCAACAACCCGCCGCTGCTGCTCGCCGACGAGCCCACCGGCGAACTCGACTCCCACACCGGCGATCAGATCTTCGACCTCTTCGCCGACCTCAACCGCCAGTTCGGCGTCACCATCGTGATCGTCACGCACGACGACCACATCGCCGAACGCGTCCCGCGCGTGGTCACGATCCGCGACGGACGCATCTCCACGGAGACCTACAACCGCGTGGAGACGCCGGTCAGCGGCGCGCCTCGCACGGTGCGGCATGAGTTCGCCGTCGTGGACCGCAGCGGCCGCCTGCAGATCCCCCGCGAGCTGCGCGAGGCCGCCCACCTGGGCGCCCACGTCCGCGTGGCGCTCGGCGACGGTGACGTCATCATCTCGCGGGACACCCTCCGGCGGGAGGGCGGGGGCGACGCTGAGGACGCCCCCATGACGGGCGGCGCCCCATGACCATCGCGCGGCCCGTGCGGCTGGTCACCCCCTCGGCCGATGAGCTGGAGACGATCGTCGATGTGCGCGATGTGACGCGGCGCTTCCGCGTCGGCGACCAGGACGTCTGGGCCGTGCGCGACGTCTCGCTGCACGTCGGGCGGGGCAGCTTCGTCGCGCTGATGGGCCGCTCCGGCTCCGGCAAGACGACGCTGCTCAACCTGCTGGCCGGCCTGGACCGCCCCGACAGCGGCGCGATCCGCCTCGCCGGCCAGGACATCACCAGCGCCTCCGAGCCGGAGCTCCTGGAGGTGCGGCGCCACACCATCGGCTTCGTCTTCCAGTCCTTCGGGCTGCTGCCGCTGCTCTCGGCCT
>JAPOXB010000201.1 GCA_026707335.1 Chloroflexota bacterium
GCTCGCCGAGGGGGGGGCGCCGGGCTAGCCGCCGCCCATCTCCTCGTCGTCGATGTCGGCGGCCCATTCCTCGTTGAGGATCGTCTCGATGATGCGGTTCAGCAGCGGCCGCTGCTCGACGATGCCGATGACCTTGAGCTCGAACTCATCGAAGACGGGCAGGTGGTGGACGCCCTCCACGGCGAGGCGCTGCACGGCGCAGCCGACGGGCTCTTCCTCGCCGATGATGACGGGGTCGGGCGTCATGATGTCGCGCACGATCAGGTCGGCGCCGGTCTCGCCGGGCTCGATGTGCATGACCGCGTCGCGCTCGGTGACGATGCCCAGCAGGTCCTCGCCCCGCATGACGAGCACCGCCCGCACCCGATGCTGCCGCATGCGGTAGATGGCGCGCTCCATCGTGTCGTCGGGGCCCACGGTGGCGAAGTGGTCGGTGGTGATCTCGCGGGTGGGCGTCTCGAGCAGCATCCGCTGGAGACGGTCTCGGGGCAGCAGGAACTCCGCGGTGGACGGGATCCAGTCGGAGTCCTCCCACGGATCTTCTTCGCTGATCGAGGTGTAATACCGCTTCGACCTCATGATGTTCCCGAATCGGTCGCAGCGCGAATCGCCGCCACGGTCGGAGAATGGAGCGCCATCAGCCACCCTCCCGGCTGCTGGGGTAGGTCAGCGACGGGGGCTGATTGAGGACGGACTCCGGCAGGGATTCGGCCAGGAAGTTGAGGATGTCGCGCGCGCGGATGATGGCGCGCAGGGTGCCGTCGGGCTCGACCAGGGGCAGATGCCGCATCCGTTCGCGATCGATCAACTCCAGCGCGTCGTGGATGCTGGAGTCGGGCGCGACGGTGATCACCGGCGAGTTCATCACCAGGCCGATGTCGGTGTCGCCGCTGACGCCCTTCGAAAAGCACTTCTGCAGCATGTCCTGGTCGGTGAAGATGCCCACCATCGCGTCGCCGTCCATGACGGCAAGGCAGCGCGTCCGCTCTTGGCGGAGCAGCCGGGCCGCTTCGCCGAGCGGCGTGTCGCGTTGCACGCGCACCGGCCGCGCGCGGGCGAGGACGGAAACCGGGGTCTCAAGCACGGGCCCCTCCGGTCCAGGTGTCAACTCCAATGCTTATGCATTGTACGGGGCGCGTCCAGCGGCGCGGCCGATCCGCGGCCGGCGGCGAAGCAATGCGATCGTGCGCGGCCCGCTAGACGGGATCGATGCGCAGGGTGGGGGCGGGCGCGCCGTCGGGCGCCGCGCCGAAGCGGTCGCGCAGAACCTCGCGGCGGAAGCGGAAGATGCCGAGCAGCCGGCGGCGCACGAGCAGCGCGTGCAGGGGGCGGCTGAGCGGGTCGAGGGGGAGCGCGTAGTGCACCAGATCGCGCACCTCCGTGCCGCCGTCGATGGGGACGAACTCGTGCTCGTGATGCCACAGCCGGTAGGGCCCGGCGCGCTGCTCGTCGACGAAGCGCCGCGGCGGGTCGGCCTGCGTGATCTCGGTGATCCAGCGCACGGGGACGCCGAACAGCGGCGACACCTGGTAGAGCAGGAACAGACCGGCGTAGATCGCGGCGGGCGGCTCGATGGTGATGCGGAAGTCGAGGTCGGGCGGCGTCAGGTCGGCCAGATGGATGGGGGTGGAGAAGAAATCCCAGGCGGCGTCGCGGTCGATGGGGACGGCCTGGCGGGCTTCGAGCCGGTAGACGCGCACGTGGTCGCTCCTTGGGGCAGGCCGGTGGGGAACGCTACCAGAGGTAGCCGAGCGCCAGCAGCACGCCGAGCAGCAGGTGCAGCTGCCCGGTGCGCTTCAGGACGTCGTTGAGGCCGCGCCCCTCGGCGCCGCCCAGCACGGCGCGCAGCAGCAGCGCCGCCGCCGGCAGCACGAGCCAGGCCTGCATCGACCACCAGGGCATCAGCCCGGCGGCGGCGAAGATCGGGATGAGCGCCGGGGCGGCCAGCAGCAGGAACGCGTACTGCCCCCGCGCGAAGGTCGGCCCGAAGATGACGGCGAGGGTGCGTTTGCCGGCGCGGCGGTCGCTGGCGGCGTCGCGGAGGTTGTTGACGACGAGGATCGCGGTGACCGTGCAGGCGACGGGCATCGCGGCCGCGGCCGCCTCCCAGGTGAGCCGCTCGGCCTGCACGAAGTAACTGCCCATCACCGCCACGACGCCGAAGAAGGCGAAGACGAACAGGTCGCCCAGGCCGTGGTATCCGTAGGGCCAGGGCCCGGCCGTGTAGAGGTAGCCCGCGACGATCGACGCCACTCCCACGGCCAGCACGGGCCATCCCGCCGCCAGGATGAGGTAGACGCCGCATCCGGCGGCCAGGGCGAAGCTCAGCGCCGTCGCGATCGCCATGGCGCGGCCGCTGACCAGCCCGGCCTGCGTGGCGCGCGTGGGGCCGAGGCGGCCGGCGTCGTCGGCGCCGCGCTGGAAGTCGGCGCGGTCGTTGGCGTAGTTCGCCCCGATCTGGATGAAGACCGCGCCCAACAGCGCCGCCAGGAACGGCCCGAGGCGGAAGTCCACCGCGACGGTCGCGGCGGCGCTGCCGACCAGCACCGGCGCGACGGCGGCGGGCAACGTGGCCGGTCGGGCGGCGAGCAGCCAGACGCGGGGGCCCGGCGCGGCGGTCGCGGCCGTGGGCACGGGCGCGGCCTAGGGGAAACGGGTGAACTGGCTGAAGTCGGGTTTGCGCTTCTCGACGAAGGCGTTGCGGCCCTCCTTGGCCTCGTCGGTGAGGTAGTAGAGCAGCGTGGCGTCGCCGGCGAGCTGCTGGATGCCGGCCAGGCCGTCGGTGTCGGCGTTGAACGACGCCTTGAGGAAACGCAGCGCGGTGGGGCTCATCTGCAGCATCTCCCGGCACCACTGCACGGTCTCGGCCTCCAACTGGTCGAGCGGCACGACGGTGTTCACCAACCCCATGTCGAGCGCCTGCTGGGCGTCGTACTGGCGGCAGAGGTACCAGATCTCGCGCGCCTTCTTGTGGCCCACGATGCGCGCCAGCAGCGTCGCGCCGTAGCCGCCGTCGAAGCTGCCGACCTTGGGGCCGGTCTGGCCGAAGCGGGCGTTGTCGGCGGCGATGGTGAGGTCGCAGACGACGTGCAGCACGTGCCCGCCGCCGATCGCGTAGCCCGCGACCATCGCCACGACCGGCTTGGGCAGCGTGCGGATCTGCCGCTGCAACTCCAGCACGTTGAGGCGGGGGACGCCGTCGTCGCCGACGTAGCCGCCGTGCCCACGGATGCGCTGGTCGCCGCCCGAGCAGAACGCCAGGGGGCCCTCGCCGGTGAGGATGATCACGCCCACGTCCTGGTCCTCGTGGGCGCGGGTGAACGCGTCCTTCAACTCGAACAGGGTCTGCGGGCGGAAGGCGTTGCGCACGTGCGGCCGGTCGATCGTGATCTT
Source organism: Chloroflexota bacterium (assembly GCA_026707335.1). Lineage (GTDB taxonomy): Bacteria > Chloroflexota > Dehalococcoidia > Bin125 > Bin125 > TK10-74A. The sequence goes on from JAPOXB010000201.1 coordinate 3,394, forward strand.
GGCGATGCCCTCGGCCGTCTCGTAGCGGATGTCGCCGTAGTCGCCGGCGGCTTGCCAGTCGGGCAGGGCGGGGGGTGCGGTGTCAGTGGTCATCTCTTCAGTGGTCATGGCGGTCTCCAGACTCCTGTCTGTCTCCATTGTCGGTCGGGCGGGGCGCGGGCTCGGCGCCGATGCTGCGCAGCAGCGTGCGGCGCAGGGTGTCGTGAATCTCATCGAGCGAGCGCCGCCCGGCGCCGCGCGACCCGGCGGTCACGTAGCGCTGCAGCACCGCGTCGAGGGCGCCCATCCAGGCCTGCGCGACGACCGTCGTGTCCATCGGCGCGATTGCGCCGGCGGCGACGGCGTCGTCGAGCTGCTCGCGGATGAGGGCGATGAACTCGTCCTGGATGGCCGAGACGCGCGCGTTGAAGCGGGGCCCCGCGCCCGCCGCCTCGACGGCGAAGACGCGGGCCAGCGTGCGGTGCTTGGCGAGGATGCGCAGCAGCGTGCGCAGGGCGGCGTCGGCCTTGGCGACGGGGTCGGCCTCGGCGGCGATGGCGGCCTCGACCTTGCCGCGCAGCAGCCCGGCGGTATGGTCGAGCAAGGCGAGCAGGATCGCTTCCTTGCCCGGGAAGTGGAAGTAGACGCCGCCCTTCGAGGTCTCCGCCTCGCGCGCGATCTCCTCGACGGCCGCGTCCCGGTAGCCGCGCCGGGAGATGACGTCGGCCGCGGCGCGGAGGATCTTCTGCTGTCGGCTGCGCGCGCGCGCCTGCTGTACGGGCATCGACGACTCGCGGGCGGATCCCGCCCCAAAACCGACCGGCCGGTCGGTTTTGTTACGCTACCAGCCGCCTTCGCGCGGTACAAACCCGGCGCGTCGCCGGGCCTCCCGGCCGGCGGCCGGGCCGCCACGGGGGGAGCACGGAGGGACGCATGACGCCGCCCGACCCACCCCCACTGCGCCCCGCCCCCGGCGTCGAGGCGCCGCTGCCGCCGGCGGCGCGGACGGCGGAGGTGCGGTCGATGTTCTCGCAGATCGTCCCCCGCTACGACCTGATGAACCGGCTGATGACCGGCGGCATGGACGGGCGCTGGCGGCGGCGGGCGGTGCGGGCCGCGCTGGAGGGGACCGGGGCGCGGGGCGGCATCGTGCTGGACCTGGGGACCGGTACCGGCGACCTCGCCCGCGACCTGCGCCGCGCGGGCGTGGCGCGGGTCGTGGCGAGCGACTTCGCGCGGCCGATGCTGGTGGCCGGGCGCCGCAAGCCGGGCCTGCTCGACGACGCGGGCGTGCACTGGCTGCTAGGCGATGCCCTGCAACTGCCTTTCGCCGACGACTCCTTCGACGCGGTCACGAGCGGCTTCCTGCTGCGCAATCTCGCCGACCTGCCGGCCGCGTTCGGGGAGATGCTGCGCGTGCTGCGCCCCGGCGGCCGGCTGGTCGCGCTCGACATGACGCATCCGCCGCGGGGAACGTGGGGAGCGCTGACGCGCCTCGGCGTCGAGCGCCTGGTGACGCCGCTGGCCGGCTGGGCGTCGGGGCGGCGGTCGGCCTACGCCTACCTGCGGCGGTCGCTGGAGGGCCATCCCGACGCGGAGGCGATGGTCGCGCTGCTGCGCGCGGCGGGCGCGGCGGAGGCCGGCTACGAACGGATGGGATTGGGCGCCGTCGCGCTGCACACCGCCCGCAAGGCGGCGGGCGAGCAGCAGCCCTAGAGCGCCCGACCTACATCGCGACTGCGTCCAGGATCGCGAGGGCGCGATCGCCGGGCGCGCCCCGCGTGGCCCGCAGCCGCACGACCCGCCGGCCGCTGCCGCGGATCAGCCGCCCGCCCCAGCGGCTGCGCACGCGGGCGTCGGTCGCCAGCCAGTCCGCGGCCGCGACCTGGAATCCCGTCGCGGCGAAGGCGGGAGTCAGGCGGTCGGCCAGCATGGCCGGCTCGACGGCCGGGACGGCGGGCAGGTCCGTGACCTCGTTGAGCAGGAGTTGGACCGCGCAATCGTGCGCGGCGAGCGCCGCCAGGGGTTCGGCCAGGGCGGCGGGCGCGCCGTCCCCCGCTCCCAGCACGATCTCCAGCAGCCGCGCCCAGGGGAAGTTGATCGTGATCGCCCGGGCCACGCCGGCCAGCTCCGCGGGCGGCGCTTCGACCGCGGCCGCGACGTAGAGGCAGTTGGCGCGACCGCCGCGATCGGGCTTGCGGCGGGCGCGGCGCGCCTGGGCGGCCATCGCCTCCGCGTTTGGGTCGAGCCCCAGGCAGAGCGCGTCGGGGAAGTCGTCCGCCAGCCGGTATGAGAGCGCGCCGTCGCCCGCGCCGACGTCGAGCCAGCAGGTCGCGTATCCGGAGGCCAGACGCCGGAACTCCGCCGCCGCCATCGTCTGGCTCGTCTTGCCCGTCACGACGCGCATGGGCGCCGGCTCAGCCGCCCTTGCCGAAGATCATCCGCCGCGCGACGGCCAGCGGCGACTGCGCACGCTGGAGGTCGCGCGGCAGGTGCGGCAGCAGGCCCGGCTCGCCGGCCGCCAGCCAGTCGTTCCAGCCGCGCAACTCGTCGAGGCTGGGGGCGCGGTCGGGGCCGCCGCGCAGGTGCTCCAAGGGCCGCCAGGGGCCGGCCCCGTCGGCGCGGACCCAGACGGCGGCGCCGGCCTCCTGGCAGAGCGCCGCGCCGGCCGCGACGTCCCAGATGTGCAGGCGGTGGAAGACGCCCACCTGGAACGTGCCATCGGCGGTGAGGACCAACTCCGCGGCGCAACTGCCCAGCGTGCGCGCGGTGCCGAACTGATGCCGCCCGCGGCGGCCGTCGACGCCGGTCAGGCCGGCCGGCACGGAGCTGATCCGCGAGCCCACGGGCAGACTCGTGACCTGGAAGCGGAACTCTTCGTCCTCGAAGAACGCGCCGCCGCCCCGGCGCGAGTGGTACACGCCGGCGGCGGCGTGGCGACCCCCGGGCAGGAAGACCGCGCCGACGACCGGCATGCCCCGCCAGAGCACGCCGATCGAGCAGCAGAAGATGCCCAGCCCGTTGATGAAGTTGGTCGTGCCGTCGAGCGGGTCGATGGCCCAGACGAAGTCCGCCCCGGCGGCCCCGTGGTTGGTGCCCTCCTCGCCGAGCACGGCGTGGTCGGGGAAGTCGCGCTTGACCCGCTCCAGCACCTGCGCCTCGACGGCCCGGTCGACCTCCGTGACGGGATCGTCCTTGTGGCCGCCCTTGAACTCGACGTGGAGCGTGGAGCGGAAGCGGTCGAGGATCAGCGCGCCGCCCTTGCGGGCGATCGCGACGGCCGCCTCCTCGATGGGGCGCAGGGCGTCGGGGCCGGGGATCGTCGTGTCGCCGGGCATGACGCCATCGTAGGGACCGGCCGGGCGTCGCGCCGCGCCCAGGTCCCGCCGGGGGCGCGCGTCGCTACACTCGCCGGGAGCAGCCCGCCACGACCAGGAGGAGCCCCATGCCCGACGCTGACCCCGCCCCGACCCGCGACGCCGCGCCCGAACCGCGCACGGAGGCCGACGGCGACCCGATGGACCTGATGAACCTGATGGAGGACGAGGCGCCGCTGGCCGCCTCCGCCAGCGCGACCGCCGGCGCCGCACGCACCCGCGCCGCGCTGCGCGGCGGCGACACCTGGGAGGAGGCCGCCGAGGCGATCATCGACGAGCTGGGCGGGCAGGGGCCCGTCGACCTGGCGATCGTCTTCGCCGACTCGCTGTTCGGCCACCACGGCCCGCTCAGCCGGCGGCTGCAGGAAGGCTTACAGGCGCGGCACATCATCGGTTGCACGGGGCAGAGCGTGATCGGCAGCGGCGTCGAGGCGGAGGACGGCGCGGCGCTGTCGGTCCTGACGCTGGAGATGCCCGAGGCGGAGTTCACGCCCATCGCGGTGATCCCAGGCGTCACGACGGAGGACGACCTGGCCGGGTTGCAGTCGGCCGGCGCGGACACATGGCTGATCTTCTCGGGTCCGTTCAGCATCAACACGGACAACCTCGTGCGGGGCTTGCAGGGGCGGCTGTCCGACATCGTGCTGCTGGGGGGGATGGCCTCGGCGCACAACCGCGACGTCGGCACGGCGCTCTTCCTCGACGGGCGCGCGTACGAGGAGGGGGCGGTGCTGCTGGGCGTCAAGGGGCTGCGCGTGCGTCCCATCGTGGCGCAGGGGGCGGAGCCGCTGGGCCGTCCGCTGACGATCACCGCCTGCGACCGCAACCTCGTGCAGGCGATCGGCTCACGGCCGGCCCTGGAGGTGCTCAAGGAAGTGCTGGGCGAACTCGACGACGCCACGCGCGAGCGGGTGGGCTACAACCTGCTCGTGGGATTGGCGATGGACGAGTATCAGGAGGAGCACGGCCGCGGCGACTTCCTGATCCGCAACATCGTCGGCGTCGACCGGGAGGCGGGCGCGATCGCGATCAGCGCCGTGCCCCGCGTGGGCCAGACGTTCCAGTTCCAGTTCCGCGACGCCGACGCCGCCGACGACGACCTGCGCGCGCACTTGGCCGACGCGCGGGCGGCGATCGACGAGGGGGAGGTGGTGCTGGGCTCGGTGCTGTGCGCCTGCAACGGGCGCGGGCAGGGGCTGTTCGGCACGCCGCACCACGACGCGGCGGCGGTCGCCGAGGCGCTGGGGCCGATCCCGACGGCGGGGCTGTTCTGCAACGGCGAGATCGGGCCCGTGGGCGGCAGCAACTACCTGCACGGCTTCACGGCCAGCATCGCCCTGCTGACCGCGTCCGGCGCGGACGAAGCCCCGCCGGACGCGGAGGGTTAACCCGCGCGAGGCGGCCTGTCCCCGCCGCCGGAGATCGCCGGGATGATGACGATCTCGTCGTTCTCCGCGATCGGCTCGACGAGGCCGGCCGCGACGATGCCGCCGTTCACCGCGATGGAGATCTCGGGCCGGATCTTGTTGCCCTCGACGAGGCGCGCCTTGACGCCCGGATAGCGGGCCTCGAGTTCGTTGATCACGCGGCGCAGGGTCGCGCCCTCGACCTCGATGCGGGCGGCGTCGCCCGTCAGCGGGCGCAGCAGCGGCGGCACGACGACGACGGCCATTGCGCCGCTCCCCTTCGCTCCGCGGGACGCCGCCGGCGGGACGCTAGTCGTCGTCCGGCAGCGTGCGCTCCAGGATGCGCGTCGGCGACATGGGCAGCATGCGCATGCGCTCGCCGATGGCGTCGTAGATCGCCGCGTGCAGCGCCGGCGCGGGCGGAACGATGGGCACCTCGCCCACGCCGCGCACGCCGTAGGGGTGCCCGGGGTTGGGCACCTCGACGATGATCGTGTCGATCATCGGCAGGTCGAGCGCGGTGGGCATGCGGTAATCGAGCAGGCTCGAGTTGACCATGCGGCCCTTCTCGTCCCAGATGTACTCCTCATTCAGCGCCATGCCGATGCCCTGCGAGGCGCCGCCCTGCATCTGCCCCTCGACGTAGGAGGGGTGGATGGCGGTGCCGGCGTCCTGGATGGCGGTGTAGCGCAGGATCTCGACCTTGCCGGTCTCCGGGTCGACCTCGACGTCGACGATGTGGGTCGCGAAGGCGGGGCCGTGGCTGGTCTTCGAGACGTCGGCGCGGCCCACGATGCCGCCGCCGGTGTTGGGCAACTCGGCCGCCAGCTCCTTGAAGCTGAACTCCTGGGCGGCGCCGTCCTCGTCGTTGGGGCCGCGGATGACGCCGTCGTCGCCGTAGCTCACATCCTCGCCGGCGCAGTCCCAGATCGTCGCGGCGCGCTCCTCGAGCTGGCGGCGGATATCCATCGCGCACTCGTAGGCGGCCCAGCCGTTGGCGAAGGCCGTGCGGCTGCCGCCGGTGAGGAAGGTGAAGCCGACCGAGTCGGTGTCGACGATGTGCGGCTTGACGTCCTCGGCGGCGATGCCCAGGGCTTCGGCCAGCTGCATCGCGGCGGAGGCGCGGCTGCCGCCGATGTCGACGGCGCCCATGACCAGCGGCACGGTGCCGTCGGCCTGGACCTGCGCGGCCATGCTGGTCTCGAAGCCGATGTTGAACCAGAAGCCCGAGGCCACGCCGCGGCCGCGGTTCGCCCCGCTGAGCTCCGACTGGTAGTGGGGGCTGTCCTGGGCGGCCTGCAGGCACTCCTCGTGGCCGATGGGCCCGTAGGTGAAGCCGTCGGCGCGCTGCGTGCCCTCCGTGGCGGAGTTCTGCATGCGCAGTTCCAGGGGGTCGCGGTCGAGCGCCTCGGCGAGTTCGTCGATGACGCACTCGGCCCCGTACTCCGAGGCGGGGGCGCCGGGCGCCCGGTAGGCGGCGGTCTTCGGCTTGTTGAGGATCACGTCGTAGCCGTCGATGAGCTGGTTCTCGCAGTCGTAGGGAGCGAAGACGCACATCGTGCCCGCGCCCATGGGCGAGCCCGGGTAGCCCCCGGCCTCGTAGGCCATCCAGGCCTGCATGGCCGTGAACGTGCCATCGCGCTTGGCGCCGATCTTAACCCGCAGGTGGGTGCCCGAGGTCGGGCCGGTGGCCTCCAGGACGTCCTTGCGCGACATCGTGAGCTGCACGGGCTTGCCGGTCTTGCGGGAGAGCAGCGCGGCGGGGGCCGAGAGGTAGTCGGGGATCTTGCCACCGAAGCCGCCGCCGATCTCGACCGGCTCGACCTTGACGCTCTTGACCGGCAGGCCCAGCATCCCCGCGACGGCGTCGCGGACGGCGAACAGGCCCTGCGTGCTGGTCCAGATCGTGACCTCGTCGTCCTTGCTCCAGTAGGCGGTGGAGTTGTGCGGCTCGATGTAGCCCTGGTGGGCCATCGTCGTGCCGTACTCGCGCTCGATGACGAGGTCGGCGGCGGCGAAGCCGGCCTCGACGTCGCCCTTCTCGTAGCGGATGTGCTGCGCGACGTTCGTCGGCGTGTCGCCCTGCGAACCGTCCGGGTTCGCGGTGCGCAGCTTCTCGTCGAGGATGGGCGCGCCGTCGAGCATCGCGTCGCGCACGTCCATGACGTGCGGCAGGACCTCGTACTGGACGTCGATCAGGTCCAGCGCGTCCTCGGCGGTGTGCAGATCGACGGCGGCCACGGCGGCGACGGCGTGCCCCACGTAGAGCACCTTGTCGTGCGCGAGCACGTTGTCGGCGCGCCCGACCTCGCCCTCCTCACCCTGCCGCGACGGGAAGTCGGCGCTGGTGACGACCGCGCGCACGCCCGGATGGGCCTCGGCCCGGCTGGTGTCGATCCCGAGGATGCGCGCGTGGGCGTGCGGGCTGCGCAGGACGGCGCCCGGCAGCATGCCGGGCAGGCGGATGTCGGCGCCGTACTCGGCGCGGCCGATGACCTTGTCCACGCCGTCGTGGCGGATGGGGCGCGTGCCGACGACCTTGTAGTCGGGCTTTTCGGTGGTGACCATGGCGAGCCTTCCGTTCTGTTGCTCTTCTGTTGCTTCTCTTGCCGGGCGAGTCCGTCGCCCGGCGCTGCTGGGCCGGTTGGGTCGAGTCTAGGTGGTGCCGGCGGCGGCCTGCTGCACGGCGCGGACGATCTTGTCGTAACCGGTGCAGCGGCAGAGGTTGCCCGCCAGCCAGTAGCGGATCTCGTGCTCGCTGGGGTCCGGGTTCTCGTCGAGCAGGGCCTTGGCGGCGACGAGGAACCCCGGCGTGCAGATGCCGCACTGTAAAGCGGCCTCCTCGAGGAAGGCCTGTTGCAGCGGGTGCAGGTGGTCGGCGTCGGCGATGCCCTCGACGGTGGTGATCTCGGAGCCCTCGACCTCGGCGGCCATGACGAGGCAGGAGTTCACCAGTCGCCCGTCGAGCATGACCGAGCAGGCGCCGCAGTTACCGTCGTTGCAGCCCTCCTTGACGCCCAGCGCCCCGGCGGCGGCGCGCAGCGCCTCGAGCAGGCTGTCGCGCTGGGAGACGAGCATGTCGGTGGGCTCGTCGTTGATGGTGGCGCTGACGATGATCTTGTCACTCACGATGTCTGCCCTCCTGGGATTCTCCTGCTGGGGAATTCGCTGTTCGGCGGCTAGCCGCGCGCCCGATCGGCCGCGATGGCGATCGTGCGCTGCGTGTAGACGGCGGCCAGGTGCTTGCGCTGCTTGATGGATCCGCGCATGTCGGCGATGGGCCGGGCCGCCGCCTTGGAGGCGGCCGCGGCGGCGGCGATGCTCTCGTCGCTGAGGGGCCGGCCGACCAGCGCAGCCGCCGCCTCGGGGACGAGCAGCGGCGTGGGCGCCGTCGCGCCGATGGAGACCCGCGCCCACGAGACCGCGTCGCCGTCGAAGCGCAGCTGCGTGGCCGCGTTGACGACCGCGATGTCCATCTCGTTGCGGGGGATGAAGCGCAGGAAGGCCGCCCCGCTGTTCGGCGCCGGCGGCGGGAAGTGCAGCGACACGAGGAACTCGCCCGGCTGCATCACGTTGCGGCCGGGCCCGGTGCAGAAGTCCTCGGCCGGCACCGTCCGGCGCCCGCCGGGTCCGGCCAGCTCGGCGGTGGCCTCGAGCACGTACATGACCGGCAGCGAGTCGCCCGAGGGCGAGGAGTTGCACAGGTTCCCGCCCAGGCTGGCGCGGCCCTGGATGCCCGTGCCGCCGATCAGCGTGGTGCAGTCGATCAGGGCGGGGTAGTGCTCCCGCACGGCGGCGTCGCCGTAGATCTGGTAGCAGGGCGTCGCCGCGCCGACGGTGAGGCCGCCGTCCGCGTCGAAGCTGAGCTGCATCACCTCGTCGATGCCCTTGACGTCGACCAGCAGGTCGATGTCACGCGCGCGGGCGCGCGCCTGCACGATGATGTCCGTCCCGCCGGCCAGCACGCGCGCCGTGGGCCCGCCCTCCTGGAGCGCGGCCACGGCGTCGTCCACCGAGCCGACCTTCGCGTATCGCAGTTCCTGCACCCGACCCCCCCTTGCGTCGACAGCGCCCGGCCGGGCGCCCCGCGCAGGATACCGAGCCGTCGCCGGGCACGCTATAGCCGGCGCAGCCGACCCACGACCCTGGGCGCGACGTCGGCCGATTACAGCGTGCTGCGCTCGCCGTCGGGGCCCCCGTCGTGGGCCGACGGGGGCAGCAGGCGCAGCGCCAGGTAGCCCAGCACTGCGGCGATGATGGTCGCGGCGAAGATGCCGATCTTCGCCTCCTCGACCAGCTGCGCGTCGTTGAACGAGAGCGTGGCGATGAAGATCGACACGGTGAAGCCGATCCCCGCGAGCAGCGCCACGCCCGCCACGTGCCCCCATCGCACCCCCTCGGGCAGGTCGGAGACGCCCAGCCGGACGGTGACGTAGCTGAACAGCAGGACACCGACCAGCTTGCCCAGCAGGAGGCCCGCGGCCACGCCCCAGGCGATGTCGGACCGCAGCGCGCCGGAGATGGACTCGCCGGTGAGCAGGATGCCGGAGTTGGCCAGGGCGAAGATCGGCACGACCACGAAGGCGCTCCAGGGGCCGATGCCGTGCTCCACCCGGTACAGCGGGCTCTGCGTCTCCCGCACCAGCCCGGCCATGCGATGCACCACCTGATCGGCGAGGTCCTGCCGCCGTTCGGGCTCGGCGAGCTCGCCGGGGTGCATGCCCGCCCGGGCGGGCGCATCGGGTCCGGGGCGGGGATCCTCCAGCGGCCCGCGGCCCATCGCGCCGTGGAAGCGCTCAAGCATCTCCGTCATCAAGGCGCCGAAGCGCTCCCGCGAGACGAGAGGGCTCGCCGGGGTGAGCAGGCCCAGGATGACGCCGCCGATCGTCGCCTCGACGCCCGACTCGAAGATGCACAGCCAGAGCACGATCCCCACGGGGATGTAGGCCCGGATCAGCCGCACGCCGTTGCGCTGCATGGCGATGATGACGCCGATCGTGACGGCCGCGCCGAGCAGCCAGAGCAGCGATACCTGCTCGGCGTAGAAGACGGCGATGATCAGGATGCCGCCCACGTCGTCGGCGACGGCGAGCGTGAGCAGGAAGACCTTGAGCTGGATCGGCGCCCGGTTGCCCAGCAGCGAGAGGACGCCCAGGGCGAAGGCGATGTCGGTCGCGACGGGGATGCCCCAGCCGGCGCCGCCGGGCCCGCCGGCGTTGAAGGCCGCATAGACGGAGGCCGGCACGACCATCCCGCCCAGCGCGGCGAGGATGGGCAGCGCCGCCTGACGACGGTCGCGCAACTCGCCGTGCACGGCCTCGTGCTTGATCTCCAGCCCGACGACGAAGAAGAAGATCGCCATCAGGGCGTCGTTGACCCAGCCGTGCAGGTCTTCGCTGAGGGTGAGGATGCCCAGGTCGAACGCGACCTCGGTGTGCCAGAAGTTGGCGTACGAGTCGCCGAAGGCGTTGGCCCAGATCAGCGCCGCGGCGGCGGCCAGCACCAGCACGATGCCGCCGGCGGCCTCAATGCGCATGAAGTACGTCGTGGGTTGAACCACGTAGCGGGTGAGCGGCCCCTCGCCGGTGCGCCAGCGCGGGTCGAGGAACTCAGCCATGGACGAGGCGCCTCCGTGGGTGCCGCCCGGCGGACCCGTTCCCCGGCAGCGTATTCGCGGGAGCCCCTTGGCGTCGATGGATCGGCGCGCCGGCGACTCGGGGGTGACGGGCGGCGCGTCGCGGCGGCGTCGCTCAGACGTTGAAGTAGCCCGCCTCGGGGTGCGCCGTGATGATCGCACTGGTCGATTGCTCGGGCACGAGTTGGAACTCCTCCGACAGCGTGACGCCAATCTCCTCCGGGCGCAGGAGGGCGAGCAGCTTCTCCTGGTCCTCCAGGTTGGGGCAGGCCGGGTAGCCGAAGCTGAAGCGCGCCCCCTGATAGCGCCCGGCGAAGAGGTCGCGCGGGGCCGGGCCGTCCCCGCCGTCGATGCCCAGCTCGCGCCGCACGCGGGCGTGCCAGTACTCGGCCAGGGCCTCGGCCATCTCGACGCCGAAGCCGTGCCAGTAGAGGTACTCCTGGTAGGCGTTGTCGGCGTAGAGCTGCGCGGCGTGGTCGCTGGCCTTGGCCCCCACTGTCACGATGTGGAAGCCGGCCACGTCCATCTCCCCGCTCTCGACGGGGCGGAAGTAGTCGGCGAGGCAGAGGCGCTGCTTGCCGTCCTGGCGAGGGAAGTGGAAGCGCAGCCGCTCGTCGCGGGTCTCCGCGTCGTAGACGATCAGCGTGTCGCCGTCCGACTGGACGGGGAAGTAGCCGTAGACGACGGCGGGCTCGATCAGCCCCTGCGCGGTCGCCTCCTGGATCAGGCGGCGCAGCGTCGGGCGGGCGTCGCGGTCCAGCGCGGCCTCGAACCCGGCGTCGCTCTGCTCCCCCTTGCGGAAGCCCCACTGGCCGCGGAACAGCGCGACCTCGTTGACGTAGGCCGCGACGTCGGACACGGAGAGACCCTTGTGCACCCGGCGGCCCCAGAACGGCGGGGAGGCCAGCGGGGCGTCGGTCGCGACGGAGGACCGGGCGGGCAGCGGGGCAGCGGCGACCGGCGACGGCTTGGGCGCGGGCGCCGGCGCCGTCCGCTCCTGCCCCGCCGGCGTCTCGCCGCGGCTGATCGCGTTCATGATCTCCAGGCCCTCGAAGGCGTCCTGGCCGTAGTAGACGGCGCCGTCGTAGACGTCGCGCAGGTCCTGCTCGACGTAGCGGCGGGTCAGCGCCGCGCCGCCCAGCAGCACCGGGTAGCGATCGGCCAGGCCGCGGCGGTTGAGCTCCTGCAGATCCTCCTTCATGACGACGGTGGACTTGACGAGCAGGCCCGAGAGGCCGATCGCGTCGGCCTGGGCCTCGGCGGCGGCGTCGATGATGCTGGCGATGGGCTGCTTGATGCCCAGGTTGACGGTCTGGAAGCCGTTGTTGCTGAGGATGATCTCGACCAGGTTCTTGCCGATGTCGTGCACGTCGCCGCGCACCGTGGCGAGCACGATCTTGCCCTTGCCGGTGTCCGCGCTGCGCTCCATGTGCGGCTCCAGGTAGCCGACGGCGGCCTTCATCGTCTCGGCCGATTGCAGCACGAAGGGCAGCTGCATCTTGCCCGCCCCGAACAGGTCGCCCACGACCTGCATGGCCGGCAACAGCGTGTCGTTGATGATGGGCAGCGCAGGGCGATCGGCCAGCGCCTCGTCGAGGTCGCCCGTGAGCCCGTCGCGCAGGCCGTCGAGGATGCGGCGGTGCAGCCGTTGGTCGAGCGGCGCCTCCGTCAGATCGACGGCGTCCCGTTGCACCGACGCATCGGTGAAGAGCGGCAGGAAGGCGTGCAGCGGGTCGACCGGGTCGCCGTCCGGCCCGCTGACCCATTCGTTGTCGATCAGGCGTCCGGCGGCGGCCAGCTGGGCGGGGTCGATCTGGTGCTCCGGCAGGATCTGCCGCGCGTTGACGATGGCGGCGTCGAGCCCGGCCTCGACGGCGCGATGGAGGAAGACGCTGTTCAGCACCTGCCGGGCGGCCGGATTGAGCCCGAAGGAGACGTTGCTCACGCCCAGGATCGTGTGCACGCCCGGCAGCTCCGCCTTGATGCGGCGCACCGCTTCCAGCGTCTCGCGGCCGTCGTTGCGCAGCTCCTCCTGGCCCGAGCCGAGCGGCAGCGTGAGCGCGTCGAAGAACAGATCCTCGGGCGGGAGGCCGTAGCGCCCCGTCGCCAGGTCATGGATGCGATGCGCGATGGCCAACTTGCGGTCGGCCGTGCGGGCCTGCCCCTCCTCGTCGATGACGAGCGCCACGACGGCCGCGCCGTAGCGCCGGGCCGCCCGCAGCGTTCGGTCGAGGCGGGCGCCGCCGTCCTCCAGGTTGATCGAGTTGACGATCGGCTTGCCGCCCAGCAGCTTGAGCCCGGCCTCCAGCACCGGCGGCTCGGTCGAGTCGAGCATGATCGGCAGCGTCGTGCGGCCGCGCGCGTCGCCGATCAGGCGCTCCATGTCGGGGACGCCGTCGCGCCCGACGTAGTCCACGCAGACATCGACGATGTGCGCGCCCTCGCCGGCCTGGTCGCGCACGACGTTGGCCATCTCGTCGAAGTTCTCCGCCTCCAGCAGCCGCTTGAAGCGGCGGGAGCCGTTGGCGTTGGCACGCTCGCCGACGATCAGCACGCTGGCGTCCTGGTCGTAGGGGACGGGCGTGAACAGCGAGGCGACGCCGGCCTCGGGCCGGGGCGCGCGCGGGGCGGGCACGGCGCCGCGCAGCCCCTCGACGACGGCGGCCATGTGGGCGGGCGTCGTGCCGCAGCAGCCGCCGATCAGCGAGACGCCGTACTCGCCGACGAACGTGCGGTGCGCGTCGCGGAGGCCCTCGGGCGTGAGGTCGTAGACGGCCTGGTCGTTCTCGACGCGGGGCAGCCCGGCGTTGGGCTGGCAGAGGATCGGCAGCGGCGAGTACTGCGAGAGGTAGCGCAGGTGCTCGTGCATGAGCTCGGGGCCGGTGGCGCAGTTGATGCCGAGCGCGTCGATGCCCAGCGGCACGAGCGCCGCCACGGCCGCCCCGATCTCGGAGCCGA